>NZ_JBHUIX010000013.1:182448-394298 GCF_042683065.1 Rhodobacter lacus | reverse complement strand
CCCGGCTCCCCCCTCGGCCCCCCTCCCCCGCACGCAGTGCGAAATACGTCTCCTCGGGGCGCTTTGCGCAAACCAATTTCCGGCCGATTGCCCGCCGGCTTCCCACGCACCGGACCGGCTGCGGCGGCGCGCAAAAAAAAATGCGCGGAAATGCAGATTGCGTCAAAATGGGTCTTTTCATTCCCCGCGGGCTCCGCTAAATCCCCGCTCACCAAGTCAGAACGTGCGGTTGTGGCGGAATTGGTAGACGCGCAGCGTTGAGGTCGCTGTGGGGTAACTCCCGTGGAAGTTCGAGTCTTCTCAACCGCACCACTGATTTCAGGACGGCAAGCCCGGAGCGCTCCAACGCTCCGCGCTTCGTCGTTTCGGCGGCGCCCGCCAATCTCTTTTTCGGCAATGGGGGTCCGGGGGCGAAGCCCCCGGCGGGTCGCCTCGGCTCTGCCGAGGCGAAACACCCTCCAAAGCGCCCCAAAAGCGAAGGCCCCGCCAATGGCGGGGCCTTGCTCTCTCTCCAACGCTGTCGCGGCTCAGGCGGCTTGCGCCTGGCTCAGCCACGCGAGCACATTTTCCGGGCTCGACACGCCGTAGGGGTCCTCCGGGCAATTGTCCATCAGGCCGGGCTCTTCGAACCAGGCCTCGATCACCCCATCGGTCACCACTGCCGCATAGCGCCACGAGCGCAGGCCAAAGCCGAGATTGTCCTTGCGCACCAGCATCCCCATGCGGCGCGTGAACTCGCCCGACCCGTCCGGGATCACCTTGACGTTTTCGAGCCCCTGCGCTTTCGCCCATTGGTTCATCACGAAACTGTCGTTGACCGACAGACAGTAGATCGCATCGATCCCCTTGGCGGCAAAATCGCCAAAGCCGTTCTCGAAGCCCGGCAGCTGATAGGTCGAGCAGGTCGGCGTGAAAGCACCCGGCAGCGCGAACAGCACCACCCGCTTGCCGGCGAAATAATCTGCCGTGGTCATGTCCTGCCAGCGGTAGGGGTTCGGCCCGCCCACGCTTTCGTCGCGCACGCGGGTGTGGAAGATCACTTCCGGCAGTCGGGAATTGGTTTTCATGCTTGGTCCTCGATCGGGTCGTTGGCCGGCGCGCCGGGGAGGCGGCGCGCCGGATCGTTTCAGGCAGAACCGCCGGGCGTGCCCGTGAAGCTCACCAGCACATCCTCGTCGCGCGGGATGAACTGGCAGGCGAGGCGGAACCGCGGCGGCGTGTCATTCACTTCCGCCAGTTCGAGTTCTGCAGGCGAGATCATCTGCAACTCCTTGAGCCGCGCCTTCTCTTTTTCGGTCAGCGCCATGCCCATCAGCGGCTTGTCGCCCAGTGCTGTTACTTCGATCAGGCACGAACCGCAATCGCCGTCGCCGCATTCAAACGGGATCGGGATCTCATGTTCCTTGGCCAGCGCAAGGATCGTCGAGGTGTTGCCCGCGACGGCGTAAATCGTCTTGTCCTTCTTCATGATCGGTGCGCTGAAAGTAATATTCGGCATCGCTGTCTCCTTGTTGTCATCACTGTGTCGTGATCGTCGGGGGCAGCCCCCCGATCTTCGCACAGCAAGGGCCATGCCAGCGCATTTTGTCGCCTTTTCGCCCTTAATCGCAGCGCGGCGCAGACACTTTGGGCAGATCGACAAGGCTCACCGGCGCCGGAAAATCCCCCCCCACCGGCGCGAGTCGCGCCCGCATCGCCGGGGTGGCGAAAATCTCGCCCGCTCCGGTGATCATCAGCACGTTCTCAACGCCCATCTGCGCGGCAATCCGCGGCCAGTCCTTCGCGCCCGCCACGCTCAGCGCGGTGGCAGCGGCATCGGCCAGCGCGCCGTTTTGCGCCAGCACCGAAACGGAGACGATATCGGTCACGGGCCGCCCGCTGCGCGGGTCGAGAATATGCGAAAAGCGCAAGCCCCCGGCCTCAAGGTAGCGCTCGTAATTGCCTGACGTGTGCAGAGATTCTCCGGGCTGCAGCTCCAGGGCCGCAACCACCCCCCAGGCAAAGGGATCGCGGATCGCCACCCGCCAGGGCCGCGCGCCGTGGCGGCCCATCACCTGCACGCCCCCGCCCGCATTGAGCACGGCATCGGTAATGCCCGCCGCGCGCAGATCCGCCTCGGCCAGATCGAGCGCCGCGCCTTTGGCATAGGCGCCCAGATCGAGCTGCACCGCCGGATTGCTTGAGCGCACCTCACGGCCCGAAATCGTCAGATCCGTCATCCGCGGATGCGCCGCCACAAGGCGCGCGATCTCCGCGGCGGGCGGCGGATCGCCCTCGGGAAGCGTATCGGCATGAAAGCCCCAGGCCTCGACCAGAGCGCCGATGGCGGGATCGAAAAGCCCGTCCGAGGCACAGGCAAGCGCCCGGCCCTGCGTCAACACGGCCGCCATCGGCGCATCGACGGTGAAGGGCGCGCCCGCGGCAATCGCGGCATTGAGGCTTTCGAGCTCCCCCGGGCGCCAGGCGTGCCAATCACGATGAAGCGTTTCGAGATGCGCATCAACCGCCGCAATCGCGGCGCGGGCGGTCGCGTCATCGACCCCATGGATCTCGATTTCGACCATCGTGCCAAAGAGATAGAGAGACTCGCTCACATCGGGCATGGGGCGCAGCGCGCGCACGCCGCCCGCCAGCGCCAGAGCCGCCGCCAGCGCCACAGACACCCGAAAAAGCGCGCCCCGCGCGTTCATTCGCAGCAGCTCGCGGCTTTGGGCGGATGGACCGCGACCGCGCGCAGGTCCGACACGCCCCGGCGGCGCCGCTCGATCAGCGCGACCGGCGCGAAGCCGAGCGCAAGCGCACCAAGCCCCGCGAGCCCCGCCCCCAGATCGCCAAGGCCAAGCCCCGAGGCGAGCGCGACACCGGCCACCAAAGCGAGCGCCGGCAGAAGATAGGCAAGCCCCGCCGCGGCGAGAAACGCATTGCCGCCCATCTCCACCTCGACCTCATCGCCCGGATGAATATCGAGTCCCGGGGGACGAGCGATTTCAAGGAGTTGCGGGCGCGAAAGTTGGGCCAGCGCGCCGGTGCCACAGCCCTTGCGGGAGGCACAGGCAGCGCAGCCCGCGGCCCGGTCGGCCAGAACGGTGAGCCGCTCCGGCCCGACCGCGACCACCCGCAGCCGCTCGACCAGAGCGCGGGGCGCAAGGTCCCCGGCCATCGGATCGGGCCGGCCTGCGGGGGCGCAGCCTGTCATCTCAGGCCTCGATCGGCGTGATGCACCCGTCTTCCATGCAGGTCGAGATGCATTGCGGCAGGTCATGCTCGCCTTCGCATTCGTTGCACAGATCGGGGTTGATGGCATAAACGCCCTTCTTCGGCGCGATCGCCTCGGTCGGGCATTGCGGCTCGCAATCGCCGCAAGAGGTGCAAAGGGTCGGGTCGATCTTCATGGCCATGGGGAGTGTCCTTTCCTTGCCTGAATGTGCAAGCGGCGCTTGCGGTGGGTGGGGCGGGCGGCCGGGGTCAGCCCGGACGGACCTTGACGTTGCCGCCAAGGATTCGGCACTGGCAAGCGAGCCGATCGTCGCTGCCGGCAAGGTTTTCCGACAGCACCCGCATTTCGAGCGCGCTCGGTTCGGAGAGATTCTCGGCGCCTTCGAGCACATGCGTGAGGCAGGTGCCGCATTCGCCCTCGCGGCAGCCGTAAGTGATGCCCGAGCCGACCTTTTCCGACATCTCGATGATGCGCGTTCCGGGGGGCACATTGACGGTGATCGCAACATCGGTGAAGGTCAGTGTCGCCTTTTCCATGCTCTGTCCTCTGGGGTTTGCCTTTGGAATTCCTGGGTTTTTTGTTCAGCGGGCGGCAAGTTCTGCAAAGTCGATCTCGCGCGGGGGGGCGCGGCCCGTAAGCTGCTGGGCAAGGCGGCGGCCAAAGGCGCGCCCCTCTTCCAGTTCCTCGTCCGAGGGATGCAGCTTCACCCGCAGCCCCGGTTCGGGCAGGCGCATCTTGAGCCCTTGCAGCCGGGTTTCAACGAGGCGGACTGCCTCACCCGACCAGCCATAAGAGCCGAAGGCCGCGCCCATCTTGCCGCGGGTCTCGATATCGACGAGGCGGGCGAGCAAATCCCACACCGTGCGCACGGCATCGCCGTTGATCGTGGGCGTGCCCACGGCCAGCCCGTCGGCCTCCTCGATCAGATCGAGGAAGGGGTCGATATCGGCGCCTTCGAGATCAAAGAGCGAGACCCGCACGCCCTCCTCTTCTTCCGCACCGTCATGGATCGCCTGCGCCAGCTGGGCGGTCGCGCCATAAGCGGAGACGTAGAAAATGAGCAGCACCTTCTCGGCGGTTTCCGCCTTCGGGCGCGGCGTGGCCAGCGCCCGGGTGCGCGCGAGCCAGTCGCGCGGACGCGCCCGCAAGATCGGGCCATGCGCGGGGGCGATCATGGCAAAATCGAGAGGCTCGATCAGATCGAGCGCCGAAATCACAAAGCTGCGGAACGGGCGCATGATCCGGTCGAAGTAATTGTCGAAGGCGTGGCGGAAATCATCCACCCGGTCCTCAAACAGCCGCCCGTCGCAGAAATGGCTGCCAAAGAGATCGCAGGTGAAAAGCACCCGCTCTTCCGGCAGCCAGGTGCATTGCGTATCGGGCCAGTGCACGTAAGGCGTGTTGAAAAAGGCCAGCGTCCGCCCCCCGAGCGACACCGCGCGCCCGGTAGTGACGGGTTTCACATGAGCGGCGTCAAAAGCCTCGCCCAACAGCGCGCGCAGCATCGGCAGGCCACGCGGGGAGAGCAGGATCTCCGCTTGCGGCGCGCGGCGGATCAGCTCGGGCACGGCGCCGGTATGGTCGGGCTCAAGATGGTTGAGCACGATGTAGCGGATCTCGTCATAGCGCGCGACCGCCTCAAGCCGTTCAAAAAAGGCGGGCGCAAATTCCGCCTTCACGGTGTCGATCACCGCCACCCCCTCGGTGCCGCGCACGAGGTAGGAATTGTAGGTGGTGCCATTTGCGGTTTTCAAGATCACGTCGAAGCTGCGCAAGCCGGGATCGAGCGCGCCGATCCAATGCACGCCATTGGCCACGGGAACCGCGCCTTCGGGGCCGGTCGTGCGGGGCGCCGCGGGGCGCAAGTGGAGGGCTTCGGAGGGCAAGAGAAACTCCTGACGATGTGATCGGGCAGCGATGGCCGCCACAATGGATCAAGCAAGCTTCATGCCATCCCCCGCGCGCGGGGGATTCCCGTCGCCCCGGCGGACCGGCCGCGACAGCACACCACAGCCGCCAAGGCCGCGCCGGGCGGCCGGGGCGGCAAGGCGGCGTTCGCACACCGCCCACAGGTTACGGATTTGTCGCAAAGCTGCGCTCCCGAAGCCGTGATGGAGCAGCCCCGACAAATTGTAGCAAACCCTACAAGCGAGGGCGCGCTCACGCGCGCGGGCACACGCACGCGCGCGACCCGCCCCTGCGCGAGCGCGCGGAGGATTGAAGAGTGCCCGCCCGGCCCCGCCGCCCGGATGCGGCAAGCCCCCGGCCGGAGCCAGATCACGGCCACGTGACGCCCGCCCCTCCAGCGGCCCTTTTGGGGCGGATGGCACGGAGCTTGCTCCATCACCCTCAGGCAGTCCCGCGATCCGGCGGGCCATCCCCGAGGCGGAGACCCAGATGCATGATTTTTTCCTGATCCTGCTCAGCACGGCGTTGGTGAACAACGTGGTTCTGGTGAAGTTCCTCGGGCTTTGCCCGTTCATGGGCGTGTCGCGCAAGACCGATGCCGCGATCGGCATGGGGCTCGCCACCACCTTCGTGCTGACGCTGGCTGCGGGTGCGAGCTGGATGGTCGAAACGCTGGTGCTTGAACCGCTCGACCTTGGCTATCTGCGCATCCTGAGCCTTATTCTCGTGATCGCCGCGATCGTGCAATTCATCGAGACGGTGCTGCGCAAGCTCTCGCCCGGGTTGCACCGCTCGCTTGGCATCTACCTGCCGCTGATCACCACGAACTGTGCCGTGCTCGGCGTTGCGCTTTTGAACATTCAAGAGGGCCACGGCCTCGCCTCGAGCCTGCTTTACGGCTTTGGCTCGGCGGCGGGCTTCACCATCGTTTTGGTGATCTTTGCGGGCATGCGCGAGCGCATGGCGCAGCTTGCCGTGCCGGTCCCGTTCAAGGGCGCGCCGATCGCCTTCGTCTCGGCGGGGCTTCTGTCGATGGCCTTCATGGGCTTCGCCGGTCTCGTTCCGAACTGATCCCCTGCCCCGCAACCGCTGCCCCAGAGGAGAGAGAAAGATGATTGAAGCCGTCGGAGCGATGTCTGCCCTCGGGCTTGGGCTCGGGCTGATGCTGGGCTTCGCCGCGCGCCGCTTCCATGTGGAGGCGCCGCCGGTGGTCGATGCGATCGACGCGATCTTGCCGGGCACCAATTGCGGCGCCTGCGGCTACCCCGGCTGCCACGGCCTTGCCGAGGCGATGGCCGAGGGCCAGGCGCCGGTCACTGCCTGCACCCCGGGCGGGCGCGATGTGGCGCTGGCGCTCGCCGAAGTGGTGCAGGAGATCGATTGCGGCGGCGGCGGGGTCTCGCTTGCGGGCATGGCCGAAACCGAGCCGATGGTCGCCTTCATCTTCGAGGACCACTGCACCGGCTGCACCAAATGCTTCAAGCGCTGCCCGACCGACGCCATCATCGGCGCGAACCGGCAGATCCACACCGTCATCACCGATGCCTGCACCGGCTGCGACGCCTGCATCGACGTCTGCCCGACCGAGGCGATCGTCAAGCGCGTCAAGCCGAAGTCGCTGCGGCAATGGTACTGGGACAAACCCGAACCGCGGCGTGAGGCCGCCAGCACGGAGCAAGCAGCATGAGCGTTCTGCCCACTCTCGGCACTCTGTTTCGGCCCTCGCAGCTCTTCTCCTTCAAGGGCGTGCACCCCGATCCGCGCAAATATCTGAGCTCGGAATCCGAGATCGAGACGATGCCGATCCCGACCCTGATCCGCCTGCCCCTGCAGCAGCATATCGGCGCCGAGGCGGAGCCGGTGGTGCAGCGCGACGATTACGTGCTCAAGGGCCAGCTCATCGCCAAGGCGCGCGGGCCGGTTTCTGCCAATATCCATGCGCCCACCTCGGGCCGGGTGATCGCGGTGGGCCATTTCACCGCGCCGCATCCTTCCGGCCTGCCGGTGCCAACGATCACCATCCGCCCCGATGGCGAAGACACCTGGGGCCCGCACCTGCCCCGTATCCGCCCCGAGAATGCCACGCCCGAAGAGATCGCCGCGCAGGTGGCGGAAGCCGGCATCGTCGGCATGGGCGGCGCCACCTTCCCCTCGGCGGTGAAGCTCAATCTGCGCGCCAAATACGACCTGCACACGCTCGTCATCAATGGCGCGGAATGCGAGCCCTACCTCACCTGCGACGACCGGCTGATGCGCGAGCGCGCCGAAGAGATCGCCGACGGCATCGGCATCATGGGCCGCGCCTTGGGCGTGAAACAGATCATCGTCGCGATTGAATCGAACAAGCCGCAAGCCATTGATGCGATGAGCCGCTACAACCGCGCGCTCGACTACACCTTCCAGGTCAAGGTGGTGCCGACGCAATATCCGATGGGCTCGGAAAAGCATCTCGTGCGCCTGCTCACCGGCAAGGAAACGCCCGCCCGCGCGCTCACCGCCGACCTTGGCGTGGTGGTCCATAACGTCGCCACCGCGCATGCGGTGCACAATGCGGTGCGCTACGGCGAGCCGCTGATCACCCGCATCGTCACCGTTTCGGGGCGCGGCATCAAACGGCCCGCCAACGTCAAGGTGCTCCTGGGCACGCCGGTCTCCGAAGTGATCGCCCATTGCGGCGGCTTTGTCGAAGAGCCTGACCGGCTGCTTTTGGGCGGGCCGATGATGGGCCAGCCGATCGCCAACCGCCGCGTGCCGATTGTGAAGGGCTCGAACGGCATCCTCGCGCTGACCCGCGCCGAAACCCCCGGCAACGAGGTGATGC
The DNA here is from genome assembly GCF_042683065.1 of Rhodobacter lacus. Classification (NCBI taxonomy): domain Bacteria; kingdom Pseudomonadati; phylum Pseudomonadota; class Alphaproteobacteria; order Rhodobacterales; genus Rhodobacter; species Rhodobacter lacus. The sequence continues at coordinate 386,352 of NZ_JBHUIX010000013.1, read as the reverse complement.
CCTGCATCCGCTGCGGGCGCTGCGTGCAAGGCTGCCCGGTGGGCCTGACGCCGTTCGACATGAACGCGCGCATTCAGGCCGATGATCTCGACGGCGCCGCCAAGATCGGGCTGATGGATTGCCTGACCTGCGGCTGCTGTTCTTACAACTGCCCGGCCAATATCTCGCTCGTGCAGACCTTCCACTTTGCCAAGGGCAAGCTTGCCGAAAAGCAAAGCCGCAAGCATCAGGCCGAGGAAACCAAACGCCTCGCCGCCGCGCGGCAGGCCCGCGAAGAGGCGATTGCCGAGGCGAAGCGCCAGGCGATGGCCAAGCGCAAGGCCGAGATGGACGCCAAGAAAAAGGCCGATGCCGCCAAGGCTGCGGCCGTCGCCGCCGCAACAGCCGCCACAGCCCAGGGGGAGGCCAATCCGTGACCGCGCAACCGCTTCTGGCCGCACCGCATACCCATACCGTCTTCACCGTGTCGCGCACGATGCTGGCGGTGGTGCTGGCCCTCGCTCCCGCCACGCTCTTTGGCCTTTACCAGTTCGGCTGGCCGGCGGTGTTTTTGTTCTGTGTCACCGTGCTCTCGGCCTATCTCTTTGAGCTTGCGTGCCTGTGGGTCGCGGGCAAGCCGCTGGGCCAATTTGCGCGCGATGGCTCGGCGCTCCTGTCGGGCTGGCTCGTCGCGATGACGCTGCCGCCCTATGCGCCCTGGTGGGTCGGGGTGATCGGCTCCGGCATCGCCATTGTCATCGCCAAGCATCTCTTTGGCGGGCTCGGGCAAAACCTCTTCAACCCGGCGATGGTCGCCCGCGCCATGCTGCTGATCGCGCTTCCGGTGCAAATGACGACATGGGTGCCGCCGGTGGGCCTGTTTGACGGGCCGGGCTTTGTCCATTCGCTCGCCATCACCTTTGCCGGCTCGACCGAGTTTGACGCCGTCTCCTCCGCCTCGACGCTGAGCCATATCAAGAGCCAGATCGGCGCGGGAGCCACGATGGGCGCGATCACGCCCGATCTGGCCGACCTCAAGGCGCGGCTGATCGGCCTCGTGCCGGGCAGCATGGGCGAAACCTCGACCGTGCTGATCCTTTTGGGCGGCCTTGCGCTCGTCTTCATGCGCATCATCACGCTTGCCATCCCGCTCTCGGTTCTGGGCACGATCGCCGCGCTTTCTGCCATTGCCTCGAGCCTCGCGCCCGACCGCTTCGCCCCGCCGATCCTGCATCTGACCTCCGGTTCGACGATGCTCTGCGCCTTCTTCATCGCCACCGATTACGTCACCTCGCCGGTCTCGGCGCTCGGCAAGATGCTTTACGGCATCGGCATCGGCGCGCTCATTTTCGTGATCCGCACCTGGGGCTCCTTCCCCGAGGGCGTGGCCTTTGCGGTGCTCTTGATGAACGCCTGCACGCCGCTCATTGAAACCTATGTCCGCCCGCGTGTGTTCGGGCGCACCCGGACCGGCAAACCGCTGCCGATCGCCAAGCCAAAACGTTCCGCCAAGGATACGGGAGCCAAGGCATGACCGAGCCCGCCGAAAAACCGCGCAAAAGCTGGTTCAAATCCTCGCCCCTCGCGCATGGGCTGATGCTCGGGCTGTTCTCGCTCGTCACCGCCGGGCTGCTCGCCTGGGCCGATCAGGCGACCGAGGCGCCGATTGCCGCGCGCGGCGCCGATGACCTTGCCGCCTCGCTCGCGCAGGTGCTGCCCGCAAGCCTTTATGACAACAGCCCCGCCACCGACATGCGCACCGTGACGGACGCCGCCGCGGGCCCGGTCTCCGTGCATATCGCGGCGAAGGCGGGCACCGTCACCGGCACCGCCTTCGAGCTGACCGGCTACGGCTATTCCGGCGCGATCCGGGTGCTGATCGGGGTTGCCCCCGATGGCTCGCTTCTGGGCGTGCGCGTGCTCTCGCATGCCGAAACCCCCGGCCTTGGCGACAAGATCGAAGTGGCGAAGACCGACTGGATCGAGGGCTTCACCGGCCGCTCGCTCTCCGACCCGACGCCCGACGGCTGGAAGGTGAAGCGCGACGGCGGCATTTTCGACCAGTTCTCCGGCGCCACGATCACGCCGCGCGCCGTGGTGGGCACGATCCGCCGCGGGCTCGAATTCTTCGCCCGCAATCAGGCCGCGCTGACCGCGCCGCTCGCGAACTGAGGGAGCAAGCGATGTCGAACCAATATGCCAAGATCGCCCGCGAGGGCTTTTGGGACAAAAACATCGTCTTTGGCCAGATGCTGGCGCTCTGCCCCGCGCTGGCCATCACCGGCACGGCGACCAACGGGCTTGGCATGGGGCTCGCCACCACCGCGGTGCTGATCGTCTCGAACGCGATGATCTCGGCGCTGCGCAAGGTGATCGCGCCCGAAATCCGCATTCCCGCCTTTGTGCTGATCATCGCCTGCATCGTCACCGTGGTCGACATGGCGCTCAACGCCTATGTGCATGACCTGCACAAGGTGCTCGGCCTCTTCATCCCGCTCATTGTGACCAACTGCGCCATCCTGGGCCGCGCCGAGGCTTTTGCCTCCAGAAACGGCATCCTGCCTTCGCTCTGGGACGGGCTGACGATGGGGCTCGGCTTTACCCTCGCGCTCGTCGTCGTGGGGGCTTTGCGCGAGGTTTTCGGCTCGGGCACGCTCTTTGCCAATGCCTCGGTGCTGCTCGGCGCGCATTTCGCCTTCATGGAAACCACGGTCTTTTCCAACTTTCCGGGCTTCCTGATCCTGATCCTGCCGCCCGGAGGCTTCATCATCGTCGGCGTGCTTCTGGCGCTCAAGTCGATCATCGACGCGCGCGGCAAGAGCATCGACGAGGAAATCAAGGAGATGCGCGCGCCGCGGGTGTTCACCGCCGCGGGGGCGCTCGGCCCGGTGCCGCAAATGGAGGATGACGAATGATCGTCGGTGTCGCCTATGCCAAGCCGACCGTGCAGGTCTGGAAACATGTCGATGTGCCCGAGGGCGCCACGGCGCAAGATGCAATCGACCGCTCGGGGCTGCTCGACCAATTCCCCGAGATCAATCTCGCGGAAATGAAGATCGGGGTTTTCGGCCAGATCTGCAAACCCGAACGGGAACTGCGGGAAGGCGACCGGGTGGAGATCTACCGCCCGATCCATCCCGAAGCCGAACTTCTTGAAAAGAAACGCTGAACAAGCGCCCAACGCCTCGCGTCAAAGGAGACATGTGATGACCCGCCTGAGCCGCCGCAGCCTGACCCTCGGCCTTCTCTCCGGTGCCGCATTGGTGGCAACCGGCGCCAGCCTCCGCCTCGGCCGGAGCGAACGCGCCCTCGTGATCGGCGCGGGCCCCGCCGGCGCCCTCGCCGCCGCCGGGCTTGCGCGCCAGAGCCCCGGCGCCTCCGTGGTGCTGCTGGAGCGCGACCCCACCCGCCTTGGCCGCGACACCGCCGCGACCGCGTTCGAGCGCCCCGCCCCGGGGCTGAGCCTCGCTGCGCTCGCCGCCGCGGGGGTTTCCGTCAAGATCGACGAGGTGACGGGGGTCGATTGGCGCGCCGGGCGTGCGGCGCTGTTCTCGGGCCGCAGCCTCGCCTTTGACCGGCTCATTCTTGCGCCCGGCACCGCGCCGCGCGCCGAAGACATCGCCGGGCTCGATGCGGTGGCGCGGCACGACTGGCCCGCCGCCTGGGGCTCGGAGCGCGAGGCGCGCCGGCTTGCCGCCCAGCTTGCGGCGCTCCCCGCGCGCGGCCATGTGGTGCTGCGCCTTCCCGCCGAGATCGGCGCGCCGCAGGTGGCGCTCGGCCGCGCGCTCACGCTCGCGCGCAAGGTGGCGCAAACCGAGGGCGCGCGCCTGACCGTGCTCGACGAAAGCGGCGATGCCGCGCTTGCAGGCGCCTTCGCCATCGCCGCAGGTCTGCAGGGGCTGACCCGGAACATGCGCTGGATCGGCGCGGATCAGGGGGCAAAGGTGCTCGCCGTCGACAGCCGCCGTGGCCGGATCGAGACCGCCGCGGGCCGGATCACCGCCGATGTCGTGAACTTCATCGCGCCGCAGGAGGCCGGGCGTCTCGCGCAGGCGGCGGGCCTCACCGATGCCTCCGGCTGGTGCCCCACCGATGCCGAAAGCCGCTCGACCCGGGTCGAGGGCGCGGTGATTCTGGGCGATGCCCGCAAGGGCGCGATCCGCAATTTTGAAAGCGCCCGCGCCTCGGCGCAAGCGCTCACCGCCTGATCAAAAGCGCCGCCCGCGCGGAGGCCCGGAGGGGCCCGCCGGCCCCGCCGGGCGGGGGGCTCGGGGGGCGGCAAGCCCCCCGACCTCCCCCCGACTTCCCCCCTCGCAGGGGCGCTCAGGCGCGCAGATCGAACCGATCCGCCTCCATCACCTTGACCCAGGCGGAGACGAAATCGCACACGAATTTCTCCGCCGCATCGTCTTGCGCATAAAGCTCGGCATAGGCGCGCAGGATCGCATTCGAGCCGACCACAAGATCCACCCGGCTGGCGGGCCATTTCAGCGCCCCCGTGGCGCGGTCGCGCACTTCATAGCCGCCCGCCCCTTTCGCCCAGGTGTTGCCCATATCGGTCAGGTTGACAAAGAAATCGGTGCTCAGCGCCCCCACCCGGTCGGTAAACACCCCCTCGGGCGCGCCGCCCGCATTGGCGCCCATCACGCGCAGACCGCCGAGCAGAACCACCATTTCCGGGGCGCTCAGCCCCATCAACTGGGCGCGGTCCAAGAGCAGCTCCTCAGGCGCCACCGCATAATCCTTCTTGAGCCAGTTGCGGAAGCCATCGTGAATTGGCTCAAGCACGTCAAAGCCTGCCGCGTCGGTCATCTCGGGGCTGGCATCGCCGCGTCCCGGGGTAAAGGGCACATCCACCGGCACGCCCGCGGCCTTTGCCGCAGCCTCAACGCCGACACAGCCCGCAAGCACGATCGTATCGGCGACCGAGGCGCCGAACCGCGCCGCGAGCGGTTCGAGCACCGCCAGCACCCGGGCCAGACGGTCAGGCTCGTTGCCCTCCCAGTCCTTTTGCGGCGCAAGCCGGATCCGCGCGCCATTCGCCCCGCCCCGCAGGTCAGACTGCCGGAAGGTGCGCGCACTGTCCCAGGCCGTCGCCACCATTTCGGCGGTCGTGAGCCCCGAGGCCGCAATCGCCGCCTTCAGCCCCGCCACATCGTAGCCCGTGGCGCCCGCGGGCACCGGATCTTGCCAGAGCAGATCCTCCTGCGGCACCCAGGGGCCGAGGTAGCGCGCCTTCGGCCCCATGTCGCGGTGCAAAAGCTTGAACCAGGCACGGGCGAAAGCGTCGTTGAAGGCCGCGGGGTCGGCCATGAACTTCTGGCAGATCGCGTTGTAGATCGGGTCCACCTTCATCGCCATGTCGGCGTCCGTCATCATCGGGTTGTGGCGCTGCGTCGGGTCGGAGGCATCGAGGGGCTTGTCTTCCTCGGCAATCGTCACCGGCTCCCATTGCCAGGCCCCGGCGGGCGATTTGCGCAGCTCCCAGTCATGGCCAAAGAGCATCTCGAAATAGCCCATGTCCCATTGCGTCGGATGCGTGGTCCAGGCGCCCTCAAGGCCCGAGGTGATGGCATTCGCCGCCTTGCCACCCATCGTCGGGTTTGCCCAGCCAAGCCCCTGCGCGGTCACATCCGCCGCTTCCGGGTCGGCGCCAAGCTGGCTGGCATCGCCATTGCCGTGCGTCTTGCCCACGGTATGGCCGCCCGCGGTAAGCGCCACGGTCTCCTCGTCATCCATCCCCATCCGGGCAAAGGTTTCGCGCACATGAAGCGCGGTTTTCGCCGGGTCGGGCTTGCCGTTCACGCCTTCGGGGTTGACGTAGATCAGCCCCATCTGCACCGCGGCGAGCGGGTTTTCCATCGTGTCGGGCTTCTCGACATCGCCGTAACGGCCATCCGACGGCGCCAGCCATTCGGTCTCGGCGCCCCAATAGACATCTTTCTCCGGCGCCCAGATATCTTCACGACCAAAGCCGAAGCCATAGGGCTTCAGCCCCATCGATTCATAGGCCACCGTGCCCGCATAAAGAATGAGATCCGCCCAGGAGATCTTGTTGCCGTATTTGCGTTTGATCGGCCACAGCAGACGGCGCGCCTTGTCGAGGCTGACGTTGTCGGGCCAGGAATTGAGCGGCGCAAAACGCTGGTTGCCGGTGTTGCCGCCGCCGCGCCCGTCGGCCGAACGGTAGCTGCCCGCCGCATGCCAGGCCATGCGGATGAACAGCCCGCCATAATGGCCCCAGTCTGCGGGCCACCACGGCTGGCTGTCCGTCATCAGCGCCTGCAGATCCGCCCGCAGCGCCTCGAAATCCAGCCCCTTCACCGCCTCGCGATAGGCGAAGCCCTTGAGAGGGTTTGTCTTTTCATCGTGCTGATGCAGGATGTCGAGATTGAGCGCATTGGGCCACCAGCGCATCGTATCCGCGCCCAGCGCCGTCGCTCCGCCATGCATCACCGGGCATTTGCCCGCGCCTTTCCCGTCGTGTCCGTCCATGGTCCTTCCTCCTCGGTCTATTTTAGCAGTGTTCCAACCAGATCATCCGGCGGTTGAGACCAAGGTAGAGGGAGAGCCTGATAAATTCCAATTGCATTATCCGAAGGGTTCGATAGGAATTTTTTATGCTCAACCTGTCCATGAAGCAGCTTCGCTATTTTGATGCGCTCGTCCGCACCGGCCATTTTGGCCGCGCCGCCGCGGATTGCGCCATTTCCCAGCCCGCGCTCTCGGTGCAGATCCGCGAGATGGAGGCGGCAATCGGCGGTGCCCTTGTCGAACGCTCGGCGCGGCAGATCCACCTCACCGCGCTCGGCGCCGCCTTTGCGCCGCGCGTGCGCGAGATCTTGCGCGCCGTCGATGCGCTCGATCAGTTGTCGCGCGCCGCGCGTGGCCCGCTTTCGGGGCCCTTGCGGCTTGGCGTGATCCCGACCGTTGCCCCCTATCTGCTCCCCGCGATGGTGGGGGCGCTTTCTGACGCCTTTCCGGGGCTTGAGCTTTTTCCGCGCGAGGCGGTGACGGGCAAACTCGTCACCGATCTGATCGAGGCGCGGCTCGATGCGGCGGTGGTGGCGCTCCCGGTCTCGGAACCGGCGCTCACCGAGATGCCGCTTTTTGACGAGGCTTTCGTGCTGGTGCGCCCCGCCGCCGAGGCAGGCCTGCCCGTCCCTTCTGCCGAAACGCTCCCCGAAATGCGGCTTTTGCTCCTTGAGGAGGGGCATTGCTTTCGCGATCAGGCGCTCACCTTTTGCAAGCTCGGCCCGGCGGGCGCACGCACGGTGATGGAGGGCTCTTCGCTCTCCACCCTCGTGCAGATGGTCGGCGCGGGCATCGGCGTCACGCTTCTGCCCGAGATCGCGCTGCCGGTGGAAACGCGCTCCGCGCAGGTGGACCGGGTGCGGCTGTGCGCCCCCGCGCCGGGGCGGCGCATCGGCATGGTCTGGCGGCGCTCCTCCCCGCTCGATGGGCCCCTGCGCGATGTTGCTGCCGTGCTCGCCCGGCTTGGCACCGAAAGCCTTGCCCAGGCGCGTGCGCTTTTGCCCTGATCACGCTTGCGGGTGCTGCGATCTGCCGCCGCGCCGCGCTCTTGCCAAGGGCCGCGGATGGGGGCACGAAGGAGCGACCTGCCCTCTCCGATGGAGCCACCCATGTTCCCCGCCGCCCCCCGCCTGTTGCGTGAAGGCCACCGCCCGCTTTACCTTGCCGCCGCGGTTTTCACGGTGATCGCAATCGCGCTCTGGGGGCACTGGATCGGCGCCGGGATCGGCAGCCCGCTGTTGCCCACCCGCGCCATCGGCATGGACTGGCACGCCCATGAGCTGATCTTCGGCTATGGCGGCGCGGTGATGGCGGGGATCTTTCTGGCCAATGCGCCCAAAGGTCTGGGCTGGATCTTCTTTCCGGCGCTGACCCTGCTCTGGATCGCCGGGCGCATCGCCATGGCGATGTCGGCCACGCTGCCCGCGCCGCTGGTGGCGCTGATCGACCTTGGCTTTGACCTTGTGGTGATGGCGCGGGTGGCGATGCCGCTCTTTGCCAGCAAGCTGACGCAGGAAAACTATGACACCAAGCTGAAAACGCTTGGCTATATCTCCATTTTCCTTCTGCATTTCCTCTCCAACTTCGTCATGCACCTGGACTGGATGGGGGTCTGGCCGGGCATCGCCTCGACCGGGGCGATGGCGGGGCTGATGGCCTGCGCCACGATGAACGCGGCCTTTGGCGGCCAGCTCACCGCCGCGCTGACCCGCAATGCGATGGTCCATGCGGGCGAGACGGCGCTGCCGCGGCCGATGGAGGGGCTCGACCGTTGGGGCCCGATCTTCACCGCGCTGTGCGTGCCCGCGGCGTTCCTGCCGGTGCGCGCCTTTGGCGCCGTTCTGGTGCTGGCGGGCGCCACCAACCTCTTTCGCATCATGTTCTGGCGCTCGGGCTGGGCGTTCAAGAACAGCGCGCTGCTGACGGGCTTCCACCTTGCCTTCATGTGCCTCGGGCTCGGGCTTTACGCGATGGGCCTCTCGGCGGTGACGGCAATGCAGATCTTCCCCGGCGCCACGCATCTTCTGGCGATCGGCGCCGTGGCGGGCCTTTCGATGGCGGTGATGATGAAAACGAGCCTTGGCCGCGCCGGGCGGCCCGGTCACGCCACCGGTGCGCTCAAGCTTGCCGGGGCGGCACTGATCCTTGCGCTGGTTCTGCGCGTCTCGGGCGAGAAGGAAGTGGTTCTGATGGCCTCAGCGATCTTCTTTGCCATCGCTTACGCCGCACTCGCGGTGGGCCTTGCGCCCGCCCTCCTCGGCCCCAAAAAGAAACCGGGGGAGCCCGGCGGGCGCCCGCTTGGCCATGGCCACGGGCATGGCAAGGGCGAGGGCGAGGGAGACTGCAGCTGCGGCGGCCATGGCGAGGGCCAGGGCGGTATGCAAAGCTGCGGCCTGCACCAGATCCGCGGCCTTCAGGGCTCCTGCGACCACGATTGAGCCTGCGGCGGCCCGAGCCGCAACAGATCCACCGCCCGCGCGCCGATCTGGCGCGCGATCTCGGCCACCCCCTGCGGCTTGAGGTAGAAGGCGGGCACCGGCGGCAGGATGATGCCGCCCATTTCCGTCACCGCGGTCATGTTGCGCAGATGCGCAAGCGTGAGCGGCGCCTCGCGTGCCAACAGCACAAGCGGGCGGCGTTCCTTCAGCTGCACCGAGGCGGCGCGGACAAGCAGGTTATCGTCGAGCCCGTTTGCAATCGCGGCAAGCGAGCGCATCGAACAGGGCGCGACGATCATCCCCGCCGTGGGCGCGGAGCCCGAGGCGATGGCGGCCCCCACATTGCCTATGGCGTGGCTGCGCGTCGCCATGCCCTGCAGCCGCTCAAGCGCGCCCGCCTCGGCCTCGGTGGCGAATGTGAGCTTGGCGGCAGAGGACATCACAAGGTCGATCTCGACCTTGAGCGCGGTGAGCGCCTCGGCCACCGCCAAAGCCAGCACCGCGCCCGAGGCGCCCGAAACGCCCAGGATCACACGCGCGCTCATTTCAGCCCTCCGGGGAACTGGCGTTTCAACACGGCCTCGGCAAAGGCTTCATCCTCCGGGCGCATTCCCATCACCGTGCCCCATTCGCGCGTGGTCTCGGTGCCGATCTTCGTTGTGGCATCAATCCCGAGCTTGCCCGCGAGCCCCTCAAGGGGCGAGGCAAAATCGAGGTAATCCATCGGCGTGCGGTCAAGCACGACCAGATCGCGGCCCGGGTCCATGCGCGTGGCAAGCGCCCAGGCGATGTCATCCCAGTTCCGCGGGTCGATGTCGTCATCGACCACGATCACCATCTTGGTATAGCTGAACTGTGCCAGCATTCCCCACAGCGCCATCATCACGCGGCGCGCCTGACCGGGGTAGCTTTTCTTGATCTGCACCACGGCAATCCGGTAGGAGCAGGCAGCAGGCGGCAGCCAGAGGTCTTTCACCTCCGGGATCTGCTGGCGAATGACCGGCAGCGCCAGATCGTTGAACACCTCGCCGATGATCGCGGGCTCATCGGGCGGGCGGCCCGTGTAGGTGGACAGATAGATCGGGTCCTTGCGGTGGGTGAGCGCCGAGACCCGCATCACCGGGAAGGGCTCGACCGCGTTGTAATAGCCGGTGTGATCGCCAAACGGGCCTTCGGGCGCGGTGTCATTGGCGTGGATCCAGCCCTCGATCACCATTTCGGCATCGGCGGGCACCATCAAAGGCACGGTCTTGGCGGGCACAAGATGCGAGCGCTGGCCGCGCAGAACGCCCGAGAAGGTGAGTTCGGAGACGTTTTCGGGCAAGGGCAGCGCAGCGGAGAGAAGCGTTGCCGGGTCGGCGCCCAGCACCATGGCGACGGGCATCGGCTTTCCGGCGGCAAGCCAGGTGCGGTGATGCTGCGCCCCGCCGCGATGGGCGAGCCAGCGCATGATGATGCTTTCGGGCCCATGAAGCTGCGCGCGGTAAATGCCGAGGTTGTAGCCCATCACGGCATCCATGTCCGAGCCATAGGGCCGCGTCACCACCACCGGCCAGGTGAACAGCCGCCCGCCATCGCCGGGCCAAAGCTGCTGCACCGGAAGCTCTTCGAGGTTCAGCCCCTTGCCGGGTTCGAGCACGACCTCTTGCACCGGCCCCTTTTTCGAGGTGGTCACACGGGTGGAGAGCGCCGCCTTCAGCATCGGCAGGCGCGAAAACGCATCGCGCATCCCCTCGACCGGGGCGGGCGCTTTCAGCGAGGCCAGAAATTCGCCCAGCGCCGGCACCTGATCGAGCGCGAGCCCGAGCCCCGCCGCCACCCGCTCTGTGGTGCCGAAGAGATTCGTGACAACCGGGATCGGCGCGTGCGCGCCCGAGGGCAGCACGGGCTTGTCAAACCGCAGGATCGGGCCGCCCCGCTCCAAAACGGCACGGTGCACCGCAGACATTTGCAGTTCCACCGCCACAGGCTCGGCGATGGTTTTGTGATCATTGCGACCCTTCGCCCAATCGAGGAAGGACCGCAGATCGGAAAATACGGGCAGGCTGCGCATCATTCCTCCTAAGTCTTGTTGGCGTTAGCATCCCCGTATCGACCAGGGTTTGACATTGATCAAGTTGCCGCATTGTGACCGGCGTTAAAGGAGCCCATCTAGAAGAGGGGAGAAATCCCTGACGAAAGGAGCGCCATGTCCGACCATGATCAGATTCCCCGCCTGCCCAGATTGATGGGCCGGGCGATGCGGCCCTTGCCGCTTGCGCCGCTGTCGGTGACGCTGACCCTTCTGGCGCGGCGCATTGCCAAACGCCATCCGGGCCTGTTCCAGCGCCTTGGACAGTATCGCGAGGCGCGCTTCCTGCTTGAGGCGACCGACCTGCCGTTCCTTCTGCTGCTCGATCTGCGCGGCGGCAAGGTGAAGCTGACCGCGCACCGCCGCGCGCCCGAGGCCGAGGCGCGCATCGCCGGGCCGATTGCCGGGTTCCTTGGCATGATGCATGGCGCCTATGACGGCGACGCGCTCTTTTTCTCGCGCGATCTGATCGTCGAGGGCGACACCTCTGCCGTTGTCGCGCTGCGCAATGCAATCGACGATGCCGAGCTTGACCTTGCTGCGGAACTGGCAGAGCTTGCCGGTCCGCTCAAACCCTTTGTGCAGCCCGCCGTGAACCTTGCCGAAAAAGGCTCGGGCTTGGTGCTGCACCGCGTCGATACGCTGGCTGGAGGCTGGACATGATGGAACTCGTTTGCCCCGCGGGCACCCCCGCGGCGCTGCGCGCTGCGGTCGAGGCGGGCGCGCATGCCGTCTATTGCGGCTTTGCCGATGAAACCAACGCCCGCAACTTTCCGGGGCTGAACTTCTCGCCCGAGGAACTGGTGCCGGCGATCGCGGGCGCGCACAAGCGCGGCGCGAAAGTGCTCGTCGCGCTCAACACCTTCCCGCGCGCGGGCGGCGAAAAGCTCTGGCATCAGCGCCTTGCCGATGCCGAAGCCGCGGGCGCCGATGCGGTGATCCTCGCCGATATCGGGCTTTTGGACTATGCCGCGACGCATCACCCGAAGCTGCGCCGCCATCTCTCGGTTCAGGCCGCTGCCGCGAACCCGGATGCAATCAACTTCTACGCCGAGACGTTCGACGTGAAACGGGTGGTCCTGCCGCGGGTGCTGACCGTGCAGGAGATCGCCGCGATCAACAAGGAGATCGACGTCGAGACCGAGGCGTTTGTGTTTGGCGGGCTTTGCGTGATGGCCGAAGGGCGCTGCGCGCTCTCCTCTTACGCAACCGGCCTTTCGCCCAACATGAACGGCGTGTGCTCACCCGCCTCCCATGTGGTTTACGCCGAGGAAGGCCCGGATCTTGCGGCAAAGCTTGGCGGCTTCACCATCCACCGCACGCCGAAAGACCGCCCGGCGCCCTATCCGACGCTGTGCAAGGGCTGCTTCACCTCGGGCAGCCAGACCGGCCATGTGTTTGAAGACCCGGTGTCGCTCGATGCGCGCCACCTCATTCCGGCGCTGGCGAAAGCGGGCGTGACGGCGCTGAAAATCGAGGGGCGGCAGCGCTCGCGCGCCTATGTCGCGGAAGTCGTGCGCGCCTTCCGCGCTGCCACCGATGCGCTCGCTGAAGGGCGTGACCTGCCGCTGGCGGAACTCGCCCGGCTTACCGAAGGCCAATCCGCCACTGCCGGGGCCTATGCGAAAACCTGGAGATGACGATGGATCTGACGGTCGGCTCAAACCTGTTCTTCTGGAAAGCCGAAGACATGCGCGCCTTTTACGAGGGGCTGCACACCGCGCCCGTCGCGCGTGTCGTGGTGGGCGAGGTGGTCTGCTCCAAGCGCCTGCCGTTCTGGGAAGCGGAAATCCCCAACATGGTCGCGGGGCTGCGCGCCGCGGGCAAGGAGGTTGCGCTCTCCACGCTCGGGCTCGTGACACTCGGGCGCGAGCGCAACAAGACGCATGATCTGTTTGACATCGGCCTGCCGGTCGAGATCAACGACATCTCCGCGCTCAAGCACCTGCCGGAAAACACCCCCTTCTGGGTTGGCCCGCTGGTGAACGTTTATAACGAGGGCACGCTCGGCTATCTGGCCCGGCGCGGCGCCACGCGGATCTGCCTGCCGCCCGAGCTGCCGCTCGCCTCGATTGCGACGCTCGCAAAAGCGGGCAAGGACGCGGGCGTCAAGGTCGAGGTCTGGGGCCATGGCCGCTTGCCGCTGGCGATCTCGGCGCGCTGCTATCATGCGCGGCTGCATGACCGGGCAAAGGACAATTGCCAGTTCATCTGCGGCGAAGATCTTGATGGCCGCGAGGTGGACACGCTCGACGGGCAGGCCTTCTTGTCGGTGAACGGGGTGCAGACCCTTTCCGCCGCGACCGGTTGCGCCGCCTATCACACCGAAGCGCTCCGCGAGGCGGGGGTCGACAGCCTCCGGCTTTCGCCCCAGACCGGCGATTTCGTCGGCCTGTGCGCGGGCTATGCCGACCGGATCGCGGGGAACATCAGCGCCGAGGCGCTGGTGGCGCAGCTTTTGCCGGAAGCCCCCGGCGGTCGCTTTGCCGATGGCTTCTTTGCCGGGCCCTCCGGGTCGGACTGGTCGCATCCGGGGCCCGCGGGCGCCTGAGCCTTCGGCACAGTCTTGCAAGGGGGCGCGGCGCAAGCTTCGCCCCCTTTGTTTTGGCGGATCGCAATTTTGTGCGCCCCGTCACCCCGCCCCGGCTGATCTATGTCATGCAAGCCCCCGCCCCCTCTCGCTAATCTGGCACCGCCTGCCAGCAGCGCCAGCGGAGGACGAGCATGAGCACACGCGTACCGGATTTCACCCCCTCGGTCAGCCCGCAGGGGAATCGTGGCACGGGGCCCGTGCGCAGCCAGCACCCCGGCTATGTGACGCTCACCGCGCCCTGCACCGCCGCCTGCCCCGCGGGCGAGAACATCCGCGCCTGGCTCGCGCTTGCCATGCAGGGCCGCTACCGCGCGGCCTGGGAAAAGCTCACCGAAGACAATCCGATGCCCGCCGTGCATGGCCGTGTGTGCTACCACCCCTGCGAGGCGGGCTGCAACCGCGGCACGGTGGACAGCCCCGTCTCGATCCATGCGGTCGAGCGGTTTTTGGGCGATATGGCAACGCGCGAGGGCTGGGAGTTCCACAAGCTGCGCTCGGAGACCGACAAGCGCGTGCTCGTCGTCGGCGCGGGGCCTGCCGGGCTTTCTGCCGCCTATCACCTCGCCCGCCTTGGCCATAAGGTCGAGATCCGCGAGGCCGGGCCGGTGGCGGGCGGGATGATGCATTTCGGCATTCCCGCCTACCGGATGCCGCGGGCAGAATTGGCCGCCGACATCGCGCGGATCGCCAATCTTGGCGTGCGGATCACGCTCAACCACAAGGTCACGGATCTGATGGCCGAGAAGGAACAGGGCGGCTTTGACGCCGTGTTCCTTGCCATTGGTGCGGGGCTTGGCAAGCGTGTCGAGATCCCGGCGCGCGATGCGGCCAAGGTCTTTGATGCGGTGAGCCTCTTGCACGACACCTCCGCCGAGGCGCCGCCGATGCTGGGGCGCCGGGTGGTGGTTTATGGCGGCGGCAACACCGCGATGGATGCCGCACGCACCGCCAAGCGGCTGGGCGCAACGGAAACGATCATCGTCTACCGGCGCGACCGCGCGCATATGCCCGCGCATAGTTTTGAAGCCGATGAAGCGATTGAAGAGGGCGTGAAGATCCGCTGGCTCACCACGATCAAGGAGATCTCCGGCTCCGATCTGCAGGTCGAGCGAATGGAGATCGACGCCGAGGGCCGCCCGCAGCCCACCGGCGAGATCGAGACGCTTTCGGCCGATGCGGTGGTGCTGGCGCTCGGCCAGCAAAGCGACAGCGGCTTTTTGCACACGGTGCCGGGGCTCGAATTCACCCCCGACGGGGCGGTGATCGTGTCCGGCGAGATGATGACCGGGGCGACGGGGGTGTTTGCGGGCGGCGACATGGTGCCCGCGCAACAATCGGTGACGATCTCGACCGGCCACGGCAAGCGCGCCGCGCGCTACATCGACGCCTGGCTCCGGGGCGAGCACTATTCCGAGCGCACGGCGCCGCCCGTGGCAGATTTTGCCACGCTGCATCTGCCGGTTTACTCCGATGCCGAGCCGAGCGCCCAGGCGCGGCTTGCCGAGGCGGCACGGATGGGCGGCTTTCAGGAGATCATCAAGGGCCTCACCACCAAGGAGGCCCGCTATGAGGCGGCGCGCTGTTACTCCTGCGGGCAATGTTATGAATGCGACAATTGTTACGCCGCCTGCCCCGAGGAAGCCATTGTGAAACACGGCCCCGGGCGGGGCTATTCCATCGACCTGACAAAATGCACCGGCTGTGCAAGCTGTTATGAGCAATGCCCCTGCGGCGCGCTCGACATGATCCCCGAGGAGGCCCCCCATGCGTGACACCGTTGTGCAGATGGATGCCCCGAAGACTGCGGAGGCAGTGCAGGCGGTGATGGATGGCAACACCGCCGTGGCCCATGTCGCTTACCGCGTGAACGAGGTTTGCGGCATCTATCCGATCACCCCCTCCTCCACCATGGCCGAACTCGCCGACGAATGGGCCGCACGCGAGATCCCCAACATCTGGGGCAATGTGCCGGTGGTGCAGGAGATGCAATCCGAAGGGGGGGCAGCGGGGGCGGTGCATGGTGCGCTGCAGGCGGGTGCGATGACCACCACCTTCACTGCCTCGCAAGGGCTCATGCTGATGATCCCCAACATGTTCAAGATCGCGGGCGAACTCACGCCCACGGTGTTTCATGTTGCCGCCCGCGCACTTGCCACCCATGCGCTCTCGATCTTTGGCGATCATTCCGACGTGATGGCGGTGCGGCCCACCGGCTTTGCCATGCTCGCCTCCGCCTCGGTGCAGGAGGCGCATGACATGGCGCTGATCGCGCAGGCGGCCACCTTGCGCGCCCGCGTGCCCTTTGTGCATTTTTTTGACGGGTTCCGCACCAGCCATGAGGTGAACACGCTCACCCTCATTCCCGATGCGCAGATCCGCGCGATGATCGACGACGATCTCGTGCGCGCCCACCGCGCCCGCGCGCTCTCGCCCGAAAACCCGGTGGTGCGCGGCACGGCGCAAAACCCCGATGTGTTCTTCCAAAGCCGGGAGGGCGCAAACCCCTGGCATGCCGCCGTGCCCGGCATCGTGACGGCAGAGATGGAGCGCTTTGCCGCGCTCACCGGGCGGCGCTACGGGCTGTGCGATTATCTGGGCGACCCGGAGGCGGAGCGGGTGATCGTGATCATGGGCTCGGGCGCCGAGGTGGTGGAGGAAACGCTCACGGCGCTGAACGCCAAGGGCGCAAAACTGGGCGCGATTGTCGTGCGGCTTTACCGCCCCTTCCCGGCGGAGGCGTTCCGCGCCGCGCTCCCCGCAGCCTGCACCAAGCTTGCGGTGCTTGACCGCTGCAAGGAGCCGGGCGCGCCCGGCGAGCCGCTCTTTCTTGATGTGGTCACCACCCTTGCCGAAGCCGCCGCAACCGGCCTCCGGCCCGCCATGCCGCGCGTGGTGGGCGGGCGCTATGGGCTTTCGTCGAAGGATTTTGACCCCGCGCAGGTCAAGGCGGTTTATGACGAACTGGCGAAGGCCGCGCCAAAACAGGGCTTCACCGTCGGCATCACCGATGATGTGAGCTTGACCTCGCTCCCCGTCGATGCGGGCTTTGTCACCGAACCTGACGAGACCGTGCGTGCGGTCTTTTATGGCCTTGGCGCCGATGGCACGGTGGGGGCGAACAAGAACTCGGTGAAGATCCTCGCCGAGGAGGCCGGGCGGTTTGCGCAGGGCTATTTTGTCTATGACAGCCACAAATCGGGCGCGCAGACGGTCTCGCATCTGCGCTTTGGCCCGCGGCCGATCAAGGCGCCCTATCTGATCCATGCGGCGAATTTCGTGGCCTGCCACCAGTTCCACTTCATGCAAAAGATCGACGTGCTGAGGGTTGCCGCCCCCGGCGCCACCTTCCTGCTCAACGCCCCCGTCGGGCCCGACAAGGTCTGGGACCGGCTGCCGCGCTCGGCACAGGCGGCAATCCTCGAGAAGGGGCTGAAGTTTTACGTGATCGACGCGAACCGCGCCGCGCGCGAGGTCGGGCTCGGGCGGCGCACCAACACGATCCTGCAGACCTGTTTTTTTGCCCTGTCGGGGGTGCTGCCGCGCGAGGCGGCAATTGCCCAGATCAAGGCCTCGATCAAGAAAACCTATGGCCGCAAGGGCAAGCGGGTGATCGAGCAGAACTGGGCCGCGGTCGATGGCGCGCTGGAGCGGCTCCATGAGGTGACGGTGCCCAAAGCCGTGAGCGCCACCGACGACCGCGCCCCGGCGGTGCCCGCGACTGCGCCCGAATTCGTGCGCAAGGTCACCGCGCTGATGATGGAGGACCGCGGCGACGAGATCCCGGTGAGCCTCCTGCCCGCCGATGGCACCTTCCCCACCGGCACCGCCGCCTGGGAAAAACGCAACGTCGCGGATGAGGTGCCGGTCTGGCGCGAGGATCTGTGCATTCAATGCGGGCAATGCTCCTTCGTCTGCCCGCACAGCGTGATCCGCGCGAAATACTTTGACGAAGACCTGCTGGAAGGCGCGCCCGAAGGGTTCAAATCCGCCCCCGTCAATGCGCGCGGCTACCCCGGCGCGCGGTTCTCGCTGCAGTTCCATGTCGAGGATTGCACCGGTTGCGGGCTTTGCATCGAGGCCTGCCCCTCAAAAAGCCCGACCGAGCCGGGGGTGAAGGCGATCAACCTCACCGAAAAGGCGCCGCTTGTCGCCGCCGCGCGCACGGCGATCAGCTTCTTTGAGCATCTGCCGGTGAATGATCGCGCGCGGGTGGATTTTGCCAATGTGCGCGGGGTGCAGTTCCTTGAGCCGCTCTTTGAATTCTCGGGCGCCTGCGCGGGCTGCGGCGAGACGCCCTATGTCAAGCTTCTGTCCCAGCTTTTTGGCGACCGGCTGATGGTGGCCAATGCCACGGGCTGCTCCTCGATCTATTCGGGCAACCTCCCCGTCACGCCCTGGACGAAAAACCGCGAGGGCCGCGGCCCGGCCTGGGCGAACTCGCTTTTCGAGGACAATGCCGAGTTCGGGCTTGGCTTCCGGCTCGCCGCCGACAAGCATCTCGACCTTGCGCGCAGCCTGGCCAAAGAGATGGCGCCGGAGTTGGGCGAGGATCTTGTTGCCGCGATCCTTGCCGCGCCGCAGATCCGCGAAAGCGAGATCCGCGCGCAGCGCGAGCGCGTGGCGACGCTGAAAACCCGGCTGCTCGCGCATCGCGAGGCGCCACAGGCGCAGCATCTTCTGAGCGTTGTCGATCATCTGGTGCGCCGCTCGATCTGGATCGTGGGGGGCGATGGCTGGGCCTATGACATCGGCTATGGCGGGCTTGATCATGTGCTCGCCTCCGGGCGCAATGTGAACGTGCTGGTGATGGACACGGAGGTCTATTCCAACACCGGCGGGCAGGCCTCCAAGGCCACGCCCTTGGGCGCGATTGCCAAGTTTGCCGCCGCGGGCAAGCGCACGGCGCGCAAGGATCTGGCGCTGCAGGCGGTGGCTTACGGCAACGTTTACGTGGCGCAGGTGGCGATGGGGGCAAACCCGCAGCAAACGCTGCAGGCCTTCCGCGAGGCCGAAGCCTATGACGGGCCCTCGCTCATCCTCGCCTACAGCCATTGCATCGCGCACGGGTTCGACATCCGGCAGGGGCTTGGCCAGCAAGACCGCGCCGTGGCCTCGGGCTATTGGCCGTTGTTACGTTACGACCCGCAACTGCGCGGCACCGGAACCGCACCTTTCCGGCTCGACAGCCCCCGCCCGGTTCTGCCATTCAAGGACTATGCTTACAACGAGCTGCGCTACTCGGCCCTTGCCGCGAGCCGGCCCGAGGAGGCAAGCGCGCTACTGGACGAGGCACAACAGGCGATCCGCGAGAAATATCGCACCTATGAAGATTTCGCCGCAATGAATGGCGGCCCCGGTCCGGCGCAGGTGCTGGGCGCGGCGGGCAAGCTCTGAGGGGACGACGATGGAAATGAGAACCCGCTATCTCGGGCTGGAACTTGAAAGCCCGCTTGTCGCCTCGGCGAGCCCGCTCAACGCCAAGCTCGACGTGCTGAAGGAACTCGCCGATCAGGGCGCCGGGGCGGTGGTGCTGCCCTCGGTCTTCGAGGAGCAGATCTGGCACGAGCAGCGCATTCTTGACCAGCTTGTCGCGCATGGCTCCGAGAGCTTTGGCGAGGCCTTGAGCTACTTTCCGACGCAGGCGGCCTTTGCGTTTGAAAGCTCGAACCATCTGGCCCTTGTGGAGCAGGCGGCCGCCACGCTCTCCATTCCGGTGATTGCCTCGATCAACGGCACCACCGACAGCGGCTGGACCGATCTCGCGCATGATCTGGCCGAGGCGGGTGCGGCGGCCATTGAGCTCAATGTCTATTTCCTGCCCACCGACCCCGATGTTTCCGGCTCCGATGTCGAGCGGCGCACGCTCGATGTGGTGCGCGCGGTGCGTGACACGGTGGAGATCCCGCTTGCGGTGAAGATCAGCCCCTATTTCTCGTCTCCCGCGCATATGGCGCGGCGGATCGTGGCCGCGGGGGCCGATGGCATGGTGCTTTTCAACCGCTTTTACCAGCCCGATATCGACCCGGTGGGCCTGACGGTGACGCCGTCGCTGGAGCTTTCGCGCCGCTACGAGATGCGGCTGCCGCTTTTGTGGATCGGGGTGCTTTCGGGGCGGATCGCGGGCTCGATCGCGGCCACGACCGGGGTGGAGACCTCCGAGGATGTGGTGCGCTACCTTCTCGCCGGCGCCGATGTGGTGATGACCACCTCTGCGCTCTTGCGCCATGGGCCCAAGCATATGGGCGAGTTGCGGCGCGGGCTGGAGGACTGGCTCGCCGTGCGCGGGCTGGCGGGCCCCGGCGCGATCCGCGGCCAGCTTGGCCATGGCGCGCTCACGGATGGCGACGGCTATGAACGGGCCAATTACATAAAGGTCATGCAGAGCTGGGGCAAAAGCTGAGATTCAACCTTTGCGCCCGCTGAAAATGACGGCAATTAACGGGCCATAAAGGCGGCGCAGGTAGAGTTTTGCGAAACCAGACGGAGTCATCATGCTGTTTCGCCGCTCGTCCGCAGCCCCCCAAATGCAGCGCAAGGAAGCCCTGACCAACGCTGTGGAAACAGCCTTGGCTGTCGTGTCATTTGATCTTGATGGCAAAATTCTCAGCGCGAACCCCGCCTATTGCGAGATTCTGGGCTACAGCCCCGAGGAACTGGTGGGGCAGTCGCTCGGCAAGCTCATGCTGCCGAGCTATGCCAAGTCGATCGGCACCGGCCCATTTTGGGAGGGGCTGCGCGCCGGACAAGTGCAGCGCCTTGCGGTGACCCGGCTGCGCAAAACGGGCGAGCTTGTCTGGCTCGAAACCACCTATGTGCCGACGCGCGATGCTTCGGGCAAGGTGGTGGAAGTGTTCAGCTTTGCCAGCGACATCACGCAAAAAACGCGAGAGCGCAAGCATATGGAGGCGATGGTGGCCGCGCTGCGCCGCTCGCAGGCGGTGATCGAATTCGACCTTGAGGGCAAGGTGCTTGATGTCAACGACGCGTTCTTGCAAACCATGGGCTTCAGCCGTGAAGAGGTGATCGGGAAGCATCACAGCATGTTCATGCCTGCGGGAGGCGCCGAAACGCCGGACTATGCCGCGTTCTGGAACAAGTTGCGCACCGGCGATTTTGTCTCTGGCAGCTTCCAGCGGGTTGGCAAGGGCGGGCGCCCGGTGTTCCTGCGCGCGACCTATAACCCGATCATCGGGATCGACGGCAAGCTCTGCGGCGTGGTCAAATTTGCCCAAGATATCACCCAGGACCGTCTCACCGCGATCGACCGTGCCGGGCAGATTGCGGCGCTGGGCCGCTCGCAGGCGGTGATCGAATTCGACATGCAGGGCACGATCCTGACGGCGAACGACATTTTCCTCAATGTGATGAACTACCGGCTTGAGGAGATCCAGGGCAAGACGCATGCAATGTTCATGCCCACGGCGGAGCGCTCCACCCCCGCTTATGCAAAATTCTGGGACGAGCTGCGCGCGGGCAAGGCGCAGGTGGCCGAGTTCTGCCGCATCGGCAAGGGCGGCAAGGAAGTCTGGATTCAGGCGAGCTACAACCCGATCCTCGACGAGGACGGGCGCCCCTACAAGGTGGTGAAATTCGCCACGGATGTTACCGACCGCAAGGCCGCCATCCTTGAGCTTGAGGACGGGATCTCCGCGCTGCGGGCGGGGGAGCTTGATTACCGTCTGACCCGACCGATGCCGGCCGAATTCGAGTCCCTGCGCGCCAATTACAATGCCGCGCTCGAACGGATGGAAGAGCTTGTCGGCGCGATTGTCGAAAGCGCCGAAGCGATCCGCATCGAAACGACGAACCTCTCGGGGGCCTCCGCCGAGCTTGGGCGGCGCACCGAGACGCAGGCGGCCTCGCTCGAGGAAACCGCCGCCGCGCTGAATCAGCTTTCCTCCTCGGTTGAAAGCTCCTCAAGCGGCGCGCGCAATGCCGCCAATGCCGTGACCAAGGCGCGCAACCGCTCCAGCGAGGGCCGCCGCGTGGTGGAGCAAACGATTTCCGCGATGGGGGATATTGCCCAAAGCTCAGACCAGATCTCGCGCATCACCTCGGTGATCGACGACATCGCCTTCCAGACCAATCTTCTCGCCCTCAATGCGGGCGTGGAGGCGGCCCGGGCCGGCGAGACGGGGCGCGGCTTCGCGGTTGTGGCCTCGGAAGTGCGCGCGCTGGCGCAGCGCTCCTCGGAGGCCGCGCGCGAGATCGCGGAACTGATCGAGACCTCGGGGCGGCAGGTGCGCCAGGGCGTTGATCTGGTGAATGAATCCGGCCAGGCGCTGAGCGAGATCGACCGGCTCGTGACCGAAGTCGACGGGCTCGTTCAGGCGATCGCGGGCTCGGCGGTGGAGCAATCGACCGGCCTTGCCGAGATCAATTCGGCGGTGCACCAGCTCGACCAGCTCACGCAGCAAAACGCCGCCATGTTCGAGGAAAGCTCGGCCGCCGTCTCCGTGCTTGGATCGCAGGCGGGCGAGCTGGCCGCACAGGGCTCGGTGTTCCGCATTGGCGCCCCGGATGACGGCTTCCGCGTCGCCTCCTGACCCCGATCACAACCTTGAAAACGCCGCGCCCCCTGCGCGGCGTTTTGCTTTTGGCGTTAAGGCGCGTTATTCGCAGGGTTCGGGATTGGCACGCCGCCAGCGCACCGAAGAAAAGAAGCTCATGCCGATGAACAGCACCCCGAGCAAGCCGGTCGCCCATTCCGGCACCGGCATCAGGGTTTGTGCAAACATCGCCACGGAGAGCACGAGGATGGACCAGAACGCCCCGTGCTCAAGGAAGCGGAACTCCGAGAGCGCGTGCCGTTCCACCAGCATCACCGTCATCGAGCGCACGTAGAACGCGCCGATACCAAGGCCGATCGCGATCAGGAACAGGTTTTGCGTCAGGGCAAAGGCGCCGATCACCCCGTCAAAGCTGAACGACGCATCCAGCACTTCGAGATAGAGGAAGGCGCCGATCCCGCCGCGCGCCATTTCCGACGAGAGCGACCCGCGGTCGATCACCTGACCGATGCCCTCGACCGCGAGAAAGGTCAACAGCCCGGTGCAGGCGGCAATCAGGAAGCTGCGTTCCTCCTGCATCGGCTGAACCCAGACCACGAACAGAACGAGCATCAGCACAAAGCCGATTTCAAGCCCGCGCACCGAGGCGCAGGCGCTCAACCGCCGCTCAAGCGCCGGAAACCAATGCACTTCCTTGCCGGCATCGACAAAGTAGCTCAACGCCACCATCATCAGGAACGCGCCGCCAAAACCGGCAATCGAGACATGGGCGCCGTCGATGATATGGGCATATTCACGCGGTTCGGTCGCGGCGAGCCGGATCGCCTCCCATGGCCCCACATGGGCCGCCACAACCACGATCATCAGCGGAAACAGGATCCGCATGCCAAAGACGGCAATGAGTATCCCCCAGGTCAAAAACCTGCGCTGCCAGATCGGTGTCATCCGGCTGAGTTTGTTCGCATTGACGATCGCATTGTCGAAGGAGAGCGAGATTTCCAGCACCGCGAGCACGCAGGCGACGAAAAAGAACGACATCGCGCCGGAGAATGTGTGCTCGTAGACGAAGCCCAGCCAGAGCGCGAGCATCAGACCGATTGCTGTGAAGCCGAAGGCCCAGCCGAAAAAGTGGAAGGCGCTGCGCATTCTGTCCCCGCTTTGGCGGCCGAACCCCCTTCGGCCGCAGTGCTTTTGCTCGATGTAGGAAGGCAGGAGGCTTGCTGCAAGCCCCTGCCCCGCCCCTGCGCGATTGTGACCTGCCTCTTAGCCCTTGCGGCGGGTAAAGCCGTAAAGCGCAATGAGTTCGCTTGCCACATGCGCGCCCGCAATCGCCGTGGCGCCGGTGGGGTCATAGGGCGGCGAGACCTCGACCACATCGCCGCCGACAAGGTTCACCCCCGCGAGCCCGCGCAAAAGCGCCGCCGCCTGCCAGGAGGCGAGCCCGCCCCAGACCGGCGTGCCGGTGCCGGGGGCAAAGGCCGGGTCGAGACAGTCGATATCAAAGCTGATGTAGCAGGGCCGGGTGCCGACAATGTCGCGGATGCGCGCCAGCGTCGCCTCGATCCCCTCACGGTGAACGAAGGGCGCATCGAGGATATGCACCCCGCAGGTGTCGGGGTTGTCGGTGCGGATGCCGACAGAGACGGTGGTCTCGGGCGCGACATAGCCAAGCTTCAACGCCTTGTAGAGGAAGGTGCCATGGTCGATCCGGGCCATGTCGTCATCGGCCCAGGTGTCGGAATGCGCGTCAAAATGGATCAGCGCAACCGGGCCATGCCGGGCCGCCATGGCGCGCAGGATCGGCAGGGTGATGAAATGATCCCCCCCGAGCGTGATCACCCCCGCCCCCGCTTGGAGAATCGTGGCGATGTGGTCGGTGACACGGTCGGGAAAGCTCGCGGTATGGGCATAATCGAAGGCAAGATCGCCATAATCGACAATGCTGAGTTCGCTCAGCGGATCATAGCCCCAGCCATAGGGCGCATCGAAGGCCTGCAGCGTTGCGGCCTCGCGGATCGCGCGCGGGCCAAAGCGCGTGCCGGGCCGGTTTGTCACCGCCTGATCAAACGGAACCCCGGTGACTGCAAGCTCCACACCGGTCAGGTCTTTGGTGTAGCGGCGCCGCAAAAACGAGGGCGCGCCGGCAAAGGCGTTCTCATAGGCAAGGCCGCGCAACTCCGCCCGTGTGAATGCCGTATCTATTTGATTTTTTGCGTCTTCCAGTGCCATGAGCGCCCTCCCTGAGGGCCTCACTATGCGCCATGCGCGGGTAGAAGTGTCAACCAAAACCTGCGACAGCCCGTCGCATCTGGAACTATTCCAACTTTGATCTGGATCAATCCTCTCACGCCGCTGTGAACTTAGATTTATTCTACCTTTCGTTATGGAGGACAGGGTCCATGAAACTCAAACTTGCGGCTGCGCTGGCGTTGACGTCGGCGTTGGCCACCCCCGTTTTGGCCGATGACGCGGCTCTGCGCGAAGAAGCCAAAGGCCTCTTCGAGGTGATTCCGATGCAGGCCCCGCAACTGGCCGACCGCAATGCGATCACCCGCGACAAGGTCGACCTTGGCGCGATGCTGTTCTTCGATCCGCGGATGTCGAAATCGGGCGTGTTCTCCTGCCAATCGTGCCACAACATCGGCCTTGGCGGCGTTGACGGGCTCGAAACCTCGGTCGGCCACGGCTGGCAACAGGGGCCGCGCAACGCCCCCACCATGCTCAACGCCGTCTTCAACATCGCGCAATTCTGGGATGGCCGCGCCCCCGACCTCGCCGCGCAGGCAAAAGGCCCGGTGCAGGCGGGCGTCGAGATGAACAACACGCCGGACAATCTCGTCGCCACGGTGAAATCGATGCCGGGCTATGTGAGCGCCTTCGCCGCGGCCTTCCCGGGCGAGGCCGACCCGATCAGCTTTGACAATTTCGCGCTGGCCGTGGAGGCGTTCGAGGCCACGCTGATCACGCCGAACTCGAAATTCGACCAGTTCCTGATGGGCAGTGACGGGGCGATGAGCGCGGATGAAAAGGCCGGCCTGCAGCTCTTCATGGATACCGGCTGCGCAAGCTGCCACAACGGCATCAACATCGGCGGCAACGGCTATTATCCGTTTGGCGTGGTGGAAACCCCCGGCGCCGAGATCCTGCCCGAGGGCGATACCGGCCGCTTCAAGGTCACGGCCACGGCAGATGACGAATATGTCTTCCGCGCCGGGCCGCTGCGCAATATCGCGCTCACCGCGCCCTATTTCCACTCCGGCAAGGTCTGGGATCTGAAAGAAGCGGTGGCGGTGATGGCGAACTCGCAGCTGGGCGCCGAGCTGGATGAAACGCAGATCGACCAGATCACGGCCTTCCTCACCGCATTGACCGGCGAGCAACCGCAGGTGGTGCACCCGACGCTGCCGGTGCGCACGGCCGCAACGCCGAAACCGGCGCCGATGAACTGAGGCGAGGCCCGGCACGAGACCGGAAGGCGCGAGGCTCGTCCTCGCGCCTTTTCTGTCAGGACCGCGCGCAGCCCCGTGCCGCGCGGCCAAACTGTTCGCCCGGGAATGGCACCCTGCGCGGGGGGCCTCCCCCCGCGAAAAGCAGGGGGTCCGGGGGGCGCAGCCCCCCGGTGGGTCGCCTCGGCCTGCCGAGGCGAAATCCCGGCGCGGTCAAAATTTCGCCGCCGGGCAAGCAAGGGGGATTCCCAAATCGGCGCCGTTCTGGCATTCTTGGCGCAACGTCCGGCAGAGACGCACCACGAGGCAATGCATGTTCCCCAAAGGTCCGAAGGTCTTTCCCTTCGTTTATTATTCGCTCGCCGCGGTCTTGGCGATGAACTTTGCCTTTGCGGCGACTCAGGGGCCCAATGGCATTTTTCGCCGCGTTCAGCTTGATGCGGAAATTGCGCGCGCCGAGGCCACGCGCGATGCGCTGCAGGGCGAACATGCGCGCATGGCGAATCTCACCCATCGCCTCTCCGATGATTACCTCGACCTCGATCTGCTCGATGAACGCGCCCGCGATGTGCTTGGCACGCTGCGCGCCGACGAGATCGTGATCCGCTGACCCTGCCCGCTTTTGCACGCCCCGCCCCGCGCCCTTGGCTGCGGGGCTTTGTCGCAGCAGTCATTGCATCTGCGCCCGGCTTGCGCTAAGTGATGGTTTAACGTTGAACTATCACGAACCCGGGAGGCTGTCCGATGGCGACACGCAAAACCCCCGAGACAGCGGCGCCGCAGCGGCCCAATGTCTCGAAGGAGGATCTGCTCAGATATTACCGCGACATGCTGCTGATCCGGCGCTTCGAGGAGAAGGCGGGCCAGCTTTACGGCATGGGGCTGATCGGCGGGTTCTGCCATCTCTACATCGGTCAGGAAGCCGTCGTGGTCGGGCTTGAGGCCGCCGCCAAAGAGGGTGACAAGCGCATCACCTCCTACCGCGACCACGGCCATATGCTCGCCTGCGACATGGACCCCAAAGGCGTGATGGCCGAACTCACCGGCCGCACCGGCGGGCTCTCCAAGGGCAAGGGCGGCTCGATGCACATGTTCTCGAAAGAGAAGCATTTTTACGGCGGCCACGGCATCGTCGGCGCGCAGGTGCCGCTTGGCGCGGGCCTTGCCTTTGCCGATAAATACAAGGGCAACGACAACGTCACCTTCACCTATTTCGGCGACGGCGCCGCGAACCAGGGCCAGGTCTACGAGACCTTCAACATGGCCGCGCTCTGGAAGCTGCCGGTGGTGTTCGTGATCGAGAACAACCAATATGCGATGGGCACGTCGCAAAAACGCTCGACCTCCACGCCCGACATCCACACCCGCGGCACCTCTTTCGGCATTCCCGGCGAAGTGGTGGACGGCATGGATGTGCTCGCGGTGAAGGCGGCGGGCGAGAAGGCGGTGGCGCATTGCCGCTCCGGCGCGGGCCCCTACATCCTCGAAGTGAAAACCTACCGCTACCGCGGCCATTCGATGTCGGACCCGGCCAAGTATCGCTCCCGCGAAGAGGTGCAAAAGATGCGCGACGAGCGCGACTGCATCGAGAACGTGCGCGAGCTGCTGCTCTCGGGCGGCCATGCCACGGACGAAGACCTCAAGGCGGTGGACCGCGAAATCAAGGCCGTGGTGAACGAAGCGGCCGAATTCTCGAAAACGAGCCCCGAGCCCGCACTTGAAGAGCTCTGGACCGACATCACCGCGTGAGGGGAAAGACCATGGCAACCGAAGTATTGATGCCCGCCCTCTCGCCGACGATGGAGGAGGGCACGCTGGCGAAATGGCTGGTCAAGGAGGGCGACGCCGTCACCTCCGGCCAGATCATCGCCGAAATCGAGACCGACAAGGCAACGATGGAATTTGAAGCCGTCGACGAGGGCACTGTGGGCAAGATCCTGATCGCCGAGGGCACCTCGGGCGTGAAGGTCAACACGCCGATCATGGTGCTGATCGAAGAGGGCGAGAGCGCCGATGCGGCCCCCGCGCCCGCCGCAGCCGCAGCCCCCGCCCCGGCGCCCGAGGCCAATGCGCCCGCGGCCAGCGCCCCCGCGCAAGCCGCCGCCCCGGTCGAAGTGGTCTCCAAAGCCAGCGCCGACTGGCCCGAGGGCACCGAGATGAGAACGATGACGGTGCGCGAGGCGCTGCGCGAGGCGATGGCCGAAGAGATGCGCGGCAATGAAAACGTGTTTCTCATGGGCGAGGAAGTGGGCGAGTATCAAGGCGCCTACAAGATCAGCCAGGGCCTGCTTGACGAGTTCGGCGCCGCCCGCGTGATCGACACGCCGATCACCGAACACGGCTTTGCCGGTATCGCGGTGGGCGCGGCCTTTGGCGGGCTGCAGCCGATCGTCGAATTCATGACCTTCAACTTCGCGATGCAGGCGATCGACCAGATCATCAACTCGGCGGCCAAAACGCTTTACATGTCGGGGGGCCAGATGGGCTGCCCGATCGTGTTCCGCGGCCCGAACGGCGCCGCCGCCCGCGTCGGCGCCCAGCACAGCCAGGATTACGCCGCCTGGTATGCGCAAATCCCCGGCCTCAAAGTGGTGATGCCCTATTCCGCAGCCGACGCGAAGGGCCTTTTGAAAACCGCAATCCGTGACCCGAACCCGGTGATCTTCCTCGAAAACGAGATCATGTATGGCCGCTCGTTCGAGGTGCCGGCGCTCGACGATTTCACCATCCCCTTCGGCAAGGCGCGGATCTGGCGCGAGGGCACGGATGTCACCCTCGTCAGCTTCGGCATCGGCATGAGCCATGCGCTCGAGGCCGCCGACAAGCTCGCCGCCGAGGGGATCTCGGCGGAGGTGATCGACCTGCGCACACTGCGCCCGATCGACTATGACACGGTGCTCGCCTCGGTGATGAAAACCAACCGCTGCGTCACGGTGGAAGAAGGCTGGCCGGTCGGCGCCATCGGCAACCATCTGAGTGCGGTGATCATGGAGCGCGCCTTCGATTACCTCGATGCGCCGGTGCTCAACTGCACCGGCAAGGATGTGCCGATGCCCTATGCCGCCAACCTCGAAAAACTGGCGCTGGTGACATCGGATGAAGTCGTCGCCGCCGTCAAACGCGTCTGCTACCGGTAAGGAGGGCAAAATGGCTGTAGAAATCCTGATGCCCGCGCTCTCCCCCACGATGGAGGAAGGCACGCTCGCGAAATGGCTGGTGCAGGAGGGCGACGCCGTCACCTCCGGCCAGATCATCGCCGAGATCGAGACCGACAAGGCGACGATGGAATTCGAAGCGGTCGATGAAGGCACGATGGGCAAGATCCTGATCGCCGAGGGCACCTCGGGCGTGAAGGTCAACACCCCCATCGCCGTGCTGATCGAAGAGGGCGAAAGCGCCGATGCGCTGCCTGCACCGGCGCCCGCGCCGAAGGCCCAGGCCGAGCCGATGCCCGCCGTCCTTGAAGACGCCCCGGCCCCCGCTCCGGCGCAAGCCTCTGCCGCTCCCGCGCAAAAGGCACCGGGCGCGCGGATCTTCGCCTCGCCGCTTGCGCGCCGGATCGCCGCCGAGAAGGGGCTCGATCTTGCCGCCCTGAAAGGCTCCGGCCCGCATGGCCGGATCGTCAAGGCCGATGTCGAGGGGGCAAGCGCCGCCCCGAAAGCGGCCCCTGCCCCCGTGGCTCCGGCGCAAGCCGCATCCGCACCGGCCGCGGCCCCGGCCCCTGTCTCTGCGGCGAATGTCGCAAAACTCTACGAGGGCCGCAGCTATACCGAGATCCCGCTCGACGGCATGCGCAAGACCATCGCCGCCCGCCTCACCGAGGCGAAGCAGACGATCCCGCATTTCTACCTGCGCCGCGCGGTGAAACTCGATGCGCTTCTCGCCTTCCGCGGGGAAATCAACCACCAGCTCCACGCCCGTGGCGTCAAGCTTTCGGTCAATGATTTCATCATCAAGGCCTCGGCCCTCGCGCTGCAACAGGTGCCTGCGGCCAATGCGGTCTGGGCGGGCGACCGGGTGCTGCAGATGAAAGCCTCCGATGTTGCCGTCGCCGTCGCGATCGAGGGCGGGCTCTTCACCCCGGTCCTGCAAGACGCCGAGATCAAGCCGCTCAGCCAGCTTTCGTCCGAGATGAAAGACCTCGCCACCCGGGCGCGCAGCCGCAAGCTTGCCCCGCACGAATACCAAGGCGGCAGCTTCGCAATCTCGAACCTCGGCATGATGGGGATCGAAAGCTTCGACGCCGTGATCAACCCGCCCCATGGCGCGATCCTTGCCGTCGGCGCGGGGGTGAAAAAGCCCGTCATCGGCGCCGATGGCACGATCGAAGTGGCGACAATGATGTCGCTCACCCTCTCGGTCGACCACCGGGTGATCGATGGCGCGCTTGGCGCAGAGCTTCTCGCCGCGATCGTCTCGAACCTCGAACACCCGATGGCCATGCTCGCCTGAACGCCCCCCTCCCCCCTGAAAGAAGCCCTCCGCTTGCGGGGGGCTTTTTGTTTTGGCTCAAGGCGGAACAAATTGCGATATGTTATTTTCTAGGTGGAGCCATCCAAAGCCGAAAGGACAGATCATGGACTGGACCACCGAACTCGACACGATCCGCAAGGAAATGGCCGATTACGCGACCAAGCAGCCCGCCACGCAAAAGGGATTCGGCACGCTTCACCATGAAGCCCTTGCCGAGGGCGTGCTCTCGACCAAGCAAAAGGAACTGATCTCGCTTGCCATCGGCATCGCCCGGCAATGCTCCTATTGCATCGGCCTGCATGTGCAGGCCTGCATCGCCGCGGGCGCGACCCGCGCCGAGGTCGAGGAAACGGTGAATGTCTCGGTGCTGATGGGCGGAGGCCCGTCGCTGATGTATGGCCTGAAGGCGCTCGAAGCCTATGACCAGTTGAAGGGCTGAGCGGGGGCCGAAAAAGCAGGGGGGACCCGGGGGGCCTGCCCCCCGAAAAGCAGGGGGTCCGGGGGGCGCAGCCCCCCGGCGGGTCGCCTCGGCCCTGCCGAGGCGAAAGCCTCACCCCTCGCAGTCGCAGCCGCGCAATTGCTGGTCCATGCTGACCGAAGGATGCGCGCAGCCCGCCTCGCCCACGATCTTCGCGGGCACGCCGGCGACGGTCTTGCAGCGCGGCACATCGGCAAGCACCACCGAGCCCGCGGCAATGCGCGAATTGTCGCCCACGTGGATATTGCCGAGCACCTTCGCGCCCGCTCCGATCAGCACGCCATTGCCAATCTTCGGATGGCGGTCCTGCTCTTCCTTGCCGGTGCCGCCCAAAGTCACCGAATGCAGCATCGAGACATTGTCGCCCACCACCGCCGTCTCGCCGATCACGATCGAATGGGCATGGTCGATCATCACCCCCCGCCCAATCCGCGCCGCGGGATGAATATCAACGCCAAACATCTCCGAGGTGCGCATCTGCACAAAATAGGCCATGTCAGTGCGCCCGACCCGCCAGAGCCAATGCGCAATGCGGTAGCTTTGCAGCGCCTGATAGCCTTTGAAGAAAAGGATCGGCTGGAGGAAGCGATGGCAGGCCGGGTCACGGTCATAAACCGCAACCAGATCGGCGCGCGCCGCCTGACCAAGATCAGGATCGCTGCTGAAGGCCTCATCGGCAATCTCGCGCAGAATCTGCTCGCTCATCTCGCCCGAGGCGAGCTTCAGCGAAAACCGAAAAGCCAAAGCACGCTCAAGCGTCGGATGGTGCAGCAGCCCGGCATGGATCAGCGCGCCCAAAAGCGGCTCGTCGCGCACCGCAGCATGCGCCTCCTCACAGATCTGGCTCCAGACCGGATCAACGGCAGCAACTTTCGCTTGGGTCTTGGCCATGGGAGGGCTCCTTCATCTCGTGCAATCCTAGCACAGTGTGTCGCCCTCAGATAGGGGACGAACGGGCCGGGGAAAAGACCCGTCGGCGCCATACCGCAATGGCAGCAAGAACAAGGCCAAGCGCTTCGAGCCTCTCCGCGCCCGGCCAGAGCGGGCGGCGGCGCGGCTCGCCCCGCGCCCGGTCCCCGAGCGAGCCTATCCCCCAAGCGGGATGCACCCGCCCCAGACGCTTGCGGTAAAGGTCCGCCGCATGCGCCTCCTCCAGCCAGCGCGCAAGCGCGGCCGCCCGCGCCTCCGGGGGGCAGGCCAAGGCCGCCTCCGCCGCGGCCAGCACATCATCGATGAGGATCGGGCGCATGGCTATCCGCCCAGCGCGATCTCTGCGGCCAGCCCCGGTCCGAAAATGTCGGAAACCTGCGCAACCGTGACGACAAAAGGCCCCGTGATCCCGTCGTCACCCCGCATCTGCGCCGAATAATTCCACGCGGATGTGCGCACAAAGGCCTCCCGGCGCAGCGCACCGCCCTCAAGCACGCGCACCCGGTAAAGCTCCTCGCTCTCCCCCAGCGGCACGTCATGGCCCGCCCAGCTGTCGGCATCGACCCGGCTCCGGCGCAGCCAGGTCAGCGCCCAGCCCGCCCCGAGCGCCGCCGCGCGCAGATGGCAGGGGCTGAGCGGGCGCAACCCCACGCCGGAAAATGCCTCGACACGGGGCACGAAGGACGGGTCATCATAGGGCCGCGCCGCCGCGCCGATGCGGTAATGCCGCGCGAGCCCGCGTGCGGCGGGCGCCAGCAAAATCTGTTCGGGCGCCGCATCGAGCAGCACCACCCGGCTCCCCACCGGCCAGAACGCAGGCATCAGCGCATCGCTGCCCAACTGGCCGCGCAGCCGCAGGCTGATCTCCCAAACCCGCGGCGCGTCGGGCACGGCAACCGCCGTTGCAAACTGGATCAACTCCCAGTTCTCGGCACTGCCATCGCCGATGGCCATCAGATTCGCGCCATTGAGCACCCGCTTTTCGTGCACCGCCTCAAGCGCCCCCGTGGCAAGCCGCAGCCGAAGCGGCGCCCCCCGGTCCCAAAGCCCCGGCCTTGCGCGCACCAAGGGCGAGAGCGTGCGCCCGATCACCGCGCGCCCGGCCAATGTCGCGTTGAGGCTGTAGCCCGCGTCTTCATCCGAAGACCAGACCGCCACCGTTCCCGGCCATGGCACGGCAGAAACGGCCAGATGCGGCGCATAGGGGTCTTCATCGCCACGCATCAGCGGCAAATCGAGGAACACCGGCGTCACCGGCACCGGCGCGGCAAAGGCGGCAAGCCGGGGCGGGTCTTCGACCTCATCGGCGGGGCGGTAGAGCCCGGGCTCGACCCGCACCGCCTCCACCTGCGCAAACTCGCCCTGTTCAACCCGGTCAATACGGTAGCGCCGCGCGCCCTCGGGCAGATCCAGCGCCACCACATCGCCCGCGCCCAGATCGCCGAGCGAGGGCGGCAGCGCAAAGCAAACGCCATCGCGTGCCACCCGCGCCTCCGCGAGCCAACGCTCGACCAACCCCTGCGCCTGCGCCCGGTCGAGCGCAAGCGGCAACTCCTGCCCCGCCGCAGCGCCGCCCGCCTCATCGGGGAACACCGCCTCCACGGCAGCGGCTTCAAAGTCGCCCTCCGCACTCACATAGGCAAGCCGCACCCGCCCGGCAATTTCCGCGCTCGCAGCCCGGCGCGTTTCCACCGCCGCCTCACTTTCGCCCAGCGCCAAAGTGGCCGGGTCGAGCCGCGCCGCGATCCGGCCATCACGGGTCTGAAACACCAGCGCCCCGCCCCGCTCCAGCGCCTCGAAACTGCACCCAAGCATCAGCGCCTGCAGCCCCGCCCGCCCGGTCTGCCCGCCGCTCATGGTGAAGCCGCGCACGAGCCCATAAAGCCCGCGCGTATCGACCGCGCGCACCCCGGCGCTAGCGCAGATCTCCCGCACCACATTGGCGAGCGGCTGCGCCACCGCACGCCCCGAGATCCAGTGCCCGCGCGCATAATTGTCTCCGTCGCTCCAAAGCGCGCGCAAGGCCGGAAACTGTGGCCAGGGCCGGGCATCCCACGCCCAGACATGCGCGCGCCCCAGATCCAGCATCTGCCCGCCATAGACGTCAGACACCGGATTGCGCGCGCCCTGCCAATAGTCGAGCATCGCGCGCAG
Organism: Rhodobacter lacus; assembly: GCF_042683065.1. Taxonomy (NCBI): domain Bacteria; kingdom Pseudomonadati; phylum Pseudomonadota; class Alphaproteobacteria; order Rhodobacterales; genus Rhodobacter; species Rhodobacter lacus. The sequence goes on along the minus strand of NZ_JBHUIX010000013.1, from coordinate 352,746 downwards.
ATACTGCATCTGGATCAGCTCATCGCGTCGCCCGTCTGAAAACCACGGCAAAGCCGATTCCGAGCTTTTCGGGTCAAGAAACTTGTTGGGCTGGTTCGTGCCCTTATCCACAGCCGCACAGCCCATCTCGGTAAACCAGATCGGCTTTGAGCGCGGCTGCCACGCCGTCGGCGCAGAGGCGCGCACGCCCCCCACACGCTCGAAATGCTCCTGTTCCCAAAAGCTGCGGAGATCCTTCGCCCGCCAGATCCATGGCTCGCCATGATCGCCATCCGTAATCGGCGTGCGGATCTGCGCCGCGCGGTGCTCGGGCGCGGCGTAATACCAGTCGTAATACTCGCCGCCCTCGATATTCGCTTGCAGATAGTCGAGATTGTAAATCGCGCCCCAGCCCGCATCGAGATGGTCTTCGCCGTCGCGCCAATCCGACAGCGGCAGGTAATTGTCGATCCCGACAAAGTCGATATTGGCATCTGCCCAAAGCGGATCGAGGTGAAAAAAGCGATCCCCGTTCCCCGGCGCATAGCCCGAATATTCAGACCAATCCGCCGCATAGCCAAGCTTGCAATCCGGGCCCAGCACCGCGCGCACCTCACTGGCGAGGGCGATGAATTCCGCTACTGCCGGAAAGCTGTTGGCAGGGCCGCGGATCTGCGTCAGCGCCACCATCTCGGTGCCGATGCAAAAGGCTTCCACCCCGCCCGCAAGCGCGCACAAATGCGCGTAATGCAGGATGAAGCGGCGCATCCCCCAGTCTTCGGGGCCGGAATAGACCACTTCGCCGTCCACAACGGCAAAATCGCTCGCCTGCGCAGCGCCGAAAAACGCCGCCACCTGAGTTGCGGCCTCCGCGGTGCCATCGGGCGAGCCATCGCGGCCCGGCGCCACATCAAGCGTGATCCGCCCCCGCCACGGCAACGCGGGCTGGTCTGCGGCCTCGCTCCAGGGGTCAAACAGGCCATTCCCCGCCACCTGATCCATCAAGATGAACGGGTAAAAGGTCACCGCCTTGCCCGCGGCTTTGAGCGCGGCAATCGCCTCAAGCACCGCCGCATCCGCAGGCGTGCCGCCATAGATCGAACGCGCGTCCCCATCGCGCGGCACAAGTGCCGCGCTCGCCCGCGTCTGCCCGGCCACGCGCCACGGCATATTGGCGCCCTCGACATCCGCCGCCGTCACCTTGGGCACCACCGCACAAGACGCGCAGCGCAGATCCGAGCCAAACCAGCACACCACGAGCGAGACCGCCGCACAGGCGGGCAACTCCTCCTCAAGCCGCTCCAGAGACAGTGCAAAATCCGTCCCGCCTCCGGGCGCATTCTGGTTCACCGCAACCGTCTCGCCCGCGTCCCCTTCCAGATAAACCGGCGTCGTTGCCAGCGCATATTCGCCGGTGCCGGGAATGAGCGCCACGGCCCGCACCCCCGCCGCAAGATCCGGCGCCGCCTCAAGGGCTTCCCCCTGCGCCGCGCGCACCACCTCAAACGAGAACTGCGGCACCCGGTTGCCATAGGGCGAGAGCTCAAGATCCTCGATCACCACATAGGCGATGCCGCGATAGGCGGGCGCCTCCCCTTCCACCGCAGCAATCTTCGGGTCGGCCAGCTGATCCTCGCTGCCGTGATAAACCCGCAGGTTCAGGCGATCGCGCGCGATCTCGGTGCCATCGGCCCAAATCCGCCCCACGCGCAAAATCTCCCCCTCGCACAGCGCCAGCGCAAGGCTGACCGAATAGGAATAGCTCGTGGTGGTGGCCGAGGGCGCGCCCTTGCCGCTTTTCTGCACCGCCTTTGTCTCAAAAAACCGCGTCGCCCAGATCACCTGCCCCGCCACGCGCATCCGCCCCCAGAGCCGACCCACTGCCTCGCCCTCGGAGGCCGAGGCGAGGCGCAGCCGCTCCACCCGCCCGGTCTCCACGCTTTGCGAGCCCTGGCCCAAGAGGCGCTGATCAATCGCGCGCCCAAGCGTTGCGCCCACCGCACGCCCGATCACCGCCCCCGAAAGCCCGAGCACAGAGCCGCCAAAGCCCGCACCAATCGCGGCCCCCGCCGCGCCAAGAACCAGTGTCGCCATTCACCTCGGCTCCTTCGGAAACCAAAACCGCGCCACGATCCGGCGCTGCCACGGGCGCGAGAGCGGGCTCTCCACCACGCCATGCCCGCTATAGGCATGCACAAAGCTCGCACGTGCCCCGACCGCGCCCGCAATGCCCAAATGCTTGGCGACCCCGCCCGCGCGCATCCGAAACAGGAGCACCTCGCCCGGCGCCTCGGGCGCGTGGCCCTGTGGCCCCGGCAGCGCAATCAGGTGTTCGCAGGCCGCCCGCCACAGTGCCTCATCGTGCCCCGGCTCGGACCAATCCGCACTATAGGGCGGCACGGGCGCGGGCTCGGCGCCGTAAAGCGCGCGCCAGACCCCGCGCAGAAGGCCAAGGCAATCCGCCCCCGCGCCGAAGCTTGCGCCCTGATGCAGGTAAGGCGTGCCGATCCAGCGCCGCGCCTCCGCCAGCGCACGCTCCCCGATCTCGCCGCTCATCGAAACAGGCTCCCGCCGTCATTGGTGCCGCTTTCAACCGGATAGGAGACCAGCCAATCCTCCCCCGGAATATGCGGAAAGCCGCGAAAATTGGCGATGTTGTCAAACTTCAACCGGCAGGTCTCGGCGCGCTTGTCGCAGCCCGGCTCAAGGCGGAGTGCATCGCCCACCTCAAGCGGCGCGCCAAAGCCCGCCCAAGGCTCGACAAGGCGCGCCCCATCCGCGCGCAGCCGGTCGTTTTTCACCACTCCGACAAGGCCCGCCGCCGCGCCCGATTGCACCACCATTCGCCCTTTCTCGAACCAGCGATCCTCAAAGCCCTGGCCATGCGCAATCCGCACCGCATCGCCCTCAACCCCGGCCACGGTGGTGGTGAGCCCATAGCCGTCGCGGTTGAGGTTGAACCGGCAATGTCGATCCCCCAGCACCGCCGCGCAGCGCGGATGATACACCCGCCCCTGCTCCAGCCCGAGCGGGGCGCTGAGCCCGCGCAATTCCGCCGTAAACGCCCCCGCACCGCGCGTCACCTCGCCGATATCGCCGCGAAACAGCACCGCGCGCTGGCTCACATCGGCCCAGTTCACCAGCCAGATCGTCACCTCCGCGCCGTCATAGCGCCCGGCAAGCAGATCCGCCTCGGTGATCGCTTCCGCGCGCAGAGCGCCGTAACCTTCTGTATTATCGACAGAAAGACCGGTCGCCTGCAAAAGCGCCCGCGCCGTCATCCCGCTTTCGGGCGCAAAGCCCAGCCCCTCAAAGCTCAGCGCGCAATCATGATCGGTGAAGCCAAGCGCCACGCCATCGCGCCGCACCACTCGCCAGGCCCGCGCAAGCGTGGTGGTGCCGCTTGCCAGATGCGCCTTCAGATCCTCTGGATAGGCCATCAGACCCGCACCTCGACCACCGGCACCTGCGGCAGATCCCCGGCCTGAAAGGACTGCACCGAGACCGCGATCCGGTCCGTGTCAAAGCGCACCGGCACATCGAACTCAAAGCCCGCGGTGATCCGCGCGCCCTCCGCCGGGGGCTCAAAAAACGTCACATAACCGCTTTTGAAATCAACAGAAAAATTTACCGCCTCGGCCTGATGGTCGCCCTGAATCCCGGCCACCACCGTGCCCTCAACAGGCTTTGTGATCGGGCGATAATACGCCACGCCACCCGAGGCATAGAGCTTGCGCAGGGCAAAGCTGCGCGTCCTCCCGTCCCCCGTGCCGAGAAACTGATCCTCGTAATCGGGCGTGCCCGAGGCCGCACAGCTTTTGTAATCCGCCCAATCCTTCCAGCGAAAGGCATGGAGCTGGCCGCCGCGCGCCTCAAAAAACGCAATCAGCGCGCCCACGTCATCAAGCGCGCGCAGCCCGACCCCGGCATCATAGCGGCGCCGCGCATGGGCCCAGGGGCTGTTGCGCTCCTCGAACCCGTTGGCAAGCGTCACAATCTCGGTGCGCCGCTCCGGCCCGCCCACCGAGCCAAAGCTCAGATTGGCGGGAAAGCGAACTTCGTGAAAAGCCATGATCCCTCCCGAACCCTCAGGCGTTGCGTGCGCCCCGCGCAAGCGCGCGGTTGATCTGCTGCGCGATCTGGCCCGAAGAGCGCGCAAACCCCGCCGCATCGGGGGTGGAGACATGCATCACCACATTGATCGCCCGCCCCCCCGGCGCGCGCAGGCCAAGCCGCCCGTCAGCGCCGCGCGCAAGCGGCATAATCGCCTCTGGGCCTGCCTCGCCCATCACCCCGGTGGCGCCGCGCAGCGCAAAGGTGGTGGGGGCAGAAACGATGCCCCCCTTGGCAAACGGCAGCACCTGCCCGGCGCTGAAAGCGCCCCCCTTGGCAAAGCCGAACACGCCCCCCAAAAGCCCATTGAGCCCGGATGCGAGCGCCCCGCCAACCGCGTCTTGCACCGGGCGCAGCGCCACGCCATAGGCCGCGCGCGAGAAGCTCTCGGCCATCTGCTCGAGCGCATCCGAGAGCTTCACGCCATCGAGCACCACACCGTCAAACGCGCGCCGCAGGCTGCGCCCGAAGCTGGTGGAGAGCGTGTTCACCTCGCGCCCGGTATAGGTGAGGCTCTCGCGCATCCGCTCCAGCTCTGCGCTGAAGCTGGCCGCCACAAGCTCCGCCCCGCCAAGGCTGCGCTCAAGCGCCTCCGCCTCCAGGCTCAGGCCCTCAAGCCCGTCATCTTGCGCCATCTGTCTCTCCCGTCTCTTGTGCTGCCCGGTCCGGCCAGCGGCGTGAAAGCGCCGCAAGCGTGGCGCGGCTCATCGGCGTGGGAGCCGTGCCCACCCCCAGCAGCAGCGCCAGTTCGGCGGGCGTGAGCGCCCAGAACTCCGCAGGCCGCAGCTTCAGCCCGCCAATCCCCGCGCGCATCAGCCCCGCCCAATCGAGCGCGGCGGCCATCTCAGCCGCCCTCGGGGGGCGCGAAAGCGCGCGCCAACAGCTCCGCGGCAATCCGCGCCGCCGCCACCGGCCCGCCGCCAATCTCGGCGCGGAGCAGATCTCTCGCGCCCCCCTCCCAACCGCCACCGCGCAGCCCCGCCACAATCAGCGCCAGAACATCGCGGCTCGAAAACGCGCCAGCCTCAAAACGGCGCACAAGGTCCAGAAGGCTCTCGGCGCCAAGCTCCGCCTCCAGCTCCGCCAAGGCACCAAGCGTCAGCTTGGCCACCCGCGGCACGCCATCGAGCACCACAGCAACCTCCCCCGCCAAAGGGTTCACCATCTCACAGCGCCGTGAAGCTCAGCGCGCCCGCCGAGGCCATCGCCATCTCGTAAGTCGCCTCGCCATTATGGTTGCCCGCATAATCGATCGAGGTGATCATGAACGGCCCCTCCACCACGCCGAAATCGGGGATGATCACCTGAAAATCCGGCCGCTCGCCGTCAAAAAAGATCTGCCGCGCGCGCTCATCGGTGCCCGCATCCTTGAACACGCCCGCCCCCGAAAGGCTCGCCGAGCGCACACCCGCCCCCGCCAGAAGCTCGCGCCAGCCCCCCGCGCTTTCGAGCGAGGTCACATCGACCGTCTCGGCATTGAAGCTGATGCGCGTGGCGCGCAGCCCCGCGATGGTCTCAAATTGCCCGGACCCGGTGAGGTCGAGCTTGATCAGAAGATCCTTGCCGTTCTGCGCCGCCATATCCTGTCTCCGCATGTTTGAATTCTGACTTCACGCCAAAGGCTTGCGCCGCACTCTTCACGCCTCGACACGGGCACGAAAGGTCAGGTCGATGCGCCGCGCATCGGCCTTTTCCACCCGCCGCGCACGGGCGCGCACAAACCACAGCCCGACCAGATGCCCGCGCGCGAGCGTGAGGCGCGCGCCCTCCAGCGCATCTGAAATCGCCGCCGCCACCGCCTTTGCGCCCGCAAAGCCCGCCGCATCGGTGATCACCGAAATCACCACGTCATGGCGCGCCCCGGCACCGCTCTGGTCCGAGGCATCCACAACCTCCTCGGGGCCAAGGCTCACATAAGTGCCGCTCACCGGCCCGGGCGGCATCGCATCGTAAATCGCCGGGCCCACCAGCGCGCCCAGCGCCACATCGGCCAGCAAGTGCTGATAGAGCGCCGCCTGCAGCGCCCCGGCCGCTGCGTAACTCATGCCACCACCTCCTCACGGGCAAAACAGGTCAGGTAATGCGCGCCCGGATCGCGCTCGGCGATGGCGAGGATGCGAAAGATCCGCCCGCCCTCGCGAAAGCGCTGCTCAGGGCGCGGGCGGCGCGGGCTGCCCACGGGGGCCGCGCGCACCACAATCCGCCAGGGCACCGAGGCGAGCGTGATCGCCTCGCCCTCCCGCGCCGCGCCGGTGCCCGCCGTCACCTCGGCCCAAAGCGTGCCAAGCGGGCGCCACTCCAGCGTGACGCCGCCTGCGCCATCGCTTTCCCGTGTGGCCTCCTCCAGCACCAGCGGGCGGTTGAGCCGCACGCCGCTCATCCCCGCCCTCCAAGCATGCGCACGGTGCGCCAGCGCTCAATCAGCGCGCTCACGCCAAAGGGCAGCGCACCGCCCTCGCCCGCGCCATCATGGCGAAACTCGTAATATTGCGCGGCGAGCAAAAACACCGCCTGCGCAAGGTCCACCGGCAAGTCTGCCCAAGCCGGGCCAAACCCGGCGGTGAAGTCGATCTCGACCCGCCCACCGGTCGGGATCGCAGGAAGCGCCGCCCCGCGCGCCTCAAGCCGCGGGCGCGCCATATCCGCCACGAGCCGCCAGCCACTTGCCGGGGCAATGACTTCTCCGCCCGCGCCGTCAATCAGCCGAAGCGCCGCCACGGCGCGCACCGGCGCAATCGGCAGGGTCTGCATGTCGCCCCAGCGCCATTCCGTCAGCGACAGCATAAAATCGCGCGCCATCAGCGCTTTCGCCGTGCGCCCCTCAATGGCCGCAAGCGCCGCGCGCAAATAGGCGCTCAGCGCCACATCCTCGGCGCCGGTGTCCGAAAAACCGGTCCCGAGCCGCAGATGATCGCGAAATTCGGCCAGCGGCAGCGCCGCATCCGGCACCGCCGTCACTTCATTGAGCATCACACCCTCCCTGTCGCAGCGCCCCTCGGGCCGGGGCCACACCGCCCCGGCCCGCCCTCTCCCAAAGCGTCAGGAGGCAGCGAACTTCAAAAGCTTGATCGCGGCGAAGTCGCTCACATCGCCGCCCACGCGCTTGGAGGCGTAAAACAGCACATGCGGTTTGGCCGAGAACGGGTCGCGCAGCACCCGCAGGTCCGGGCGCTCCGCGATCGTGTAGCCATTGGCAAAATCGCCAAAGGCGACCGCATAGGCGCCCGCGGCGATGTCGGGCATGTCCTCGGCAATCAGCACCGGATAGCCCATCAGCCGCGCGGGCTCCCCCGCCGCAAGGCCATCCGACCACAAAAACCGGCCATCGGCATCCTTCATCTTGCGCACCGCGCCCGCGGTTTTGGAGTTCATCACGAAGGTCGCGTTGGCGCGGTATTCAGCGCCGAGCGCATAGACAAGGTCCACCACCGCATCCGCCGCATTGACCGCCGCAAAATCGCCATCCGCCCCGGTCGCCACATAGCCAAGGCTGCCCCAGGCCCAGCTCGCATTGGCCCCCTTGGGATGGGTCAAAAAGCCGGTGGGCTTGTCCACCCCGTTGCCGGACACAAAGGCCGTCGCCTCGGCGCGGGCGAATTTGTCGGCGATGCGATGCGCCAGCCAGCTTTCAATGTCGAACGCGGTGTCATCCAGCAGCCGCTGGCTCGCCTTGGGCAGCGCCGACAGCTCATGGAGCGGAATCGAGATCCGGTCGATCTGCGGCGTCGCCGTCTCGCTCAGGCTCGCGGTTTCCGTCGCCCAGCCCGAGCCCATTTCGGTATGGTCCACGAGCACGTCAAACGAGGTCGCATCCACATTCACCACATTGGCGATCTGGCGGATCGAGGCGGTGGCCCGCAGCACGCCGCGGATCGTCTCGGAGGTTTGCGGATCGACCAGATACCCCCCCTCGGCGGCCACGGCGGTGGTGAGCGCCTTGCCCTCCAGCGCCAGCCCGCGCAGCCCGTCATCATCGCCAGAGCGCAGATAGGCGGCAAAGGCCTTCTGATGGGGCGCCTCTTCGGCGGCCGTGGTGGCAAGCGCATGGCGCCCGGCAAAAGATCTCGTCTTGAGCATCGTGATACGCTCCTCCTGGGTCTGCATCCTGGTCCTCATGTCATCCTGAAAGCCTTTGACTTCCTTCAGGAACCCGGCGAGCGCCGCTTGCGCCTCTGCCACCGGGTCATCACGTTCGGGCGGCCCGGAACGGGCCGTTGGGTCAGTGCTCATGCTTGTCCTCTTTGGTCTTAGGCGGGCGAAAAGCGCGCCGCCATCTCTTGACGGGCGCCCCGCAGCGCCGCCGCCAGCGCGCGCCACGCCTCTGCCTCCGGGCGCCCGCCCTTGGCCGCCACCCGCGCCTCGCGCAGCATCGGAAAGGTCACGAGCGAGACCTCCCAAAGCTCCAGTTCCAAAAGCTGGCGGCGCCCCTTGCTGTCGCGTTCCGCCGCAATCGTGCGATAGCCGATCGACAGCCCGTCGATCGCCCCCGCCGCAATCAGCGCCGCCGCCTCGCGCGCCCGCGCCACCTCGGCCAGGAGCCGCCCCTTGACGTAAAGGCCGCGCGCATCTTCAAAGATCTCCTCCCAAACGCCAATCGGCTCGGCCGGGTCGTGCTGCCAGAGCATTTTGACCGAGCCCCCGCACGCCTTCAGTCGCTCAAGCGCGCGTGCATAGGCCCCCGGCTGCACGCAATCCCCGCCCTGATCGGGCGCGCCAAAGAGGCTCGCATAGCCCTCCAGCGCCAGCCCCTCGCCCACCTGCACCGGCAAAGCGCCGGTGCAAAACTTCAGTTCCAGCCGCCCGCCTTCGCGCATCCTCTCACCTCATTTCGGGATATGATCGGCAATCCCCAGCACCGCCTGCGTCAGGATCACCGCAACAACGCCGTAAACCGTCATCCACAGCCGCTTTTCAAACCGCTCGATCAGCGCCTCGATCCGCTCGAGCCGCTGGTCCACCTGACGAAATTGCAGCTCCATGATCCGCTCCGTCGCCTCGAAGCGCTGTTCATGCACCTCGAACGGCTCTTTCAAAAACCGCGACCCGCCCGTCGCCATCCTCAGCGGTCCGCCACCGCGGGCAGACCGAGCAGAGCGCGCTTTTCGGCATCGTTCAGGAAGTCAGCGCCGCCGATGCGCGCCCAAAGCTGGTCGCGCTCGCCCGCCAGCGCCGGGATCTGGTCAAGGTCGGGGCGCAGCTCGATCGGCGCGCCGAAAAACCCCGAGAGCCACCACGCCAGCGCCGCCGCAACACGGGTCAGAAGCGGCAGCACGGTCAGCCGGTAAAAGGCCCGGTTCGCCTCTGCATAATTGGCATAGGTCGCATCGCCCGGAATGCCCAAAAGCATCGGCGGCACGCCAAAGGCCACGGCAATCTCGCGCGCCGCAGCGGCCTTCGTCTCATGAAACTCCATGTCGGAGGGGGAAAAGCCCATCGGCTTCCAGTCGAGCCCGCCCTCCAGCAGCATCGGCCGCCCGGCATTGCGCGCGCCCTGATGGTGGCTCTCCATCTCGAACACGAGCCGGTCATATTGCTCGGGGCTCAACGCCCCCTGCCCGTCTGCCCCCTTGTAGATGATCGCGCCAGAGGGGCGCGCGGCATTGTCCAAAAGCGCTTTCGACCAGCCGCTCGCGGCATTATGCACATCCACCGCCACCGCCGCCGCCTGCATGGGGGAAAGGCCATAATGGTCATCGCTCGGATGGAAGCTCTTGATATGGCAGATCGGATCGGGGTGCCCGGTCATGTCAAACCGGTGCTTGCGCCCGGCCACCGCGTAATCATAGGCCACCGGCCAGCCATCCGCGCCGGGCACCACGGTGATGCGGTCGGCCCGCAGAACATGGATCTCCTGCGGCAGCCCCGGTGCCAGTGTCACCGCCTCCAGATAACCGTTGCCCGAGAGCAGGATCTGCCCCAAAAGCGCCTCGAACAGCTCCGCCCGGCCCTGCCCGGCATTGGGGCGGCGGATCAGATCAAGCACCGGATGGGCCTCATAGCGGCGCGCGCTGTCGGCGCAGATCAGCGGCACCGCCGCGCCCGCCTCGGCAATCAGCTTCACCGCACGAAAACCGACCGGATTGCCGGTGAAGCCCGCGCGGGTGAGGCTTGCAGTATCGCGCGCCCCCCAGACCGGCCGCCCCGCCCCCGAGGCCATCGCCACGATCCGCCCCGTGACCGAGGCCTTGCGCTCGGGGGGCACCGGGGCGCCGTGTTTGCGAAAGAACGTCCATGCCATTGCGGTCTCCTTCTCGCAGCCCTTGGCCGCGCGAAAACAAAGGGGCGGACCACACCGCCCCCGCAGCAAGAAGATCGAGGGCAGCGGCGGGGGTTTCACACCCCCGCACCCCCGTGGGATATTTCAGGCAAGATGAAGGGGGGCCTCAGAGCCCGCGCACCTGCGGGCGGCGCCACTGCGCGGCGGGCGCGATCATCAACTCGGTCAGCGCCCAGACCAGTGCATCAAGCCGGTCGGGCGAGCCGGGGCCGGTGTAGCCCGCCACCGTCATGCGGCACATCTGATCTTCAAGCGCGCCCAAACGGGCGGCGCGCAGATGCTGCACCCTTCCCTGTTCGTAAAGCGCGGCAACGGGTTCGGCGCGCACAGATTTTGCGCGGCTCGCCCGCAGGCTCCTGAACGGGATCAGCGGGTCGATCTGGCGCAGCACGCTCTCGATCAGATCACCGCCCTGGTTCACCTCCGCCACGAGCCGCTCCGCGCCCCAGCGCGCCATCGCCGCAACGCCCGCGCGCGCCCAATCGGTGGGGCGGCCCCGCACTGTCGCATCTTCAAGCACATAGGCGCGCCAGTCCTGCACCGGGCCGCGCGTCACCGCGCCCGCCACGATGATGCCGCACTCATCCCCGCCCGCGCTCACCGCCGGGTCAAGTGCGACGACGATGCGGTCCATCGTCGGGGCGGTGTCGATGCGCAGCGCTTCCAGCGCGGCGGTGCTCCAGAGCGCGCCCTCGACATCGTCGAGAAGCACGCCCTCAAGCTCCTGTCGCCCGAGCCGTGTGCCGCCATAGCGCGCCGCCACTTCCTCGAGAAAACTCTGCGCAAGATAGGCGCGGTTGGCCTCTGTTGGCGCATGGGTCACCACGCTGGACGGGTTGTTCAAAATCGCCTTCAGCACGCCCACATTGCGTGGCGTGGTCGTGATCACCTGCTGCGGATGATCGCCCAGCCGCAGCGCGAATTGAAGCATGTCCCACGCCGCCTCGGCGCGCTTCCATTTGGCCAGCTCATCGACCCAGGCCGCATCGAATTGCGGCCCCCGCAAAGCCTCCGGCTCCTGCGCCGAAAACGCCTGCGCCGTCGCCCCGTTCGGCCAGACGAGACGGCGCCGCGTCGCCTCCCAGACCGGGCGGCGATCGGGGGGCGCACAGGCGAGGAGGCCGCTTTCGCCAAACACCATCACCTCGCGCACCTGATCATAGGTCTCCCCCAAAAGCGCAATGCGGCGTGCCTGCCCCGGCGCCTCGGGCGTGGCGCCCTCCACCACCGCCCGCACCCATTCCGCGCCCGCGCGGGTCTTGCCCGCCCCGCGCCCGCCCAGGATCACCCAGCTTTTCCAATCCCCCAGCGGGGGCAGTTGATGCGGCAGCGCCCAAAACTCGAACAGCCAGGGCAGCGCGAGCAGCGCCCCCTCGCTGAGCCCGCTCAAAAACGTATCCACCTCATCGGGCGTCGCGCAGGCGAGCCAGGCGGCGCCCGATCTCAGCACGGGCCGCATCGAGGTCGAGGGCCTGTCCCTCAAGCGCCCCGGAAGCCTGCTTGCGGAGTTTTTCGACACGTCCCCGTTCCTCCATCACCATCTGGAAGGCCGCGCGCAAATCCTTCACGGCCTGCGCGGCGGCCTTGACATCTGCACTGTCCGCCTTGGCCGAGCCGGCCCTTGCGCGCAGCCCCGCCATCGCCGCCGCCAGTTCGGCCGCGATCTCACGATAAAGCGCCTCCGTTTCCGCCAGCACATCGGCCGGAGGATCCAGTCCACCCGTTTCTCCGGTTTTCATATGTTCGCTGATCCGCCCGTCATGCCATCCGCACGCGTGCCAAGACGACGCACGAAATGAAAAAAGCGCACACGGGTAACCCGCGGCGCTTGCCCACCTCTCCTAGCATGCAATCTTTCTACCAAAGAGCGTGCGCAATGTCAAGCGCTAAATCCAGGGTTGCGCGCGCCGCTCCGCAAAAACCCCGGACAGGGCCGGGGTTTTTGAGAATTTTCCTGTGCGATCAGTTGCCTGAACCTTGGGTTTCAAGCGCGCGCCAGCGTGCCACATTGGCGTTATGGGCCTCCAGCGTTTCGGCAAACACATGCCCGCCCGTGCCATCAGCGACGAAATAGAGATAGTCGGTCGCTTCCGGGTGCAGCGCCGCTTCGATCGCGGCCGTGCCGGGGTTGCAAATCGGCGTCGGCGGCAGCCCGTCGATCACATAGGTGTTGTAGGGCGTCGCCTTGCGCAGCTCGGACTGGCGCAGGCCCCGGCCCAGCGCGCCCTGCCCCTTGGTCACGCCATAAATCACCGTCGGGTCGGTTTGCAGCTTCATGCCGCGCGCGATCCGGTTGAGAAACACGCTTGCCACCGCCGGGCGTTCCGCCGCCACGCCGGTCTCCTTCTCGACGATCGAGGCCATCACCAGCGCCTCCTCGGGGGTCTTGTAAGGCAGCCCCTCGGCCCGGCTCTCCCAGGCGGTCGCCAGCGCAATCGCCTGCCGCGCCGCCATATCGGCCAGAAGGTCGGCACGTTTCGCGCCGCGCTTGATCTCGTAGCTGTCGGGCGAGAGCGTGCCCTCCGCCGGGATCTCCTTCACCTCGCCGGTCAGAAAATCGGCGGCCTTCAGCGCCTCGACCACCTGCCAGCTCGTCGCCCCTTCGGCAAGCGTCACGCGCAGCCGGGTGTCCGCCTTCGCCACCTCCGCGTCAAAGCCCTCGGGCGCGGCCTCGGCCTTCGGGTCGAACTTCGCCGCCTCGACATATTGCCCCGTTGCCGGGTCGATCTCGCGCAAGATCATCTGCTGACCGTTCACGCCGATGCGGTAGTTCAGCTCGGTGCCGCAGGTCGAGGGGCCGCCAACGGTGATCTGCTCGACGATCCCCTCCATCGGCGCATAGGGCTTGATCAGATAGGAGCCGACCTTCAGCTTGTCGGCCTTATCCGCATAATCGGCACCCGCGCGGAAGATATAGGCCGACGAAATCGCCCCCTTCGCGCGCAACTCCTCCGAAATGTCGCGAAATTTTGCCCCCGGCGCCACGCGCAGGCAAATGCCTTCCGCAAGCGGGCCGGGGTTTTCATAGCTGCTCTTCGCCCAGGTCACCAGTCCGGCGAGCACGACCATAAGCAAGATCGCCAGCGTCAGAAAATTGGAGACCACATTGCGCCAGAGCATCAGTCGCGCACCTTGCCAAGGATCACCGAGGCATTGGTGCCGCCAAAGCCAAAGCTGTTCGACATCGCAACGTCGATCTTGCGCTTGCGGGCTTGCTTCGGCGCAAGGTCGATCACCGGCGCGCCGGCGGGGGTGTCAAGGTTCAGCGTCGGCGGGGCCACCTGATCGCGGATCGCGAGGATGCAGAAGACCGCCTCCACCGCACCGGCCGCCCCAAGCAAGTGCCCGATCGCCGATTTTGTCGAAGACATCGTGGCGTGCGCCGCCGCATCGCCCAAAAGCCGCTCCACCGCTTTCAGTTCGATCGTGTCGGCCATGGTCGAGGTGCCATGCGCGTTGATGTAATCAATATCGGCCGGGGTGATGCCCGCGCGCGCAATCGCCGCCTTCATCGCCCGCAGCCCGCCATCGCCATCTTCCGCGGGCGCGGTGATGTGATAGGCATCGCCCGAGAGCCCATAGCCCAGCACCTCGGCATAGATCTTCGCGCCGCGCGCCTTGGCGTGCTCGTATTCTTCCAGCACGACCACGCCCGCGCCCTCGCCCATGACAAACCCGTCCCGGTCCTCGTCCCAGGGCCGCGAGGCGCTTTGCGGGTCATCTGCGCGCTTCGTCGACAGCGCCTTGCAGGCGTTGAACCCGGCGATCCCGATTTCCGAGATCGGGCTTTCCGCGCCGCCCGCCACCATCACATCGGCATCGCCAAGCATGATCAGCCGCGCCGCATCACCAATCGCATGCGCCCCCGTGGCACAGGCCGTCACCACCGAATGGTTCGGCCCCTTAAAGCCAAAGCGGATCGAAACCTGCCCCGAGGCGAGGTTGATCAGCGAGGCCGGAATGAAGAAGGGCGACACCCGCCGCGGCCCCTTCTCCTTGATCAGGATCGCGTTTTCCGCAATCGTCTGCAGCCCGCCAATGCCGGAGCCGATCATCACCCCGGTGCGCTCGCGCGCCTCAAGGTCTTGCGGCTCCCAGCCCGAGTCCTTCACCGCTTGCGTTGCCGCCGCCATCGCGTAAAGGATGAACTCGTCAACCTTGCGCTGCTCTTTCGGCTCCATCCAGTGATCGGGGTTGAAGGTGCCGTCAGAGCCGTCGCCCCGCGGCACTTCGCAGGCATATTTCGTCGTCACGGCAGAGGCGTCAAAGCGGGTGATCGGCCCCGCCCCCGATTGCCCGGCCAGAAGCCGAGACCAGGTTTCCTCCACCCCGCAAGCCAGCGGCGTGACCATCCCCAGACCCGTAACGACAACCCGACGCATGCGCGGACCCCTTTGATAAGTTTCGTCCCCGGCCTTCTACACGCGCCCTTTCCCCCGTGCAACGCCATGCACCGCCGCAGGCGGGCTTTCGCCCTGCCTTTTCAAGGTTCGGGATAGTCCGCCAGCACCTCGTAACGCGCGCCCTCCCGGCTCAGATGCGAGGCCAGAAGCGCGAAACGCTCCACCCGCCAGCCCGGCAACACCACATCGCCGCGCGCCTGCATCAGCGCGCCCAGCTTCGCCGCCGCACCGGGGCCGAAGCTCTTGCCAAACCGTGCAATTGTCACATGCGGGCGGAACCGGCGCCGCTCAAGCACCACCCCCGCGCGCCGCACCGCTTGCGCAACCTTCGCCTGCAGCGCCTCCAGCGCCGGGCTTGGCCGCGCGTTCAGCACGAGCGTTTCAACCCGATCCGGCGCGCCATAAGTATCGAGCCCCGCCAGTGCAATCTCAAACGGCGCAAAACGCAGCGCCTCCAACTCCTCATGCACGGCCTCTAATGCAGGCCGCTCCAGATCGCCCAGAAACGCAAGCGTCAGATGCAGGTTCTCCTCGTCCACCGGGCGGCCACAGCCAAGCTGCGCCTGCAGCTCCGCCACCCCCTCCCAAAGCGCCTCGGCAAGCATCACCCCCACAAAGACCCGCATCATCCCCCTCCATACGAAAACGGCGCCCCGAAGGGCGCCGCCTGAGCCAGGCTCTCCCCGATCATTCGAGGTGAGCGTGCAGGAACCAAAGGTCCTTGTCCATCTGCCGCGAGGCGGCGGTGAGCACGTCGGCGGTGTCGGCATCGCCCGCCTTCTCGGTCGCCTCGATGCCCCGGCGCAGCTTCGCGCCGAGCTGGCGCATCCGCTCGGAAAGCTCCGAAATATGCGCCTCCGCCGCGGTCAGATCGAGCGGATAGGGTTGCAGCTCGGAGAATTTCGTCACCGCCTCAAGCGTGCCAAGCGCCATCCCGTCGAGGATCTGCACCCGCTCCGCGAGGGTGTCGATCTGCGCCTGCACACGCCCGTGAACCTGATCGAGGAGTTCGTGCACAGCGATGAAATTCGGCCCCCTGACGCTCCAATGCGCCTGTTTCAGCGCCAGAGCGAGCGCGATCTCATCCGCCAGACAGGCATTGAGCAGCTCGATCGAGACCTTGCGCGCATTGGGTTCGAGCCCCTGCAGGTCGACCGAAAGCGCCGCCGGTTTCGACATGTTTCTGAGGCTTTGAACATTGACGGTCATCGTCATCTCCTTTGCAGTTTCGTCTCGGCCCGCAGGCCGCTTGTGCAAAGGAAAACGGCGCCCGAGGGGGCGCCGTTCCATGAATTCTCTATTTTTCCGCTCAGGCGGCTTCGGTGATGAACTTCACCGCATCGCCGAAGGTCTGAATGGTTTCGGCCGCATCGTCCGGAATTTCGATACCGAACTCTTCTTCGAAAGCCATCACCAGTTCCACGGTGTCAAGGCTGTCCGCGCCCAGATCGTCGATGAAGGAAGCGGTCTCGGTGACCTTGTCCTCTTCCACACCCAGATGTTCCACGACGATCTTTTTCACGCGATCCGCGATGTCGCTCATGTTTCTTCCTCAGTTCGGGGGCGCCTCGGCCCATCCCTTCAGTGCTCGTGCGAGCGGCTTCTTCGCCCTGTCCCTCAGGGCCGCCGCGAGCCGGGGGAAGCCCCCGTCCCGTCCTCGCCGCTCTTATCATGTTCCCGCCGCAAGGCAAGCCGTTTCGCTCGCTCCGATGCCGCTGCGACAGGGGCAATGCGTCACACCGCGCTCAGATCATCGCCATGCCACCGTTGACGCTGAGCGTCGTGCCGGTGACATAGCCCGCCTCGGGCGACGCAAGGTAAAGCACCGCCGCCGCGATCTCTTCGGGCGCGCCCATCCGCCCCGCCGGGATCTGGCCCAAAATCTTGTTCTTCTGCTCGTCATTGAGCTTGTCGGTCATCGCCGTGGCGATGAAGCCCGGCGCCACGCAGTTCACGGTGATGCCGCGGCTCGCCACCTCATAGGCGAGCGATTTCGACATGCCGACGAGCCCCGCCTTGGCGGCGGCATAGTTGCCCTGCCCCGGATTGCCGGTCTGGCCCACCACCGAGGTGATGGTGACGATCCGGCCCCAGCGCGCCTTCATCATGCCGCGCAGCACGCCGCGCATCAGCCGAAACGACGAGGTGAGGTTGACGTCGATCACCGACTGCCATTCCGCATCCGACATCCGCATGAACAGGTTGTCGCGGGTGATGCCGGCATTGTTGACGAGAATATCGAGCCCGCCCATCGCCGCGGCCGCCGCTTTCGGCAGCGCCTCGACCGAGTCGGGGTCAGAGAGGTTTGCGGGGCACACAAAGGCCCCCGCGCCCAGCTCGGCGGCCAGCGCCTCAAGCGGCTCGACCCGCGTGCCGGACAGCGCGACCTTCGCGCCCGCGCCATGCAGCGCCCTGGCGATCTCCCCGCCAATGCCCCCCGAGGCACCCGTCACCAAAGCAGTTTTTCCGGTCAAGTCGAACATCTGGGCCTCCAGCTAAATCCTGCCGACCCTTAGCCGAGCGGACCCGTTTTGCCAACCCGGCAGCATGCCGCCCCCGAAAGCGGCGCACCCGCGCCGCCCCCGGGGGCAAAGCGTGTCGGGTCAGATCTTCTCGGCGCCCCAGCTCCCGCCCCAGGCGTTCTGGTCGCCCGCCTGATAGTTGCCCTGCATATGCCTGCCGTCCGGCGAAACGGTGGCTTTCCAGACCGTGCCCAAAGCGTCGATGATCGAGAAATGCGTGCCATCGAACGACCATGTGCCGGAGCGTTTGCGCGCCACATTGCCCTCGGTGAACTGCATCATGCTCGTGCCGCTGCCCTTGAGCACAAGAGCCCCTTTCCAGGCGCCGGAAACCGGGCCGGACCAGCCGTGTTGCGTGCCATGGGTGGCCCAATTGCCGGTGATATTGACCGTCATCGTTTTCAACGTCATGACATCCTCCCCGTTCAAGACCGTTGAGGCGCCGATCATAGCACAAAAAGGCGCGGATCTCCACGCCGGCCATGCGGCACGCCGATCAGAAAAAGGGCCGGCAGGCAGATGCCCCCGGCCCCGTTCTGCCTCTGCGCGCGTGGTCTCAGCCTTTCAGGGCCGCAATATCGGCGGGCGTGCCCACGGCCTTCTGCACGGTCTCCTTGGCGATCCGCTTCACCATGCCCGAAAGCGCCTTGCCCGCGCCAATCTCCCAGGTTTCGGTCACGCCCTGCGCCGCCATCCACAGCACCGACTCGCGCCAGCGCACCGAACCCGTCACCTGCGCCACGAGCAGGTCGCGGATCAGATCGGGGCTCGACACCGCCTCGGCCCGCACATTCGCCACCACCGGCACGATCGGCGCCGAGATCGCCACATCCGCCAGCGCCTGCGCCATCCGGTCGGCGGCGGGCTGCATCAGCGCGCAGTGAAACGGTGCCGAAACCGGCAGCATCACCGCGCGTTTCGCGCCCCGCCCCTTGGCAATCTCGACGGCGCGTTCAACCGCCGCCTTGTGGCCCGAAACCACCACCTGCCCGGGGTCGTTGTCATTCGCCGCCTGACAGATCTCACCCTCGGCGGCCTCGGCAGCCACTTCGGCGGCAGCCGCAAAATCAAGCCCGAGCAGCGCCGCCATCGCGCCCACGCCCACCGGCACCGCCGATTGCATCGCCGCACCGCGAATGCGCAGCAGCCGCGCCGTATCCGAAAGGCTCAACGCCCCCGCCGCGCAAAGCGCGGAATATTCGCCAAGCGAGTGCCCCGCCACGTAATCCGCACCGGTGACCGCAAAGCCCTCGGCAGCCAGCGCCTTCACCACCGCCATCGAGGTCGCCATCAGCGCCGGTTGGGCATTTGCCGTCAGCGTCAGATCGGCAATCTCGCCCTCCCAGATCAGGGTGGAGAGTTTTTCGCCCAGCGCATCGTCGACCTCGTCGAACACCGCCTTCGCCGCCGGGTAAGCCTCGGCGAGCGCCTTGCCCATCCCGATCGTCTGCGCCCCCTGACCGGGGAACACCCATGCCACGCTCATGCCCGCCTCCTTGGTAAACCTGGCTTTCTCTAGCCTGACGTCGCGCGCGGTTCAACTGGAGCGGCCAAATGGTCGCGGGGCCAAACGAAAAGGGCGCTCCGAAGAGCGCCCTTCCCGTGCCTGTTCTGCCTCTCAGCAGGAATAGTACAGCTGGTATTCGACCGGGTGGGGGGTGTGCTCATAGGCATACACTTCTTCCCACTTGAGGGCCATGTAGCCTTCGAGCTGGTCTTTGGTGAACACGTCGCCCGCGAGCAGGAAGTCGTGATCTTTTTCCAGCTCTTCAAGCGCTTCACGGAGCGAACCGCAAACGGTCGGGATCGCGGCCAGTTCTTCGGGCGGCAGATCGTAGAGGTCTTTGTCCGAAGCCGGGCCCGGATCGATCTTGTTCTTGATGCCGTCGAGGCCGGCCATCAGGAGCGCCGCAAACGCCAGATAGGGGTTCGCCGCCGGATCGGGGAAGCGGGCTTCCACACGTTTCGCCTTCGGCGATTCGGTCCACGGAATACGCACGCAGCCCGAGCGGTTGCGCGCCGAGAAGGCACGCAGCACCGGGGCTTCGAAGCCCGGGATCAGACGCTTGTAGGAGTTGGTCGCCGGGTTGGTCAGCGCGTTGAGCGCTTTCGCATGCTTGAGGATACCGCCGATGAAGTAGAGCGCCTCTTGGCTCAGGTCGGCGTATTTGTCGCCGGCAAAGAGCGGCTTGCCGTCTTTCCAGATCGACATGTTCACGTGCATGCCCGAGCCGTTGTCGCCCTTCATGGGCTTCGGCATGAAGGTCACGGTCTTGCCATAGGCATGCGCAACGTTCTGGATGACGTATTTGTATTTCAGGATGTTGTCGGCTTGCTTGGTGAGCGAACCGAAGATCAGCCCGAGTTCGTGCTGGCAAGTCGCCACTTCGTGGTGATGCTTGTCAACGCTCATGCCCATGCGCTTCATGGTCGAGAGCATTTCCGAGCGCAGGTCTTGCGCTTCGTCAACCGGGTTCACCGGGAAGTAGCCGCCCTTGTGGCCGGCGCGGTGGGCGAGGTTGCCCATCTCGATTTCCGCATCGGTGTTCCAGGCCGCCGCTTCGGCGTCGATCTGGTAGGCCACTTTCGCCGGGGTCACCGAGTAGCGCACGTCGTCGAAGATGAAGAATTCAGCTTCCGGGCCGAAATAGGCGGCGTCACCGATGCCCGAGGACTTCAGATAGGCTTCCGCTTTCAGCGCGGTCGAGCGCGGGTCACGCGAATAGGCTTCGCCGGTGTCCGGTTCGACAACGTTGCAGTGCACGCACATGGTTTTTTCGGCGTAGAACGGGTCGATGTAGACCGATTCCGCATCCGGGATCAGTTTCATGTCCGACTGGTCAATCGATTTCCAGCCGGCGATCGAGGAACCATCGAACATGAAGCCTTCTTCAAAGAAGTCTTCATCCACGAGGTCAGCCATCAGCGTCACGTGCTGAAGCTTGCCGCGCGGGTCGGTGAAACGGACGTCGACATATTCGACTTCCTCCGCCGCCATCAGTTCGAGAGCCTTTTTCACTGCGCTCATTGCAACTACCCTTTCGTTGAGCATGGGTCTTGGGCCGAAGCCCGACATTCGAGAAGCGTCAGACCGCGTCTTCGCCGGTCTCGCCGGTGCGGATACGAATCGCCTGTTCGACAGAAGACACGAAGATCTTGCCGTCACCGATTTTTTCGGTGCGCGCGGCGCCCACGATGGCTTCGATCGCGGTGTCCACCATCTCGTCCGGCAGCACCATCTCGATCTTCACCTTGGGCAGGAAATCGACGACATATTCGGCCCCGCGATAGAGCTCCGTATGGCCCTTTTGCCGACCGAAGCCTTTCACCTCGATCACGCTGAGCCCCTGAATTCCCGCTTCCTGAAGCGCTTCTTTCACTTCATCGAGCTTGAAGGGCTTGATGATCGCCTCGACCTTCTTCATGCGCCGACTCCCCCTTTCGATCTTGCCGCACCTCTCTCAGCACTTTCCAGCCCGCCCCGCAATCGACTAGCCTCGCCCATGTCCATGGCGCCGAGGGATTCCCGAAAGGGCGATGAGAGTTTCCGCAGTAAGCTCATTTTTCGTGCAAAAAGAAAACAGGAAAAGCGAAATATGCCACAAATCGTCACAACCGCCCAAATGCGCGCCATCGAACAAACGGCCATCGCCTCCGGCGCAGTCACCGGATTTGCGCTGATGGAGCGCGCGGGCGCGGGCGCCGTCGAGGCGATCTGTGAGACCTGGCCCGATCTGGCCACGGCGCCCGGCAAGGCCGTTGTGATCTGCGGGCCGGGCAACAACGGCGGTGATGGCTATGTGGTGGCGCGGCTGTTGAAGGCGCGTGGCTGGCGCGTCGATGTTTTCCGCTTCGGCACAAGCTCGGCATGGCGGCCCGACGCCGAGCGCGCGCGCGAACTCTGGTGCGCAGAGGGAAAGGCGCATTCCTTGCGCACCTTGGCGCGCGTCCTGCGCCACGCCCGGGCCCCGCGCTACACGCTCCTTGTCGATGCGGGCTTCGGCATCGGCCTCTCGACCCCGCTGCCAGATCCCCTGCGCGACATGTTCTGGGCCCAGCAGCGGGGGATTTTGGCCGAGCGCGTGGTGGCGCTCGACGTCCCCTCCGGCCTCGATGCCGATACCGGGGCGGTGGCGCCGCCTCCGGGCCTGCCGATGGGCCCTTGGCATTGGCGTCAGGGCACCGCCTGCAAGGCCGATCTCACCGTCACCTTTCACGCCGCCAAGCCCGGCCATCTGACCGGCCAAGGCCCCACGCTGTGCGGCAAGCTCGTGGTAAAATCCATCGGTCTTTAAACTGCAGCTCAGATTCACCCTTTTCAGACAAAGGTTGTAAGTTATGATTTCCGCGCAATCCCCGGAGGCGCCGATGATCCGCCAGATCACCCTGACCGAGACAATGCGCGCCGCGCTGACCAAAGGCCTCGAAGATCACAAGTTTTGCCATGGCCATGCGCTTGTGCTGGCGGGCGGCCCCGGGCGCGGCGGCGCGGCACGGCTCGCGGCACGCGCGGCGCTCCGGGTTGGCGCCGGGGTCGTGACGCTCGCCTGCCCGCAGGTGAGCCTTGCCGAAAACGCCGCGCATCTGACCTCGGTGATGCTGACCGCGCTGCCCGATGCCTATACGCTGCGCGGCATGTTCGCCGATACCCGGCTCAACGCGCTCTGCCTCGGGCCGGGGCTCGGTGCGCCGCGCGCGCTGGAGATGGTGCCCGGCGCGCTCTGGGGGCGGCGCGCGACGGTGCTCGATGCCGATGCGCTCACCGCCTTCGAACATGATCCCGGCCCGCTCTTCAACACGCTCCACGACAAGGTGGTGATGACACCGCATCCCGGTGAGTTCCGCCGCCTGTTCCCCGATCTCGCCGGGGCCTGGGAGGCGGGCGAGTTGAACAAGATCGAGGCCACGCGCCGCGCGGCGGCGCGCGCGGGCTGCACGGTGCTGCTCAAGGGGCATGACACGGTGATCGCCGCCGCAACCGACGAAATCGCCGTCCATTCCGCCAGCGGAGATCTCGCCGCGCCATGGCTTGCCACCGCGGGCTCGGGCGATGTGCTGGCCGGGCTGATCGCCGGGCTGATGGCGCGCGGGCTCGCCCCCTTTGAGGCCGCCTGCACCGGAACCTGGCTGCATGCCGCTGCGGCACGCCATTTCGGCCCCGGCCTCATCGCCGAAGATTTGCCAGAGGCGCTGCCGGGGGTGTTTCGCGCGCTTGGCGTTTAACGCACGCCCGCCACAGCCTGCATCCGCAGCGGCGCGCAGCCGATTTCAACGCCTTCGGCATAAATCACTTCGGGATGATCGAAATGCAGCCCGTAAAGCCGCATCTTGCCCCCGGTCACGCGGGTGACAAACCGCCCGTCAATCACCCGCGACACCGCAACAAGCGCCTGCGCCCGGCCAAACAGCGCCTGCGCGCGCCAGTCGCGCAGCAGCACCTCTGTTCCCGCCCCAAGGATCAGCGCCGTGCCCGGCCGCCCCCTCCCGAAGGTGCCCGGCGCAATCCGCACCAGATCGGTGATCAGCGGCAATGTCGTCACCGCGCGCAACACCCGCGCCCCGGCCCGCGTGACCACCCGCTCCCCGGGGCTCAGATATTCCACCGGCAGCACGCCCTCAAGCGTGGCCACCTCCGCTCCGGCCGTCAGCCCGGGGCGGCCCAGCCGCGGCGTGCCCCCCGGCGCAACCGGCAAATCGAGAATGAATGACGGCGCCACGGCAGCAGGCCCGAAGGCCCCGCCTGCGCGCCCGCTGGGGATGTCGTCCATCGGGTACCGTGCTCGTTCGGCCTTTGGCCCTTGTGGTCTTTGCGACCTTGCAAAAAAGCCTAGGCGAAGCGCCCCGTGCTGGCGAGCAAAAGGTTCGTCTCTTTCGTGCGAATCCGGTGCGGGCCGCCGGATCGTTTCCTTTGCGCCACAGCCGCGGCGGGCTCAGCGGGCACAATGCGCCGCCGCGAGCGCGGCAAACCCCGGCTCGGAGGCGGGGCGCAGCAGCCCGGGGCGCGCCGATTCCGCCCCAAAGGCGCGGCGCCATTCGGTTTCGATCCGGGCCTGAATCTCGATCTCGAGGCAGCCCAGAGCCGCCACGCGAATCCGCCGCCCGTCGTAAGTGGTGATCACCTGATCCGGCCCGCCCCCCGCGCCCGTTCCGGCCCCGAAGCGCGCGCCGGTCCCCGCCAGCGCCCCGAACAGGCCCTCGGGCCAAAGCAGGCCCGACGCGACCAGCCCCAGCA
The DNA here is from genome assembly GCF_042683065.1 of Rhodobacter lacus. Classification (NCBI taxonomy): domain Bacteria; kingdom Pseudomonadati; phylum Pseudomonadota; class Alphaproteobacteria; order Rhodobacterales; genus Rhodobacter; species Rhodobacter lacus. Next base: position 329,220 of record NZ_JBHUIX010000013.1, on the reverse strand, counting down.
TCAGCGCCACCAGCGCCGTCATGGACCCTCGGGAAAAACGCCTCATCCGATCACCCTCCAGATCTCGCCCCGAGTTCCGCCCCGCGCCACCGGAGCGCCTGCAGGGGGGCCAGTCGGGCACAGCTTCGCAGAGCAATCTTGCGATTTCGCAAACCGCCCCCTACCCAGAGGCGCCGCGCCTTGCTAGAAGCGGGCGGATGCGGGTGTGGCGAAATTGGTAGACGCACCAGATTTAGGTTCTGGCGCCTTGGCGTGGGGGTTCGAGTCCCTTCACCCGCACCATCTGAGCGGCCCGGCGCCCGCGCGCGCCGTGACGCCACCGCCCCGGGGGGCCACAGATGGCGACAAACCCGTGACGCTGGCGTGAAAAGATTTGCGCCCCTCCCCCCTTTGGCCCAAGCCTTTCGCCTTGCCAGTCAGGCCCCGAGCCCCTAGAAGGGCGGCTGAAATTTTTGCCAGATGCGTGCGGATCCGCGCGCCTGAACCAGAGGAAACCCCATGCAGGTCACCCAGACCCTCAACGAAGGCCTCAAGCGCGGCTACAGCTTCACCCTGACCGGCGCCGAGCTGGAGGAGAAAGTCACTGCCAAGCTCGCCGAGGCGCAGCCCGAAGTCGAGATCAAGGGCTTCCGCAAGGGCAAGGTGCCGATGGCGATCCTGCGCAAGCAATTCGGCGACCGCATCCTTGGCGACGTGCTCAACGAGAGCGTGGACGCCGGCCTGAAGGAAATCCTCTCCACCTCGAACGAGCGCCCCGCGATGGAGCCGAAAATCGAGATGGAAAACGGCCAGGACTGGAAACCCGGTTCCGACGCCACCTTCACCGTCAGCTTCGAAGCGCTCCCCGAGATCCCGACGCTCGACCGCTCGACCCTCACGCTGGAGCGCCTCGTCGTGAAAGCCGAGGAAGCCGCGGTGACCGAAGCGCTCGAAAACCTCGCCAAATCGGCGCAGAATTTTGAAGACCGCAAAAAAGGCACCAAGGCGAAAGACGGCGACCAGGTCGTGATCGACTTCGAGGGCTTCCTCGGCGACGAACCCTTCGAGGGCGGCAAGGGCGAGGAATACCCGCTCGTGCTCGGCTCGGGCTCGTTCATCCCGGGCTTTGAAGAGCAGCTCGTCGGCGCCAAGGCCGGTGAAGATGTCGAAGTGAAAGTGTCCTTCCCCGAGCAATACGGCGCCGCCCATCTGGCCGGCAAGGAAGCCACCTTCAAATGCCACGTCCATGCGGTGAAGGCCCCGAAACCGGCCGAGATCGACGACGAGCTGGCGAAAAAATTCGGCGCCGAAGACCTCGCCGCGCTCAAGGCCCAAGTCGCCGAGCGTCTGGAGATGGAATACACCGGCGCCGCCCGTGCCGTGCTCAAACGCGCGCTGCTCGATGCCCTTGATGGCCAGATGAGCTTCGAGCTGCCGCCCTCGCTCGTCGAGGCGGAAGCCAACCAGATCGCGCACCAGCTCTGGCACGAGGAAAACCCCGATCACCACGGCCATGACCATGGCGAGATCACCGTGACCGACGAGCACAAGACGCTGGCCAACCGCCGCGTGCGTCTTGGCCTCGTGCTGGCCGAGCTTGGCCGGATCGAGCAGATCGAGGTGACCGATGCCGAGATGACGCAAGCAGTGATGAATGCCGCGCGTCAATACCCGGGTCAGGAACGTGCCTTCTTCGAATTCGTCAAGAGCAACGCGCAGATGCAACAACAGCTCCGCGCGCCGATCTTTGAAGACAAGGTGATCGACTTCATCGTCGCCGGTGCCAATGTCACCGACAAGGACGTCACGAAAGAAGACCTGCAAAAGGCGATCGAAGCGCTCGACGAACTCTGAGCGCCCCCCGTCACCGGACAGTGACCAAAGGCCGCCCCACGGGGCGGCCTTTTGCATGGCGTCCGCGCAGGCGAACACATTTGGCACCGACCTGGCCCGCATTATGCCGCAAGGGCGGGCAGCGCGCGGCTCGCCTGAAGCACGGCCCGGTCGACAAAAGCGGGTTGCGCCAGCGCGGTCGTCGGGCGGTTGGCGCAACCGAAGCGGTTGCCATGTTCGACCGAGGCCCTGCAAACCAGCGCCAGCACGCTGAAGGCGCGCGAAATGATCCTCCGCTCCATGCGCCCCGCTCCCCGGTGGGGCCCGCCCGCCCGCCACGGCGAGGGGGCAATCGCAAAGCGCACCGGGGTGAGGCCGAACACGTGCGGCACGGTTTTTCACGCGTGAAGCAAGCTCCCCTTCCGCAGAACGACGCTTCGAAAATGCCGCAGAAACGCGGCGGGAATGGGTGAACAACCCGGCCGCGTGACCGGCTCCTTCGGGCGGGGCGGCCCGCCTCAGGGCGCGATCACAGCCACGATCACCGCCGCGATCCGCGCCGCAATCGCGGCCGATCCTTTCGGCGAGGGATGAATGCGGTCGAGGGCAAAATAGCTCGTGTCGCCCGCAGGCACGAGATCGGCGAGCGACAGGAAGCGCACGCCCGGATCGGCGGCGGCCATGCGCGCAAGGCGGCGGTCGATCTCGTCGCCGGTCGCCGCGCAGGCCTCGATCGGGCTTTGGAACCCGTTCGAGCGCAGATAGCCCACAAAGAGCACCCGCGCACCGGTGGCGCGCAGCTTGCGCACCTCGGTGACAATGGCGCCCCCTGCCCCGTCCCGGCGGATCAGCCGGTCCATCACCCGCCGGCATGGCCCGCAACCGCAGCGCCACATCACGTCATTGCCGCCGCCGTTGAGCACCACCCAGTCCCAACGGCCCGGCACATATTGCTTGGGAATGCTCAGCCCCAGCGCGCCGGTGAGCGGCAGCGGGTAAAGGAAGCTCGCCCCCGGAACGGCGCGGTCACGCACCGTCTCCGCCGGCAAAAGGCGGCGCAGCACATCCGCGACAGCAGCGCCTTGCAGCCCGTTCACCGCCAGAAGCGAATCGCCCATCACCAGCACATCGGCCCGCCCCGCGCCGGGCGCACCGCCAAGCAGCCCGAAGAGCAGCCCCAAGACCAGCCCGCGCATCCGCATCATCGCCTCGCAACTTTCCCTCTCCCTTCTAACAGATCCCTTCAAATCGCGCAGCACGGTCACGCCCGCGCGCACCGCAGGCTCCGCCCGCTGCCGGAAGCGTTTCGGAGGGGGGGTGCGGGGGGCGCAGCCCCCCGCCCGGGTCGCCTCGGCCCTGCCGAGGCGACAGCACAAACAAAAACCGCGCCCCGATGGGGCGCGGTTCAAAAACGTCAGGGGGGGACGACTTATTCGTCGTCGCCCGCCGCAGCGCCCACTTCGTCGAAAAGCTCGGCGATCTCGAATTCGGCCGCAGCTTCCGCTTCGGCAGCGAGTTCCTGGATCGACTTGCCCGAAGCCTGAATTTCGGCTTCCTCGGGCGAGCGCGCCACGTTGAGCGTGATCGTCGCCGAAACTTCCGGGTGCAGGATCACGTGCACGTCGTGCAGACCGAGATCCTTGATCGGGGCTTTCAGCGCCACTTGGCGTTTGTCGAGCGTGAAGCCGCCCAGCGTCGCCGCTTCGGCCGCGTCACGGGTGGTGACCGAGCCGTAGAGCGCGCCGGCGTCAGAGGCCGAACGGATCACCACGAATTTCTGACCGTCGAGCTTGGCGGCCAGCGCTTCAGCTTCCTTCTTGGTCTCGAGGTTGGTCGCCTCAAGTTGCGCCTTGCGGGCTTCGAAGCTCTTGATATTGGCTTCGTTGGCGCGCAGCGCCTTGCCCTGGGGCAGCAGGAAGTTGCGGGCGTAACCGTCGCGAACCTTCACGACATCGCCCATCTGGCCAAGCTTGGCCACGCGTTCCAGCAGGATGACTTGCATCGGAGGGTCTCCTTACTTCACGGCATAGGGAAGCAGGGCGAGGAAGCGGGCGCGTTTGATCGCACGCGCCAGTTCGCGCTGTTTCTTGGCCGAGACGGCGGTGATGCGGGCGGGAACGATCTTGCCACGCTCCGAGATGTAGCGTTGCAGCAGGCGCACGTCCTTGTAGTCGATCTTCGGCGCGTTCTCACCGGAGAACGGGCAGACCTTGCGGCGACGGAAAAACGGTTTGGTAGCCATGGGTCAAACTCCTCGGATCAACGACGCTCGGGACGCGGGCCGCGGTCTTCGCGCGGGCCACGGTCGCCACGGGGGCCACGGTCGCCGCGGTCGCCACGGTCTTCGCGGTCGTCACGCTTTTGCATCTGCACCGAGGGGCCTTCGTCATGGGCGTCGACCTTGACGGTGAGCACGCGCATCACGTCGTCATGCAGGCGGGCGAGACGCTCCATCTCCTGCACCGCGGTGGCGGGCGCATCGGTGCGCAGGAAGCCGTAATGGCCCTTGCGGTTCTTGTTGATCTTGTAGGCCATCGTCTTCACGCCCCAGTATTCGGTGCCGAGGATCTTGCCCCCGTTGTCACCGATCACGGCGGAAAAATGTTCGAGAAGGCCTTCGGCCTGCGCGTTGGACAGATCCTGACGCGCAATGAGGACATGCTCGTAAAGCGGCATGTAGGCTCCTGTTTCGCAAGGCGGCTTCAACGGCGGGTGTAGTCTTCCGCCACCCACCACGAGAGGCATCGCCGGTTCATATCAGCGCGGAAGTGGGGCCTTCTAGCCTCCTCCCCCCGCCATTGCAAGCGAAATCACTTGCCGCGACCGGCCAGCACGATCCCCGACAGAATGAGCCCGAAGCCCAGAGCATGATAAAGCTGCAAGGGCTCGTGCAGGAATGCCGCCGAGAGCACCGCGCCGTAAACCGGCAACAGATGGATGAACTGCCCCGCCCGCGCCGGGCCCGCCATCGCCACCGCCTTGGTATAGAAGAGATAGGCCAGCACCGAGGGCACGATGCCGATATAGATCAGCGCCGCGATCGAGGCGGGGCTCCAGTGCGGCACCCGTCCCGAGGCGATCTCGACCGCGAGGAAGGGCGCGAGCATCGGCAGCGCCAGCGCGATCTGCACCGCCAGAAGGCCGATCCGGTTCACCTCGGGCGGGAAGAGCTTCAGCCCGATGGTGTAAAACGCCCAGGCCACCATCGCGGCAAAGATGATCAGATCCCCTTGCGCGAAATCGAGTGCCGCCGCCCGTGCCCAGGAGCCCTGCAAGATCACCACCGCCACGCCAAAGGTGGAGACAAGCAGCCCGAGGATCGCCCAGAGCGTGAGCCGCTGCCCCCAGAACAGCGCCCCGAGCGCAAGGATCAAAAGCGGAATGGCGGAATTGAGCAGCATCCCGTTTGTCGCCGTGGTGCTTTGCAGCCCCCAGTAGACGAGCGAGTTGAAGGCCGCGACCCCCGGCAGGGTGAGCAGGAGAATGCGCCCGAAATAGCGCCGATACAGCGGCCAGTCGCGTTTCAGATGCGGCCAGGCAAAGGGCAGAAGCGCGAGGAGCGCGATCGCCCAGCGGCCAAAGGAAAGCGCCACCGGCGGCCATTCCCCACGCGAGGCGCGCGCAACGATGAAATTGCCCGCCCAGAAAAGCGGTGGCAGCGCCAGCACCGCCCAGAGCTTCCACCCGCCCGCCGTTTTCGCTTCCGCCATGCCCGCCTCCCTGTTCGGCACCGGTTTGGGCCGAATTCGAGCCGGGGGCAAGAGCCCCGGTGGCACAGGCTCAGCCCGCCTCCGATGTCCCCTCGGGCGTCTCCTCGGGCGCCGAGGCACGGCGGCAATTCGCATGCTTCCCCTCGGTGCAGGGCACGAAGGTGAAGATCGCCGCCTGAGACGCGCCGCGCCGGCCAAACATCGCACGCTTGCGCCCGCCTGCGCTGCAGATCTGCGCCCAGAGCGTTTCGCCCGCCCGTGTGGTCAAAAGCGGGCGGCACGGCTCTTGCGACAGTGCAGCAAGCTCTTGCGGCAGGCCGGGAATATGGAGCGCCCCTTGTCGCCCCGCGGTGCTGCTCTTGAGCAGCAGGGTTTCGCAGGGGCTGCCCTCGGCCCGGATGATCTCGTGACGGGTGCACAACAGATGCACGTAGGTGATGCGCTCCATCGGTTGCAGCCGCACCGTTGCGCCGTTGAGCAACGCCGCCGCGGGCACCAGCACCTCGCCCGCCTCCGGGTCGCGCAACATCACCCGATGCTGGCGGCTCAGCAAAAGCGGCCGCTCATTGCCCAAAACGCCCGCCTCGATCCAGATCGGCGTGGCCCGCCCCCACCCGACGCGCTCGAACCGCCCGATCCAGCGCAGCGGCTCTGCCCCGTTGTCTGCGGTCAGCACCCTGTCGCCGGGCGCCAGGCTGGCGATGGTGCGCGGGCCAGAGGGGGTCTCGACCCGGGTGGACGCCTCGAAACAGGGCATCTGATACGTCGTGGCCGAGAGATCGGAGGTGTAAAAGCCGGGCGGATGGCCGCCGGAAAAATTGCTCCAATACCAGTTCTCAAGGTCAAAATCCGGCGTCCAGACCACCTGTGTCAGATCGCCATGGCTGTCGAGCCCCTCGAACACCACCGCATAGCCGGTATCGCCCGCATGATTGATGTAATCCGAGCGGATCACCGTCGCATTCTGGATCATGTCGCCGCCATTGCCGCCAAAGGTCAGCGTGTAAACATCCCCCGGAGAGAAGACATAGGGCGAGCTGTCGCCCGGCTGCGATGCGATCACCAGATCCTTGCTCGAATTGGGGGGGTAATCGAATGTGGATGTTCCGGCCCCGGAGCCGACATTCCTCCCGGTGGAGGCCGCGAACTGGTTGTCGAGGGCGTAAATGGTCAGGGTCATCGGGCATACGGCAAGTGAGGGTTGCCCGCATGCTAGTTACCTAAGGTAAACAACTTCCTTCCAACTGACATATTTCTGGCCCTTCGAACCATCAGCCCACAAGCTTTTGTAGTGCCTGCGCCAGCCGCGCACTGAAGGTCGTATAAGGCGGCATCAGCGGGTCGAGCACCGCAAAGCGGTTCTCCAGCACCGGCTTTGCATGGCTGAAGGCGGCAAAGCCCCAGCGCCCATGCGCGGCGCCAAGCCCGGAGGTGCCGATCCCGCCAAATGGCAGATTGAGATGCAGGAAATGCGCGAGCGTCACATTGATGCCGAGCGCGCCAGAGGTCGTGGCCGCCGTGATGCGCGCAATCACCGCGCGGTCACGCGCAAAAAGATAAAGCGCAAGCGGCTTTTCCCCCGCCTCGATCTGCGCGAGCACCGCCTCGAGATCGTCATAGGCGATCACCGGCAGCACCGGGCCAAAGATCTCCTCGCGCATCAGCGCCGTCTCCCCCGGCACGCCGGTCAGCACGGTGGGGGCAAGATAGCGCGCCGCCTCCTGCGCTGCGCCGCCCGCAACAAGGGTCGCCCCTTTGGAGAGGGCTTCGTCGAGCATCCCTTTGAGCCGTGCAAAATGGCGCGCGCCCACAAGCCGCGCGTAACTGGGCGAGGCCAGAGGATCGGCGCCATACATGCGCGCGATCTCGGCGCGCAGGGCGGCGGTAAAGGCGGGCTCCATCGCGCGCGGCACGAAGACATGATCGGGCGCGATGCAGGTCTGGCCCGCGTTCTGGAACTTGCCCCAGGCGAGCATCCGCGCCGCCTTTTTGACATCTGCGCCCGCGCCAAGGATCACGGGCGACTTGCCGCCCAGCTCAAGCGTGACCGAGGCGAGGGTCTTGGCCGCCGCCGCCATCACCACGCGCCCGACCGCGGGCGAGCCGGTAAAGAAGATATGGTCGAAGGGCTGCGCCAAAAGCTCGGTCGATGTCTCGACCCCGCCCTCGACCACCGCGACAAGATCCTCGGGGAGCGTGTCCTTGACCAGCGCGGCGATCAGGGCCGAGGTGGCGGGGGCAAGCTCGGAGGGTTTGATCACCGCGGCATTGCCCGCCGCCAGCGCCGAGACAAGGGGGCCGAGCGCGAGGCAGAACGGGTAATTCCATGGCGCGATGATCAGCACCGTACCCTTCGGCTCGGGGCGGATCGTGCCGCGGGTGCCGAGCATCGCAAGCGTCGGCATCACCCGGCGCGGCCGCGCCCAGCGCTGCAGATGCCGCGCGCTGTGGCGGATTTCCGAAAGCACCGGGATGATCTCGGAAATCCGCACCTCGACCTCGGGCTTGCCCAGATCGGCGGCGAGCGCCGCCATGATCTCGGCCTCGCGCGCACGGATCCCCTCGGCAAGACGGGCCAGAACCGCGCGGCGCTTTGCAACCGAAAAGGCCACGCGCCGCGCCGCATCCCCCGCCGCGAGCCGCGCATAAGTCGCGGCGGCGCTCACGCCTGCACCACGCGTTGTTGCTGCTGGCCCAGCCCCTTGATGCCGAGCCCGATCCGGTCCCCCACCTTCAGAAACCGCGGCGGCTTCATCCCCATGCCCACGCCGGGGGGCGTGCCGGTGGTGATCACGTCGCCCGGCTCAAGCGTCATGAACTGGCTCAGGTAATGCACGAGATAGGCCACACCATAGACCATCGTGGCGGTGGTCCCGGTCTGCATCGGCTCCCCGTTCACCTCCAGCCAGAGTGGCAGCGCCTGCGGGTCGGCCACCTCGTCTTTTGTCACAAGCCAGGGGCCAAGCGGGGCAAAGGTGTCGTGGCTCTTGCCCTTCACCCATTGCCCGGCGCGCTCGATCTGAAAGCCGCGCTCGGAAATATCGTTGCAGACCATATAGCCCGCCACGTGATCCATCGCCGCCTCCAGCGGCACATATTTCGCCCTTGTGCCGATCACGAAGGCCAGCTCCACCTCCCAGTCGAGCTTTTCCGAACCGCGCGGGCATTCAACATCGTCATCGGGGCCGCAAATCGCCGTGGTCGCTTTCATGAAAACCACCGGCTCGGGCGGCACCTGCATCCCCGCCTCTTGCGCATGATCGGCATAATTGAGCCCGATCGCGATAAGCTTGCCGACGCGGGCGACCGGCGCACCGAGCCGCACGCCCTCGGGCACGATCGGCAGGCTCGCGGCATTGACCGAGCCCAACCGCGACAGCCCCGCCTCCGAAAGCGCCGCCCCGTCGATGTCGCGCACCACGGCACTGAGGTCGCGCACAGTGCCATCCGCATGCATCAGCCCCGGCTTTTCCTGCCCCGTCTCACCAAACCGCACCAGTTTCATGTGTCCTCCCCGCCCCTTGGCCTCTCGGCGCCAGATTGGCGCGCCCGCGCGGGGCGGGCAAGAAAAAAGGCCCGGGAAAACCCCGGGCCTCAGTTGGCGCGCGTGAGTGGCTTTCAGGCGGCTTCCATGCCCGCGGGCATTTTCGCCCCTGTCATATAGGCAACGGCATCGGACATTGTGTGTGTCTTCGGGTCGATCACGCAAAGGCGGCGGCCAAGGCGGTGCACGTGAATGCGGTCCGCCACCTCGAAGACATGCGGCATGTTGTGGGAAATCAGGATGATCGGGATGCCGCGGGCCTTCACATCGACAATGAGTTCAAGCACGCGCCGGCTCTCTTTCACGCCCAGCGCGGCGGTGGGTTCATCCAGGATGATCACCTTGGAGCCAAAGGCGGCGGCGCGCGCCACGGCCACTCCCTGCCGCTGGCCGCCCGAGAGCGTTTCGACCGGCTGGTCGATATTCTGGATCGTCATCAGCCCGAGATCCGAAAGCTTCTGGCGCGCAAAGGCGCGCATCGCCTCCCGGTCGAGCGCGCGCAACAGCGTTCCGGCAAGGCCGGGCTTGCGGATCTCGCGCCCCATGAACATGTTGTCGACAATGGAAAGCGCGGGCGAAAGCGCGAGCGTTTGATAGACGGTGGCAATCCCCGCCGCCTGCGCCTCGCGCGGCGAGGCAAAGCGCACCGGGCGACCATCAAGCAAGATCTCCCCCGCATCGGGCTGCACCGCGCCGCACAGCGCCTTGATCAGGGAGGTCTTGCCCGCGCCATTGTCGCCGATCACCGCGAGGATCTCGCCCGGCATCAGCTCGAAATCGGCGTGATCGAGCGCGGTCACCCGGCCATAACGCTTGACGAGACCCCGCGCGGCAAGGACCGGTTGACCGCTCATCGTGACACCTTCCGAATCCATTGGTCGATGGCGACAGCAAGGATGATCAGCCAGCCAATCGCAAACACCTGCCAGAGCACATCGACATTGGCGAGGCGCAGGCCGGATTGAAACACGCCAACGATGAGCGCGCCGAACAAGGCGCCCAGAATCGAGCCGCGCCCGCCAAAGAGCGAGATCCCCCCCACCACGACAGCGGTGATGGATTGCAGGTTGCCCTCGTAAAACGACTGCGGCGAGATCGAGCCGACCCGGCCAATCGAGGCCCAGGCGGCCATCGCGCAGACAAAGCCCGAAAGCCCATAGACCGACAGCAGCACCCGGTCCGCCTGAATGCCCGCAAGCTCCGCCGCCTCGCGGTCATCGCCCACGGCATAGACATGCCGGCCCCAGGCAGTGCGGTTGAGCAGGTACCACAGCACAAGAAAAACCGCGATCATCAGGAGCGAGCCAAAGGTGACGCGCGCGCCAAAGAAGGCAAAGCCCTCCCCCCAGAATTTCAACAGCGGCGCAGTGCGGTCAATATCCTGACTGCGGATCGACTGCGCGCCCGAGAGCCAGAGATTGAGTGCAAAGAAGATCGACCACGTCCCGAGCGTGGTGATGAAGGGCGGCAGTTTCACCTTGGTGACGAGAAAGCCGTTCAACAGCCCCGCCGCAGTGCCGCCCGCAAACGCGACGAGCAAGGCCAGAACCGTCGGCACGCCCGCAAAAACGGCCAGATGGCCCGCAATCACCGACATCAGCACCATGATCGCCGCGACCGAGAGGTCGATCCCCGCGGTGAGCACGATCAGCGCCTGCGCCGCCGCCAGAATGCCGATGATGGAGACCTGTTGCAAGATCAGGCTCAGGTTGAAGGGCGAGAAGAACTTTCCGCCCGCCACAAGGCCAAACACGGCAACAGCCACCCCCAGCACGATCACCGGCACCAGCGTCGGGTTACCATGCAATCCGTGTTGAAGCGCGGCGATGATCCCCGGCGGGCGGTCCTCGAACCGCGCCAGTCGCACATCACTCGAAACCAACACCTGTTCGAAATCCTGGCCGCGCGGCGCCTGTCGAACCGACTCCCCCCCGGTTTCCCCCATCCGGCCCTCCCCTGCCATCCAGCCACTCACACCCTGCCCACCCATGGCAGAAAAAAAGGAGAGGCGGCCTCCCGCCTCTCCGGCACTCGTTACACACGCATTACCCCCAGCACTGGTGCAGGGCTTCTTCGGAACTGATCGAGGGCACCCCCTCCACCGGCGCATCGGTCACCAGCGTGACCCCGGTATTGACAAAATCGAGCCCCTCGGAATTGACAGGCTTGGTGCCATTGGCGGCATAGGCGGCAATCGCCTCGATGCCGTTCGAGGCCATCAGCAGCGGAAACTGCATCGCGGTCGCGCCGATCACGCCATCGGCCACGTTCTGCACTCCCGGGCACCCGCCATCGACCGAGACGATCAGCGCCTGATGTTCAAGCCCCACCGCCTTGAGCGCCTCATAGGCGCCCGCCGCAGCCGGTTCGTTGATCGTGTAGACAAGGGTCACGCCGCTGTCCTTTTGCAGCAGGTTCTCCATCGCGGTGCGCCCGCCCTCCTCGTTGCCATTCGTCACATCATGGCCAACGATGCGCGCATCTTCCTCGTCCCCGATGATCTTTGCATCCTTCACGTCAACGCCGAAGCCCTGCAAAAACCCCTGATCACGCAGATAATCAACCGAGATCCCGGAGGGATTCAGATCCAAAAGCGCGATCTTCGCGCCCGCCGGATCTTCCATCTTGCCCGCCGCCCATTTGCCGATCATCTCACCGGCCAGAAAGTTGTCGGTGGCAAAGGTGGCATCTGCGGCATCCGCCGGCTCAAAGGGCGTATCGAGCGCAATCACCAGCAGCCCGGCCTCTCGCGCCTTTCCCACCACCGGCGCAAGCGCGCGGCTGTCCGAGGGGGTGATCAGGATCCCTTTCGCCCCCGCCGCGATGCAGCTTTCGACCGCGGCGATCTGGGTCTCGACATCACCGTCAATTTTCCCCGCATAGGTTGAGAGCGCAATCCCCATCTCCTCGGCCTTTGCGCTCGCCCCCTCCTTCATTTTCACGAAGAAAGGGTTGGTATCGGTCTTGGTGATCAGACAGGCGCCGACATCGGCAAAGGCCGCACTGCCAAACGCAGCCGCAAAAACCACGGTCGCCCCGATCCGGGCAGCCTTGCGCATCATCACGGTCTCTCCTCCCGTTCCGTTCGGGCCGTTCCTCCCTGACCCACCAAAACTCTGGCGCGAGTCGGGGCATCGGTCAATAGATAATTCAAGATGACTTATTATATTGTTACCATCCGCCCCCGCGGCACATAAAGGGCTTCGCTTCGTGTGGAGAATACGCCCGAAGCGCGCCCTTCCCCGCTTGCGGGCGCATCATCCTCGCGTATGACAGAGGTTGCCCGGCGTGATCGCAAAGCCTGCCGCGCAGACGGCAAGGGGCCCTGGATCATGGCGGGGCATTTTCAGGCCGCGCCTGCCGCCCTTTCAAAACACATCAGGGGCGAATTTCGCTGTGCCGTGCCCGAAGGGGGTCACGGCGCGCGCCTCGGGGCCAGCGGTCAGCCCCCGCGCCCGCGATCCGCACCGGCGCCGCGTCATTTGGCAGAAGGGGTGCCGGTCAAACGGTTGCGCGCGTCACAAAACGGCGCAGGGTCTGGCGGGGGGTCCGGGGGGCTGCAAGCCCCCCGGCGGGTCGCTTCGGCCTGCCGAAGCGAAACACCCCGCGCAAAGGCTCAGCCCTTCGGTTTCGAGGGCAGCCCCTTTTCCTTGCGCGCGTCGTGTTTCTTCTTCTCGACATGCTTGGTCAGCCGCGAGGGGATCGACTTCTTGCGCTCCTTGTAGGGGTTGGTGCTCCCCTGATCGCGGAAGTAAAGCCGGATCGGCGTGCCCGGCATGTCGAAATCGGCGCGCAGCCCGTTCACCAGATAGCGCCCGTAGCTTTCGGGGATCTGCTCGGTATGGGTCGCCTTGATCACAAACCCCGGCGGCCGGGTCTTCGCCTGGGTGATGTAGCGCAGCTTGATGCGGCGCCCGCCCGGCGCGGGCGGCGGATGCGCCTCGGTCATCGCGGTGAGCCACATGTTCAGCTTCGCCGTCGAAATGCGCCGGTTCCAGACTTCATAGGCCTTCACGATCGCCGCATGCAACCGGTCGAGCCCCTTGCCGGTCTTGGCCGAGACCGTCACCAGCGGCGCCCCCCGAAGCTGCGGCAAAAGCCGCTCGAAGCTTTCGCGCAGCTCCTTCAGCTTCTCGGTCTTCTCTTCCTCGAGATCCCATTTGTTCGCCGCCACCACGACCGCGCGGCCCTCGGTCTCGGCAAAATCGGCAATCCGCAGATCCTGCACCTCGAACGGGATGTTGACATCGAGCAACACCACCACGACCTCGGCAAAGCGCACCGCGCGCAGGCCATCGGCGACGGAAAGCTTTTCGAGCTTGCCCGCCACCTTCGCCTTCTTGCGCATCCCGGCGGTGTCCCAGATCCGCATCGGCGTGCCCATGAAGGAGGTGGACACCGAGATCGCATCGCGGGTGATCCCGGCCTCGGGGCCGGTCAGGAGCCGGTCCTCGCCGATGATCTTGTTGATCAGCGTGGATTTGCCCGCATTCGGCCGCCCGATGACGGCAAGTTGCAGCGGTCGCGCCTCGGTCGGCATGCGCACCGCGCCCTCGTCTTCCTCCGCATCGTCCTCGGAAAGCGCAACATCCACCTCGGGCATCTGCGCAACGTTTCTTTCGGCGAATTCATCCGCGATCGGGCGCAGCGTATCGTAAAGATCGTCCATCCCCTCGCCGTGCTCGGCGGAGATGCGCACCGGCTCGCCAAGGCCCAGCCCCCAGGCCTCGAGCGCGCCCGCATCGCCCGCCGCGCCCTCGGCCTTGTTCGCCGCCACGATCACATGAGCGTTCTTGCGGCGCAAAATATCGGCAAAGATTTCATCGGCGGGCGTGACCCCCATGCGCGCATCAATCACGAACAGGCAGATATCCGCCTCCTCGACCGCGCGTTCGGTCAGCCGCCGCATCCGGCCCTGCAGGCTGTCATCCTCGGCCAGTTCAAGCCCGGCGGAATCGATCACCACAAAGCGCAGATCCCCCAGCCGGGCATCGCCTTCGCGCAAATCGCGCGTGACACCGGGCGTATCATCCACCAACGCCAGCCGTTTGCCAACGAGGCGGTTGAACAGGGTCGACTTGCCCACATTCGGGCGGCCCACGATGGCCAGAGTAAAGCTCATGTCACGCTCCTTGCGCGCCCGGAGGCATCCCCCGTCGCGTCGAAGCCGCCCCCATACACGGGTTTGGCCTCAACGAAAAGCGTGGAGTTGCCCGTTGCGTGAAACGACATAAAGGGTGGACCCGGCCACGATCGGATCGGTGGCCGCGCCGCCGGGGATCTCGGCTTGTCCGATGAGCGCGCCGGAGGTCGGATCAAAGCACCGCAAAAGCCCGTCCGAGGAGACCACGAAGAGCCGCCCGCCCGCCAGCACCGGCCCGAGGTTCACATGGATCTCGTTTTGGCGCTTGATCTTCTCTTTGACATAATCGGGCAGATCGACGGCCCAGATCTCGGCGCCATTCGCCGCGTCGAGCCGCATCAGCTTGTTCTCGTCCGAGATCAGGAAGATCGAGCCGCCCGCCACCTGCACCGGGCTCACCGCGCCCTCGGTTGCGGTCCAGCGCGCCACGCCGGTCGCGGCGTCAAAGGCGCCAAGCCGCCCGGCGGAAGAGCCCGCATAAACGGTATCGCCGATCACCACCGGATCGCCGGTGAGGTCAGAAACGATGGTATAACCGCGCCCGAGCCGCCCGCCCGCCAGTTGCGCGCGCCAGACCGGGGCGCCCGTCGCGCGATCCAGCGCGAGCATCTCGCCGGTGGCAAAGGGGAAGATCACGGTCTTGCCCGCAATCGCCGGGGCCGAAACGCCCGACATGCCCACCTTGCCCGGCATGCCGCCGATCTGCCAGATCACCTTGCCGTCGGCGGCCTGCACCGCCCAGGCGGAGCCGTCACGCGCAAGCACATAGACCACGCCGTCAAAGACCGTCGGCGCGCCGCCGATCCCGGCATCAAAATCCTGCCGCCACAGGATCTGCCCCGAAGCGGCATCCAGCGCCAGCAGCTCGGCAAAACCGGAGGTGACGAACACCTTGCCATCGGCGACCGCAAGGCCCGAGCCGGTGGCATCATCATCGCGGTCGCCGGGCGCGGCAATATCGGCCGCCCAGAGCGGCGCGCCATTGGTGCCGGTTGCGGTGAGGCGCGATCGGCTGTCGAGGGTGAAGACGCGCCCGCCCGCCGCCACCGGCGCCGCCGCAATACGGTAGCGGCGCGACTGGCCCGCGCCGATCGGCGCCGACCAGACCGGCGTCAGACCCTGCCCGAGCGCGGCATTCACAAGGCCGTGGCTCGGCCCGCCCGCGCGCTGCGGCCAGTCGGCATTCGCAACGACCCCCGGCAGCGAGAGCGCACGCGGTCCCGCAATCGCGGCGGACGGATCGGAGGCGGCATCGCTCAGAACCGCGCGCGGATCAAGCCGCTCGCCTTCCAGATGGACCTCTTTTTCGCAGCCCGCCAGCGCCACCACCACGCCCAGAACGGCCATTCCCGCAATCCGCTTCACGGCTGTCTCCTTGCCTTCATCTGCTGTGGCTTTCCTCTGTGTGCGGCCTTCCCGCCCGGCCCTCGCGCGGCGCTCACGCCGCCGCCGGATCGCCGCCGAGCGCCACAATCAACTCTGTTGCGCGCTGTTGCAAGCCCGAGGTGACCCCGTCTTCGGCAAGAATCTCGCGCGCCTTGGCAATCGCGCCCGCATCGTCTCCGGCCGCATGGGCCGCAAGCGCCTGCTGCTCCATCGCCAGCAACCGGAACGGCTGGCCCGGCGTGGCCAGCGCGTCAAGCTCTGCCGCGCGCGCTTCGGGCGTCATCAGATCGCCCGCGACGAGCACTGCCTTGAGCCGTGCGAGCTGGCGCAGGCTCTCGGGCAGGCTCGGATCGGCCGCGACCGCGCGCAGATCATCAAGCGCGACCTCGCCTTGCCCATCCTCGGCCGCCTGTGCGGCCAGCAAAAGCTTCAGCAGACCCTGCTGCGGGCCGACCGCGGGCAGATCCGCCATCGCCTCGGCGGGGTTTTCGCTTTGCATCGCGGCCAGAATCGCATCGCCGAACCCTTCTGCCTCCGCCGCCGCCCGCGCCTTTTGCCACTCATAAAAGGCCGAGCCGCCGACCAGGCCGAGGATCGCCAGAACAGCGATCCAGCCATATTTGCGAAACAGCCCCCAGAGCCGATCGCGGCGCACTTCCTCGGTGACTTCGTCGATGAAACTGTCGCTGTCGTGCACGCTCGGCTCCCTGATCTTTGGCCCTATCTATACGCAAGGACGCCGCCTTGCCAAGGTCGGGAAACACCGTCCCCGTCTCGACCGGCTCACGAATGGCTGACGCGGAAGGGGGGCGCTGCCCCCCGTCTCCTGCGGAGCCTCCCCCCGGGATATTTTCACAAAGTCGAAGCACCACACCCGCTGTCTTCGACTTTGCCTAAATATCCCGGGGGGTGAATGGCCGCAGGCCAGAGGGGGGCAGCGCCCCCCGCCCGGCCCGAGCTTACTCCGCCGCGTCGGGCCCCGAAGCGGCCTCCTCGGCCTCTTCCTCGGCTTTCTGCACCGCCCACATCGCGGCATAGCGCCCGCCGCGCGAGAGCAGCGCGTCGTGGCTGCCTTCCTCGACGATCACGCCCTTTTCGAGCACCACGATCCGGTCGGCATCGGCAATCGTCGAGAGCCGGTGCGCGATCACGATCACCGTGCGCCCCTTGCCCATCGCATCGAGGCTTTCCTGAATGTCGCGCTCGGTCTGGGTATCGAGCGCCGAGGTGGCCTCGTCCAGAAGCAGGATCGGCGGGTTTTTCAAAAGCGTGCGCGCAATGCCGACGCGCTGCTTCTCGCCGCCCGAAAGCTTCAAGCCCCGTTCGCCCACCTGCGTGTCGTAGCCCTCGGGCAAGCTCATCACGAAGTCATGGATCTTCGCCGCCTTCGCCGCCGCCTCGATCTCGGCCTGGCTGGCCTCGGCGCGCCCATAGGCGATATTGTAGCGGATCGTGTCGTTGAACAGCACGGTATCTTGCGGCACCACGCCGATCGCCTCGTGCAGGCTCTCCTGCGTCACCTTGCGAATGTCTTGCCCGTCGATGGTGATCGCCCCGCCGGTGATCTCATAGAAGCGAAACAGAAGCCGCCCGATCGTGGACTTGCCCGAGCCCGAGGGGCCGACCAGCGCCACTTTCTGCCCCGCCGCCACATCGAGCGTGACGTTTCGCAAGATCGGCCGCTCGGGCGAATAGGCGAAATCGACCTTGTCGAACAAGATCGCGCCGCCGGTCACCTTGAGGGGCTTGGCATCCGGCGCATCGGTGATTTCGGCGGGCTGGTGCAAAAGATCGAACATCTCGCCCATGTCGACAAGCGCCTGCCGGATCTCGCGGTAGACCGTGCCCAGAAAGCCAAGCGGCATGGTGATCTGGATCATATAGGCCTGCACCATGACGAAATCGCCCACCGTCAGCGTGCCGGCCTGCACCTCGAGCGCGGCCATCACCATCACGGCGACAAGCCCCGCGGTGATGATCAGCGTCTGCCCGGCGTTGAGCGCGGCCAGGCTCTGGCCGGTTTTCACCGCCGCCAGTTCGTAATGCGCCATCGATGCATCATAGCGCGACGCCTCGCGCTTCTCGGCGCTGAAATATTTCACCGTCTCGAAGTTCAGAAGGCTGTCGATCGCCTTCTGGTTCGCGGCACTGTCGGCATCATTCATCTTCTTGCGGATCGCAACCCGCCATTCGGTGATGCGGAAGGTGAAGGTGACATAGGTCCAGATCGTGCCGACCACCACAAGCGCATAGCGCCAGTCGAACAGGAAGGCGAAGATCAGCGTGACCAGCGTCAGCTCCAGAATCAGCGGCCCGACCGAGAACAGCATGAAGCGCAAAAGGAAGTCGACGCCCTTCACGCCGCGCTCGACAATGCGCGAGAGCCCGCCGGTCTTGCGGGTGATGTGATAGCGCAGCGACAGCGCGTGAATATGCTGGAAGGTCTCGAGCGCAAGCTGGCGCAGCGCGCGCTGCGCCACGCGCACAAAGACCGCGTCGCGCAATTCGCCAAAGCCCACCGACATCAGCCGCGCGAGCCCATAGGCAACGGTCAGCGCCACCGCGCCAAAGCCCAAAAGCCAGGCCTCGCTGCGCCCCTCGCCCGCGAGCCCGTCGACCGCCGCCTTGTAAAGGAAGGGCGTGCCGACCGAAATCAGCTTTGCCACAACGAGAAAGGCCATTGCCAGCGCCACCCGCTGTTTCACCCAAGGGTGGTCCGCGGGCCAGAGATAGGGGGCAACCGCGCGGATCGTGCGCCAGCCGCGCGCGCGCTCGGAAGGGTCCATCTTGCCGGACTGGGTGATCTGAGAGGGCGGCATGGCCCCTCCTTTGCAAGTTCAGTGACGAAACCGCAAACAGGGGCACGCCCTTGAGAGGCCGCCCCCGGTTGCGAGCGGCAACGTAAGTTTCTCGGCGGGATTGTCCAGTCCAAACGCGGTCGCGGGGACTAGTTCGGCAAGGTGAACACCTGCCCGGGATAGATCATGTTCGGGTCACGGATCTGGGCGCGGTTCGCCTCGAAGATCTGCACATAGAGATACGGGTCCCCATAAGCCTCGCGCGCAATCGCCCAGAGCGTGTTGCCCGGGGTGATCGTCACAGCGCGCATGACCGGGGCCGCAGGCGCGACCGGCACAGGGTTTGGCGCAGAGTTCGGCACAGGGGGCGGCGCAGAGTTCGGCGCCGCGGCCTCGGCCGGCTCGGACGCGGGGTCCGTGCGGGCTTCGGGCGCCCGGGCCGGCAGGGCGGCACGCGCCGCCGTTTCCAGCGCGGGGGGCGCGATCCCCTCAAAGCTCTGTTCGGCACGGGCGAGCACCGCGCCGCCTGCGTCGAGCGCATCAACGCGCAGCACATGCGCCCCCGGCGCGGCCTGGGGAAGCTGCATCGCCCAGCCGCCGCCTGCGCCCGCCTGCACCAATCCGGCTTCGGCGCCATCGACATACGCCCGCAAGAGCGCCCCCTCCGGCGCCCCGCGGCCCGAAATCGCGATCCCGCCCGCAGCGTCGAACGCGAGCGTGTCGATCCCGAGCGTCTCGGCGGGAGCGGCAAGCACCCGCGCACCGCCCGCGGCATCGGTGAGCAGCGGCTTTGCCGCCAGCACCTGCGCCGCCGCAACATTGGCCGCTACCGTCTGCGCCGGTGCGCCTTCTTCCGTCGCGGCCTGCGCCATCGCCAGCGGGCTCGGCGCCACGGTCAGGCTCTGCGGTGCAAGCCGCGCCACACCATCGGCGCCGGTCACGCGCAGCTGCACCATCCGCGGCTCTGCCGCGGGCACGATATCGGCGAGCAGGGCAAAAGCGCCCTGCGCATCGGCGGTGGTGGTCGCGATGGGCGCGCCATCGAGCAAAACCACGACCTCGGCTGCGGGCGCAACGCGCCCCGCGAGCGTCAGCGCACCCTCGGACGTGACGCGCAGCGCATCAAACTGCGCCGCAACCGGCGCGGGCGCGGCGGCCGAATCGGCGCCCGTTGGCAGGGCGCCCGGCTCTGGTGCCACGGCTGCCGTCTCCGCCTCTGCCGGAGCAACAGCAGCCCCGCGCGCCTCGGGCTCTGCAACGGCGGCGATTTCGCGCGCCTCGGGCGCGGCCTCCGCCTCTTCGGGGATCGCCGCCGGGGCAGAAACGGCGGGCGGCGCGCCAACTTCTGGCACTGGCGCGGTGGAGACCACCTCCGCTGCCGCCTGCGGCTCAGAAGCGGCACTCGCCGGGACAGATTGTTGTGCGCCGGGCGACGCGGGCTCAGCCACCGTGACAGGCGCGGACGGCGCCGTTGCAAACCAGAGCCCGAAGCCCGCCGCACCCAGCACCAAAAGCCCGGCCCCCGCGCCCATAAGCGCCCCGCCCTTTCCCCCGGCGCGCGCGCTGTCCTGATCGGCTCCCGCCATCGTGTTCATCCTTTCCGGCCCGTTCCGGCAACGGCGGACGTCCGCCGCTTGAGTGTGACCATCTGACCCGGTATCACCGGGGAAAGCAACTCCCGCCCGTACACGGCCTGCACGAAGGAACCCAGCGATGTCCTTGCCGCCTCTCGTGAACCCCGCCCCCTCGGTCTGCGTGTTCTGCGGCTCGCGGCACGGCGGAAACCCGGCCTATACGGAGGCCGCCCGCGCCACCGGCGCACTGCTTGCCGCGCGGGGCTGGCGGCTCGTCTACGGGGCGGGCGATGTCGGGCTGATGGGCGAGGTTGCGCGCGCCGCGCAGGTGGCGGGCGCCCAGACCTTCGGGGTGATCCCGGAGCATCTGTTCAAGCTCGAGGTCGGCAAGCGCGACCTGACGTCCTTCATCGTCACCCAGACCATGCATGAGCGCAAAAAGGTGATGTTCATGAACTCCGACGCGCTCGTGGTGCTGCCCGGCGGCGCGGGCAGCCTTGACGAGTTCTACGAAGTGCTGACCTGGCGCCAGATCGGGCTGCATGAAAAACCGATCCTGCTGCTCAACACCGCAGGCTACTGGGACCCGCTCCTCGCGCTCAACGCCCATGTGGTGGCGCAAGGCTTTGCCAGCCAGAGCCTGATCGAGATGGTGCAGGTGGTCGATACCGTTCCCGCGCTCGCAACCGCGCTCGAAACCGCTTTCGGCTGAGGCGCGCGGGGCGGCACGCAGAGGGGGGCGCTGCCCCCCGTCTCCTTCGGAGCCTCCCCCCGGGATATTTTCGCAAAGTCGAAGGCAAGCCCGTCTGGTCTTCGACTTTGTGCAAATATCCCGGGGGTGTGGGGGCAGCGCCCCCACCCTTTCAGCCCTTGCCGCGCAGCGTCGCGGCCGAATAGAGCGCAAGCGCCCCCCAGATCAGTGGGAAGGCCACGGCGTGAGCCGCAGTGAAGGGCTCGGAGAAGACCGCAACGGCAACAAGAAACTGCAGCGTCGGATTGAGATATTGCACAAGGCCAAGCGTGCCGAGACGCACCCGCCGCGCGGCATAGCTAAAGAGCATGAGCGGCCCGCCTGTCATCACGCCGGAAAAGGCGAGCATCAGCGAATGGCCGAAGTCGTTGCCGAAAGCGCCCGAGCCCGGCGCGAGCCCGAAAGCACCCACATGGCCCGCAACGAGATAGGCCGCGGCAAGCGGCGCGAGGATCACCACCTCGGCCAGAACCGAGACCACCGGCGCCACGTCGAGCCGCTTCTTGATCAGCCCGTAAAGCCCGAACGTGCCCGCAAGCAGTAACGCGATCCAGGGCGCGGCGCCGAGCGCCCAGGTGAGATAGACCACCGCCGCCGCGGCAATCGCCACAGCCAGGCCCTGCGCCTTTCCCATGCGCTCGCCAAAAACCGCCATGCCGAGCGCCACGGCCACAAGCGGGAAGATGTAATAGCCAAGCGAGGCCTCGACCGCATGGCCGTTTTGCACCGACCAGATGAAGCCAAACCAGTTGATCGAAATCACCACGGCAGCGACAAAGAGCACCCGCAACGCGCGCCCCGTCAGCGCTGCGACCAGCGCCGCGGCGCGCCCCTGCACCGCCACCACCGCGCCCAGAAAGACCGCCGACCAAAGCGTGCGATGCGCCAGCACCTCCGCGGGCGGCACTTCCGAAAGCGCCTTGTAGTAAATGCCCGAGAGGCCCCAGACCACACAGGCCGCGACAATCGCCCAGAACCCTTTGGTGGTCTCGTTCATCGTGCTCTCCTGCATCCGCCCGTCACCTCAATCGCGCCGCGGCTGCGGCGTCAAGCCCCGCTTGACGCGTGCCCAAGCGCAGTGCGAACCTGCGCCGCCCCTTTGCGCGCAGCACACGGTTCGCGCCTGCGGGCAAGCGCGGCGCTGCGGCCCATTACCGGGCAATGGTTGCCATGCCGCGGGGGCCGATTTCGGGAGCCCCGGCAAAAACCATCTTCGTCCCTTGCCGATCAAATAAAACCGGCCCCCGAGAGGGCCGGTTTCGCTGCTTTCCGGAGGTAATTCGAGGGCTCTGCCTCAGAGGCGCGCGGCGACGTTTTCCCAGTTCACGAGCTTGTCGAGGAAGTTCGTGAGGTAAGCCGGGCGCTTGTTGCGGAAGTCGATGTAATAGCTGTGCTCCCACACGTCGCAGCCCAAAAGCGCGGTCTGGCCAAAGCAGAGCGGGTTCACGCCGTTCTCGGTCTTGGTCACTTTCAGCGCGCCATCGCTGTCCTTCACGAGCCAGGCCCAGCCGGAGCCGAATTGCGCGGCCCCCGCGGCGGCGAATTCTTCCTTGAACTTGGCAACCGAGCCGAAGGACTCAGTGATCGCCTTTTCCAGCTCACCCGGCATCGCCTTGCCGCCCGGGCCCATCATTTCCCAGAACTGGGCATGGTTCCAGTGCTGCGAGGCATTGTTGAAAATACCCGATTGCGCCACCGAACCGGCCACATAGGTGCCCTTGACGATCTCTTCGACCGATTTCCCTTCCCACTCGGTGCCGGCGATCAGCTTGTTGCCGTTGTCGACATAGGCCTTGTGGTGCAGGTCATGGTGGTATTCGAGCGTTTCTTTCGACATGCCGAGCGCGGCGAGCGCATCATGGGCATAGGGAAGATCGGGAAGTTCGAAAGCCATTGCATTGATCCTTTTTTGGTTCTGTTGCGACTAAATGAAGCACCAAAACCGCGAAGGTCAAGAGCGCCCGGCAAGGTTTTCCTGCACAAGCGCCCGCAATGGCCGCAGATCACCCTTTCTTGTCCGTCTCGGCCGCGCGCGCCGCCGCCGCCTTCATCCGCGCCAGCAAGTCTTCTTTCGCGGCCCCCTTGCCAAAGGGGTTCTTCGCCGTGCCCTTGGCGTTATGCTCGGCATGGCGCGGCGCGTTCTGGCCCGGTTTCGGCCCGCCTGATTTCGAATAATCCATCACTCGCTCCTGTTTTCCCGCTTCTCTGCCAGCCCGCGCCGCGAGGCAAGCACAAACGCAAAAAGGGGGGCGCTGCCCCCCTCTTTTCCTGCGGAAAATTCACCCCCCGGGATATTTGTACAAAGTCGAAGCAGAGGCGGGTTGGCTTCGACTTTGTGCAAATATCCCGGGGGGAGTCCGCTTGCGGACGGGGGGCAGCGCCCCCCTGCCCGGCTCAGAAGATTTCGCCACCCTTGCGGGAGGAGACCTCCAGAAGCCCCATCACATAGCCCGCGACGGAGCGGAAGCAGATCAGGCTCAGTTCTTCCGGGCCCGAACGCCAGAGCGCCGCCGCGACCTGGGCCGAGCGCGTGCGGCGCATCTCGCCGGGCTTGAGCGCGGCGAAATCGACCGGGCAGAGCTTCATCAGCACCTCATCGGCCCGCGCCCCGGCAACGGTGAACATCGCGCGCGCATCCGAGACATTGGCCACGAGCGCATGCTCCTTCGCCAAAGCCTTTTCCAGATCCGCCGCAACCCCGACCGCTTCGGCATAGCCGCACAGCACCAGAAGTTCATCCGGGCTCATCCAGGCGACCGACCGGCCGCCCTCGGTCACGATCTCGCGCGGGGCGGGCGTTTTCAGCCCCAGCGCCTTGAGCGCCTTGGCGAGCGCCTTCGAGCCGAGATCGGCGCGCAGGCTCACCATGCCCTTCAGCCCGACTTCCGCCACCGTGGCAAACCCGGTGGAGATGGTTTTCCCGTTCAGCGGAGACACCGCTCCTGCCATCATCTCAGACATCGGCCTTTTCTCCCGCCTTGTCGTAGAACACCGGATCACAGATCCGCGCCTTGATCACCACGCCGTTGTCGGCGGGGAAATCGAGCACCTCGCCCATGCGGCTCGCCCCGTGCTTCACCAGACCCATCGCGATGCCCTTGTTCAGCACCGGCGAGTAATAGGTCGAGGTCACGCGGCCCTGCACCTTGCGCTGGTTGTTCTCGTTCACGCCGTCGTCGACGGCATAGACGCCATCGGGCAGAACCGACCCGTCGAGCGTTTCCAGCCCGACAAGGGTCCAGCGGTCCGGGTCGGTCATGTGCACCCGCGCCTGCGCGCGTTTGCCAAGGTAGTCTTCCTTCTTCTTCGAGATCGCCCAGCCGAGGCCGAGATCTTGCGGGATCACGGTGCCGTCGGTCTCGTCGCCGATCATGATGAAGCCCTTCTCGGCCCGCATCACGTGAAGCGCCTCGGTGCCATAGGGCATGGCGCTGAACGCGGCCCCGGCCTCGTTCAGTTTTTCCCACAGCGCAAGGCCCATATTCGCGGGCACCGCGATCTCGTAGGAGAGCTCGCCCGAGAAGGAGATCCGGTAGATCCGCACCGGGAAGCCGCCAAGCTCACCTTCCTTGAAGGTCATGAACGGCAGCGCCTCTTTCGAGACATCCATGCCGCCGAGTTTTTCCAACAGCATCCGCGCCTTCGGGCCGACCACGGCGATCTGGGCATATTCCTCGGTGAGGTTGGCGGTATAGACCTTCCAGTCCCACCACTCGCATTGCAGCCAGTCTTCCATATGCGCGTGGATGTGATCGGCGCCGCCCGAGGTGGTGTGGCACAGCCACGTATCCTCGGAGAGCCGCACCACCACGCCATCGTCGATCAAAAAGCCGTTGTCCGAGCACATCAGCCCGTAGCGGCATTTGCCCACCGGCAGGGTCGACATCATGTTGGTATACATCATGTCGAGGAACTTGCCGGCATCGGGGCCCTTGACGACGATCTTGCCGAGCGTCGAGGCGTCCAACAGGCCCACATTGGTGCGGGTGTTGACGATCTCGCGGTTGACGCTGTCGCGATGCCCCTCACCCGCGCGCGGGTAGGTATAGGGGCGGCGCCACAGGCCCACAGGCTCCCAATGCACCCCATGCGTCTCGTGCCAGCCATGCATCGGCGTTTTGCGCAGCGGCTGGAAGATCTCGCCGCGCGCCTCGCCGGTGATCGCCCCGAAGGAAATCGGCGTGTAGGGCGGGCGGAAGGTGGTGGTGCCGGTTTGCGGGATCGGCTGGCCGAGCGCTTCGGAGAGCACGGCAAGGCCGTTGATGTTGCTCAGCTTGCCCTGATCGGTGGCCATGCCGAGCGTGGTATAGCGCTTGGTATGCTCGACCGAGGCATAGCCCTCGCGCGCGGCGAGCTGCACATCCGAAACCTTCACATCGTTCTGGAAGTCGAGGAAGGCCTTGAACTTCAGCTTGTCCTTGGCTTTCGCGGGCATCACCCAAACCGGGGCGAGCGGGGCTTCCGCCTCGGCGCCACCGGCAAGACCGGCCTCGGCGCAAAGCGCGGTGAGCGTGAGCGCGCCATTGGCGGCGCCGACCACTTCGGCAATCGGCTGCGCCTTGTCGCCGGTGGGCGGACGGGCCGGGTCGGGGCGGAACATCGCCGCCGCCTCATCCCAGAGCACCTTGCCGCCAGCATGCGAGTAGAGGTGCACGACCGGCGACCAGCCGCCCGACATCGCCACCACATCGCAGCCCAGCACTTCGACAACTTCGCCCGCGCTCTCCTGCTTGCAGATCTCGACGGCGACGACCTTGGATTTGCCGCGCACCTTGGAGACCGCATGGCCGGGCATCACCCGCACGCCCTTGGCCTTCACGGCCTCGGCCAGCGGGCCATTGGCGGTCGGGCGGGCATCGAGCACGGCGATCACTCTCAGCCCGGCCTTGAGCGCCGCAAGCGCGGTGCGGTAGGCATCGTCGTTGTTCGTCACAACGATGATCTCCTCGCCCGGGCTCACCGCCCAGTTGACGATGTAATCGCGCACCGCCGAGGCGAGCATGACGCCGGGAATGTCGTTGCCGGCAAAGGCAAGCGGACGTTCGATCGCGCCGGTCGCCACTTTGGTCACACCGGCGCGCACACGCCAGAGCCGGTGGCGCGGGCGGTCATCGCCCGGCGTATGGTCGGCCACACGCTCATAGACGATGACATAGCCGTGGTCATGCACACCGGCCACCATCGTGCGGGTCATCAGGCGAACATTTTCCATCGCGCCAAGGGCTTCGAGGGTTTTCTTCACCCAAGCCTCGGGCGCCATGCCCTCGATCTCGCCGCCATCGACCGGGGCGCGACCGCCCCAATGCGCGGTCTGCTCGGCGAGGATCACGCGCTTGCCCTCTTTGGCGGCTTTCAGCGCCGCCATCAGGCCCGCCACGCCGCCGCCCGCCACGAGCACGTCGCAATAGGCATAGGCTTGCTCATAGCGGTCCGGGTCGGCGCGGCGCGGCGCGGCGCCAAGGCCCGCGGCCTGGCGCACGATCGGTTCGAAGATCTTGTGCCAGGCCCAGGTGGAGACCATGAAGGTCTTGTAATAGAAGCCCGCCGGAAACATCCGGTAGGCGTAATCATTGATCGCGCCCACGTCGAAGGCGAGGCTCGGCCAGTGGTTCTGGCTCGCGGCCACGGCGCCGTCAAAAAGCTCGGTCGTGGTGGCGCGCTGATCGGGCTCAAGCCGGTCGCCTTCGCCAAGGTTCACGAGCACGTTCGGCTCCTCGACCCCGCTCGCCACCAGCCCGCGCGGGCGGTGATATTTGAACGAGCGCCCGAGCAGCGACTGGCCGGTGCCCAAGAGCGCCGAGGCCAGCGTGTCGCCGGCAAACCCGGTGTAGCGGGTGCTGTTGAAGGTGAAGGTGAGCGGCTTTGTCCGGTCGATCAGACGGCCGCCTTTGGCAAGACGTTGGCTCATTTCCAGCCCTCCCAGCCCGGGCGTTTCGCTTTGATGGTGGCCACGAGCGCGGCAGGCGGCTCGGGGGTCTGGGCGGAATAGGTGCCGAACACCTCCCAGGTGACGGTGTCGCGGGCAGCAAGGAACCACTTGCCGCAGCCATAGGCATGGCGCCAGCGCTCGAAATGCACCCCTTTGGGGTTTTTCCGGGCGAACATGTAGCTCTCGAATTCGGCGTCGGTCGAACCGGGGCCGAAGCGCTTGAGATGCGCCTCGCCGCCCGGATAGAGTTCGGTTTCCTCAACGGTCACGCCGCAATAGGGGCAGGTGAGTGTCAGCACGACGCGCTCTCCTTTGCTTGGAGGCACGCCGCGCGACGCGACCCCCGGTCAGTTCGATGATTTGCCGATGTCGAGATCAGGCAGGGTGATGGTGACTTCAGCCTCGTCTTTCGCGAGGTTGCGGTCATAGATGTACCAGCCGAGGCCCGCCACCACGACGATGAGGGCGCCGATGAGGAAGCTCTTGAAATTGCTGGTCGTTGTGCCGGTCGATGTGTCAGCCACGGGTCATCTCCATTCCGGTTGATGTTCCGGAGGGAAACGATCTGACCCGCATCATGGTTCCCGAAGCGGTCGCCGGGGGCTGCGCGCCCCCGGACCCCCGCGGGATATTTGGAGCAAGATGAAAGAGGCGCGTGCATCAATGCGCAACCCCGGCGGCCACGCTCTCGTCGATGAACTGGCCTTCCTTGAAGCGGTGCAGGCCAAATTCGGCGGCGAGCGGCGAATATTCCTTTGCCACGAGTTCTGCCATCGCATAGCCCGAGCCCGGGATCGCCTTGAAGCCGCCCGTGCCCCAGCCGCAGTTGACATAGATGCCTTCGACCGGGGTTTTCGACAGGATCGGCGAGCGGTCGCCCGTCATGTCGACGATGCCGCCCCATTGGCGCAGCATTTTCAGCCGCGAGATCACCGGGAAGGTTTCGATCAGCGCGCGGGTGGTCTCCTCGACATGCTGCCAGGAGCCGCGTTGCGAATAGTTGTTGAACCCGTCGGTGCCGCCCCCGATCACAAGCTCGCCCTTGTCGGATTGCGACATGTAGCCGTGCACGAGGTTGGCCATCACCACCACGTCAATGGTGGGCTTGATCGGCTCGGAGACCCAGGCCTGCAGCGCGCGCGATTCAATCGGCAGCCGGAAGCCCGCCATGTCGGCCAGAACGCTCGAGTGACCGGCGACGACGATCGCGAGCTTGCCGCAATCGATCGCGCCCTTGGTCGTGTCGACGCCGACGACCTTGCCGCCCTCGGTGCGCACGCCCTTCACTTCGCAGTTCTGGATGATGTCCATCCCCATCGCCGAGCAGCGCCGGGCATAGCCCCAGGCCACAGCATCGTGGCGCGCGGTGCCGCCGCGCTCCTGATAGAGCGCGCCAAGGACCGGGTAGCGCGGCCCGTCGATGTTGAGAATCGGCACGAGGTTCTTCACCTCATGGCGGTCGATCCAGCGGGTTTCCACGCCTTGCAGGTTGTTGGCATAAACGGTGCGCTTGTAGCCGCGCATCTCATGTTCGGATTGCGCCAGCATCAACAGGCCGCGCGGGCTGAACATGACGTTGTAGTTGAGATCCGTGCTCAGGTCTTCATAGAGCGAGCGCGCCTTCTCGAAGATCGCCGCAGAGGGGTCCTGCAGGTAGTTCGAGCGGATGATGGTGGTGTTGCGGCCGGTGTTGCCACCGCCAAGCCAGCCCTTTTCGATCACGGCGACATTGGTGATGCCATGCACCTTGCCGAGATAATAGGCCGTGGCGAGCCCGTGGCCGCCCGCCCCCACCACGATCACATCGTAGCGCTTCTTCGGTTCGGGCGAGGCCCAGGCCTTTTCCCATCCGGTGTGGTAACGCAGCGCCTCGCGCGCCACGGCGAAGATCGAATAACGTCTCATCGGCCCCTCTCGGCTTCGGGTTCGGCTGGGCGGCGTGAGTCTGCCGCTCTCTGACTTTAGATGAACCTGCCCCTTTCCCGAAAGCCCCCCTCAAGCGGCATCCGAGGGATAAAAGCGACATAGGGGGGAAGCCTTTCGAACAACTGCGCGTGAGCGGGCCGGATCGCGGGATTGTCTCTTTCTGGAACGGGTCGAACCGGCTAAGGGAGGGGCGGAGAAGAGGAGACCCGATGCTGTTTTCGATCATCTGCGCCGTGCTTGTGGCCGCGATCGCCTTTGCCGTGGCCATCACGCTGTTGCGCCCGCGGGGGGCAGAGGTGCCCGCAGCGGTGCAGGACATGGCGGTTTACCGCACGCAACTGGCCGAGGTGGAAAAGGATTGCGCCCGGGGCGTGCTCTCGAAAACCGAGGCGGATCGGCTGAAAATCGAGATCTCGCGGCGGCTTCTGGAGGCTGACCGCGCCGTGCAGACGGCGGGCACGCAGGCGCAGGCGGGGGCGCCGCGGGCGCTGACGGTCGCGGTTTCGGGCGGGCTTGTGGCGCTGCTCGCGGGCGGCAGCTTCCTGCTTTATGACCAGCTTGGCGCCGCAGGCATGCCCGACGAGCCGATGGCATCGCGGATCGCGGCAGCCAACGAGAGCTATGCGAACCGCCCAAGCCAGGAGACGGCCGAGGCGCAGGCCGAGACCGCGCGCGGGCCCGCGCCGCAGGTCGACCCGCAATATACGCAATTGATGGAGCGGCTGCGGAAAACCGTGGCCGAGCGGCCCAATGACAGCCGCGGGCTCGAACTGCTCGCCGACAACGAGGCGAACATGGGCAATTTCCATGCCGCCTGGGAGGCGCAACGGCGGTTCATCGCGCTCAAGGGCGCCGCGGCGACGAGCGCCGATTATGCGCGGCTTGGCGAGTTCCTGACCGCGGCGGCGGGCGGGCTTGTCACCGCCGATGCCGAAAGCGCCTTTGCCACCGCGCTCGACAAAGATCCGCAAAACGCCCGCGCGCTTTATTACGTCGGGCTGATGATGGGGCAGAACGAGCGCCCCGACCGCACCTTCCGGCTTTGGGATGCGGCGCTGCGCGCCTCTGCCCCCGAAGACCCCTGGGTGCCGGTGATCGCGCAAAATATCGAGGCGCTGGCATGGCTTGCGGGTGAGCAGGCGTACACCGTGCCAATGCCGGTGCCGCGCGGCCCCTCCGCTGCGGAGATGGCCGCCGCCGAAGACATGAGCCCCGAGGCGCGCGCGCAGATGATCCGCGGGATGGTGGAAAACCTCAATGCGCGGCTCGCCAATGAGGGCGGCACGGTGGCGGATTGGGCGAAGCTGATCTCCTCGCTGCGCCTGATCGGCGAGGAAGAGCGCGCAAATGCGATTGCCACCGAGGCGCGGCAGAAATTTGCGCAAAAGCCGGAAGATCTTGCGCAGATCGAGGCCGCGGCAGAAACGCCGCTGGGCGAAGTGGAAAGCGCGCCCGCAGCCCCCTCTGCCGCGCCCCCCGGCCCTTCGGAAGAGCAGGTGCAGGCCGCGGGCGAGATGAGTGCCGAGGATCGGCAGGCGATGATCGCGGGCATGGTCGAGCGGCTGGTGAGCCGGCTCAACGACACGGGCGGCAGCGCCGAGGAATGGGCGCGCGCGGTGGGCGTGCTCACCAAGATCGGCAAGGAAGACGAGGCGCGCGCGATGCTCGCCAAGGGCCAGGCCGCGCTTGCGGGCGATGATGCCGGCCTTGCCACGCTTGAGGCCGCCGCAAAAGCCGCCGGGGTGCGCCCATGATCTGCCCCGCCATCGCGGAGTTTGCCGCCGCTCTGCCAAGGGTTGGCGCGCTCGCAGGCCTTGATCTTGGCACCAAAACGCTCGGCGTCTCGGTCTCTGACACGTTGCGCTCGATCGCCACGCCGCTGCGCACGATCCGGCGCGAAAAGTTCACCCTCGATGCGGCGGAGCTTTTGAAGATCGTGGCCGAGCGCGAGATCGTGGGCCTTGTGCTTGGCCTTCCCGTCAACATGGACGGCTCAGAGGGGCCGCGCGCGCAATCGACCCGCGCTTTTGCCCGCAACCTTGAAAAACTCACGCCGCTGCCGATCACCTTTTGGGATGAACGGCTCTCCACCGTGGCCGCCGAACGCGCGATGCTGGAGGCGGATCTCTCGCGCAAGCGCCGCGCGGAACTGGTGGACCATGTCGCTGCGGGCTTCATCTTGCAAGGCGCGCTGGACCGGCTTGGCCATCTGGGGCGCACCGATGTCTGACGAGATCTGGAGCCGCGACGAGCCCGACACGCCCTGCGTCAAGGTGTGCGTCATGCACCCGACCGAAGGGCTTTGCGTCGGCTGCTACCGCACGCTGGCCGAAATCGGCGCATGGTCGCGACTGAGCCGCCCCGAGCGGCTTGCGCTGATGGCCGAGCTTCCGGCCCGCGCCGAGCGGCTGAAAAAGCGCCGCGGCGGGCGCGCCGCCCGCCCCCCCGAGTAAGCCCCTTCACGATTGTTTGCGCTTGACCTCGCGCCCCTCAGACAACAGAAAACGGCATGGCTACCGCATCGCTCCGCATTGACCTCGACGCCGTGCTCGCCAATTGGCGCGCACTCGACAAGATGACCGCTTCCGCGACCGAGACCGGCGCGGTGGTGAAAGCCGACAGCTACGGGCTCGGCGCCGCGCATGTGGCGCGCATCCTTGCCCGCGCAGGCTGCCGCAAGTTTTTCGTGGCCGCCGCCGAAGAAGGCGCCGCGGTGCGTCAGGCGCTCGGCGAAGGGCCCGAGATTTTCGTCTTCTCCGGCCATATGGCGGGCGATACCGAAATGATCGGCGATCTGGCGCTGACGCCGATGCTCAATTCGCTCGAACAGGTGACGCGCCATTTCGAGGCGCTGCCGGGTGCGGCCTTTGGCGTGCAGCTCGACACCGGGATGAACCGGCTCGGCATGGAGGCGGCAGAATGGCAGGCGGTGGCGCCGACCATTCTCGGCGCCGGGCCGAAGCTGATCATGAGCCACCTCGCCTGTGCCGACGAGCCCGAGCATGCGATGAACGCAAGCCAGCTGGCCGCCTTCCGGTCGATGACCGAGGGGCTTGGCGTGCCGCGCTCGCTTTCGGCCACGGGCGGCATCTTGCTGGGCGCGGACTATCATTTTGACGTCACCCGCCCCGGCATCGGCCTTTATGGCGGCCTGCCGTGGGAGGGCTCGCAAAGCGTGGTCACGCTGTCGCTGCCCGTGGTGCAGATCCGCGAGGTGCAGGCGGGCGAGACGGTGGGCTATTCGAACAGCTGGACCGCGCCGAAAGACAGCCGCATCGCCACGCTTTCGGCGGGCTATGCCGACGGGCTGACGCGGCGGTTTTCCAACAATGCCACGCTTTATTGCGGCGCCACCCCCTGCCCGCTCGTGGGCCGGATCTCGATGGATCTTGTCACCGTCGACATCACCGATCTCGGCGAGACGCCGAAGTCCCTTGATCTGATCTGCCCGGAGCAGGGCATCGACGCGCTGGCCGAGAGCGTTGGCACGATTGGCTACGAGATCCTCACCGCGCTCGGCGCCCGCTATCAGCGCAGCTATGCCGGGGGCCATTCGTGATCTTGCACGCGCTCGCGGCGCTCGGGCGGGGCACGCTCGGCGGGCTTGCCGCTGCAGGCCGGGTCGGCCTTTTTGCGGGGGCTGTGGTCAGCCATCTGTTCCGCCCGCCCTTTTACCGGCGTGAATTTCTCGTCGCACTTTTGCAGATCGGCTGGCTGTCGCTGCCGGTGGTGGGGCTGACCGCGCTTTTCACCGGCGCGGCGCTGGCGTTGCAGATCTATGCGGGCGGGGCGCGGTTCTCGGCGGAATCGGTCGTGCCCTCGATTGTCGCGATCGGCATGGTGCGCGAGCTGGGCCCGGTTCTGGGCGGGCTGATGGTGGCGGCGCGGGTCGCAAGCTCCATCGCCGCCGAAATCGGCACGATGAAAGTGACCGAACAGATCGACGCGCTTGTCACCCTCTCCACCAACCCGCTCAAATATCTGGCGGTGCCGCGCGTGCTGGCGGCAACGCTGTCCGTTCCGATCCTTGTCGCCGTGGGCGACATCATTGGCGTGATGGGCGGCTGGCTCGTGGGCACCGGGCGGCTGGGCTTCAACTCCGCCACCTATCTGCGCAACACTTGGGAATATCTTGAGGTCTGGGACGTGGGCTCGGGCCTTGTGAAGGGCGCGGCCTTCGGCTTCATCGTCGCGCTGATGGGCTGCTACCACGGCATGCAGTCAGACCGCGGCGCGCAGGGCGTGGGGGCGGCCACCAAATCCGCCGTGGTTGCCGCCTCGATCCTGATCCTTGCCGCCAACTACCTGCTGACGGAGGTGTTCTTCTCCGCATGATCGAGATCGACGGACTGACAAAATCTTTTGGCACCAAGCAGGTGCTGCGCGGCGTGAGCCTGCGGATCGAGCGCGGCGAGAGCCTTGTGGTGATCGGCGGCTCCGGCACGGGCAAATCGGTGCTGCTCAAATGCATCCTCGGGCTGGTGCCCCCGGACGCGGGCACAATCTCTGTGAACGGCACGCCGGTCGCGGCGCGGCGTGAAGAGTTCCTCAGCCGCTTTGGCATGCTGTTTCAGGGCGCCGCGCTCTTTGACAGCCTCACGGTCTGGCAAAACGTGGCGTTCCGGCTCCTGCGTGGCCCCGAGCGCCGCCCCAAGGCCGAGGCCCGTGCGGTGGCAGTGGACAAGCTTGCCCGTGTCGGGCTTGGCCCCGAGGTGGCAGACCTGTTCCCGGCCGAGCTTTCGGGCGGCATGCAAAAGCGCGTGGGCCTTGCCCGCGCCATTGCCACCGAGCCCTCGGTGATCTTTTTTGATGAACCGACCACCGGCCTTGACCCGATCATGGCGGGCGTGATCAACGAGCTGATCAACTCGGTCGTGCGCGAGATGGGGGCGACAGCGATCACCATCACGCATGACATGTCCTCCGTGCGCGCCATCGCCGACAAGGTGGCGATGCTCCATGCGGGCAAGATCCGCTGGCACGGGCCGATTGCAGAAATGGACAGCACATCAGACCCTTACGTGCACCAGTTCATCAATGGCCTGGCCGAGGGCCCGATTGCGGCGCTGCGCTGAGGCTTTTGAGCTTTTGCGCTGAACGCCTTGATTTGATTAAAATTGTTGATTTTCTGGCCGATTCTGGCCGATCCTTCCCGCTGCGGCGCGAGGGGGGCGCGCCCCTGGTTCGGTGGGTGCATTGGGGGATGCCATGTCTGTTTCGAACGTGAACCATCAGGCCGCGGCGCGGCTGGCCGGGTTGGCACAGGCGCTGGTGCAGGGGGCGCTGCTTTTCTTCTGCGCGGGGGCGCTCGGGCTTTTCGCCGCCTCTGCGCTCGGGCTTTTGCCCTGGCTCATGCTCGATTTGCGCCTGGGCGAGAGGGCACTGCCGCAGGCCGGCGCCTGGCTTGAGGGGGCGCTTGCGCTCTTTGCGCTCGCGCTTCTGGTCTATCTGCCCGCGCGCCGCCGGGTGCTGGCGCTGGAACGCAGCCACCGCAACTTCCGTATCTCGACGGCGGATGTCGCCGCCGCCTATCGCAGCGTGCATGCGGCGGACCGCAAGGGCAGCTTCGCGCTCTCGGGCGAGTTTGACGCGATGCGCGAGCGAATGGACTGGATGCGCCGCCACCCCGACCTTGGCGCTCTGGAGCCGGAACTGCTGGAACTCGCCGCGCAGATGAGCCTGCAAAGCCGGGATCTCGCGCGGATCTATTCCGATGAAAAGGTGGCCCGCGCCCGCGCCTTTCTGGAGGCGCGCCAGCATGAGGTGGATACCGCGACCGAGCGGCTGAAGGTCGCGCGGGCCACCTGCGATGTGCTGTAGGGGGGGACTACCTTTCGGACGAGAGCGAAGGCCCCGCGGCGCGACAGGGAACACACTGAAAACGTTGACGCATATGGCGTTTTTGGGTGCCTAGAGGAGGTGCAGACGATTGCAAGTTGGTGTCGAAAGTGGCCATAAAGATCGACATCTAGGAAGCATTTCCTAGCACAAGAGCAGCAAAAAGGAAGCATCATCGCGCAGATAGTAACACATTGGAACTTAACGGATAAAAAGCGCCAAAGATTACGATCGTAGGAACTTCCATGCTGGTCTTAGGCATGGCAAGGTCGGCAAACGGTGCCGACCTTAAAGATGTCCACACGGAAACAACGTAAGGTATTGAACAGTAAGAGAACTACTGGATCATCAGACCAAACGACACGGCGAGTAAGGTCGGCAGTCGATTTGGCCAGTGGACGCGTCAGGAATCGACTGTGAACGGCGACCCTGACGCTTCTAGTTTCATCGAATGCGGATGTTGGTCGTGCTACCCGCGTACTGGTGGCAATCCTCGCCACGCTTCTTCAGCTCGTTCAGGTACTCATTGTACCGAACGTAAACCGGCGACAGGTCGAATATCGTCTTGCAAAGAACCGGGGTCGGCATCGCCGCCGCCTCTTGGGCGCCTCCGGCGCAGCCGGACAAAGCAGATGCTGAGCATGTTGCAAGGGCAAAACTAATGACTAAAGGTTTCGCGGTCATCTCCTATATTAGTGGCAAAATCATCATTCGGAAGCGGCCAGTCTGGATGGTTGCGGGCGGCCTCGCGTCTGGAAGAAGTGCGATAATGGCAGCTGCAACGATCATTTTCACATGCATCTAAAGGAAGCGGGAGTAATTCATCGGACCTTAGCCATCGCCCACTCAGCCGTCTAGCAGCATCACATAAAGGGTCAGGCCCGATGTCGTGCAGCTGCGCCAACCGCCCTCGATTTACGGGCTCCGACATTACATCACGAACCTGCGCAATCCGATCCATCCAAAAGGTGACCTTCCGGATCTCTTTTATGGCATCTGACGTAAGCCACCATAAGTTGCGCCCTTCCACCCGATCCAGAGTCGCCACGTCGATATATTTTGAGTGGGCCGCCATCTCAACGAGGCGGCACAATTCCAAGGCACTGAAGTCGTGACGGTACGGGCACCTGCGGATTGCATCTGCGGCAAAAGGGAAGACATCGACTTGATAGCCGAGAATGTCTGCGAGGAAGACCGGATGATCGCTCACGGTGTCCTCCCAAAGTACACAACCCGGCCGACGACGCGCAGCTGGTCTACGGATTCTGCGCGGAAGGTCTCGACTGGATAGCCCTCTTCGGTGTTGTCCGAGACGAGCTCGAGGCGGCCGTCGAGGCGCCAGCGAGCGCGTTTGACCAGGAGCCGATCAGAGACGTTGAAGACGTAGATGCAGCCGTGTTCGACCTCGCGCTGGCTGTGATCGACGACGAGGAGCGCACCATCCGGGATGGTCGGCTTCATCGAGGTTCCGCGCGCCCAGATGACCGAGCAGTGATCCGGCCTCGCGCCCTGGTTGGCAAGGAAGCGGCGGGTGAAGGCGACCACGCCGTCGGCCTGTTCCGAGACCGGGACTGATCCCGGCCCGGCTGAGGCATGCACATCGTCGTAAATTGGCAATCTGACAAAATCCGGTTGGTTGAAATCCATGATCGGCGCGGGCAGTCCGCCGGAATCTGGCGATGAAGACTGAAACATGTCCCCGTCACCGGTGATGAGCCAGTTCAAATCGACACCGTGCCGATCTCTGTACTGCTTCAAGACATTTGCATCGGGTGTTCTCTCGCCACGCTCGTAAAATGCGATTGTGCTCTTAGAGATATCCAATCCGACAGCAAACTCTGCGCGCTCGGGATTGCCGAGCGCCTTCCTGACTTCTCTAAGCCTCTTAGCCAGCGGGGTAGATGGTTCAACCTCGGGTCTAGCCAATGCCTCACATTAAGACAACATTTGCACTTTACTAAAGTGCAAAGCTGACTTATCCCTTACCTGTGTCGGCGGCGCGAGCCTCCGACGATTGCAACACACGAAACCGAAAAAAGCCGATGCGCCAACATCGCCTTTCCTCAGGAGGTCCCCAGATGAGCAAAGTCTGGACGAAAGCCCAGATCAAGTGCGCTCTCGAAGAGGCGGGCATGACCCTGACGGGTCTTGCCATTCTCAACGACATGAGCCCGAGCCAGATGCGGTCCGTTTGGAGCCGCCCCACCCGCCCCGCCGAACGCGCCATCGCCGAGTTCCTCGGCGTGCCCCCGGCGGAGCTGTTTCCGACTCGTTACCCTCGGCGGAAGTCCTCGCTCCTTTCTGCCGAGAACGAGGCGGCCATCGCAAGGAAAAAAGAGCAGCAGCTTTCGGACAAAGGAGCCGCCGCATGAGCCCGATCTCGTCAAAACCTGACGCTGTTCTTGACGGCTCTGCAGCCGGTTTCCGCCGCGCGGCGGGCGATCTTGGCGAAGTGATCGCGATCTTGTCGGCGGGCGTGCGCCCTGACGACTGGACGCGGTCGCGGCTGACCCAGAGCCTGCGCGCGATGCAGGGCTTCATGATTGCCGAAGCGCACGAACAGGCAGGCCGCGCCGAGGTTAGCGAGGATGCGGTGTTGCGTGCGGCAGTGGCCACGATGATGGCGCGCCCCGTGAGTGTGGCGATGCCGGTGCAGGAGGTGGTTCATGGCCGCTGATGATGACACCGATGAAGAACTGGAGATGCTTCTGGATCTGCTCGGAGCTGCGGCGATCGTGATCGCGATCATCGCGTGCAGCTTTCTGGCTGCGGGGCTGACCGGCAACGACACCTTCGAGATCATCGCCGATCCGGCCTTTGACGGAACCGTCGATGACCTCGTTGCCTATCTCGAAACCACCGCCTGCCTCGCGCAGGGCACGCATTACGTCTGGATCGAGCCGCAGAATGCTGACGGCGCGGCCGGTCCGCTATCTGGCCCCTACATCGTGGAGATGATTTGATGCCGACTGACGGAACGACCACGTCAACGCTGCAACGAGAGAGCGTTGCCGATGAGGTCATTGTCAACCGCGCGGGGAGTACGGCCCGGCAGGTGATCGCCGATCTCGGCGCACAACTGCTGTCGACCGGGATTCTGGGCGTGGCCATCAACGGCCTCGAGGCGACGAGCGAGGATCATGACGCGCGCCTCACCTCGGTCGAGCAGCAGCAGACGACCAACAACGTCATCGCCGGTGCCTGGGCGGCAGACCTTGCGGACATCACCCCGACGATGATCGGGCAAGGCGCAGAGATCCCGGACGATGCCACCGGCACACATACAGACCCGCTGAGCGGCCTGACGGTGCCGGATGCAGGGCGCTACAAGGGATACGCGCTCGCGCCCGGCGCGTGGACCCGCATCGCGGACACCGGCCTGACCGGCAAGGCCTCCAATGCGCGCGTCGACCGCATGGCGCAGGGAGACTTTACGGAGATGTCCAATTTCCAGATGCGCGCCTTGCCGCCCGAGAGCGGCTATGCATGGGCACTGGCCGACAGCGCGCATCGCGCGGTGATCCTCGTCGGCCTCGACGGGCGGTTGTTTCTGCCCTCGTATCGCATCGACCGCGCCGCGCTCGATGCAGACCTGTCTTCCGTCATGGCCCAGCCGCTCGATCCGGCAACCGGCTACGTCTGGGGCGTGTTCGACGGCCTCGGCCGCCTGGCGCTCGGGATCACCCCCACCGGCAAGGTGGTCGGGAATATGGACACTACCCTCCCCGGGGCGGACTGGGTGCAGCCACCGACCGACATCCTGTGCATCGGGGACAGCCTGACCTACGGCCCCGGCGGCGGGGTGATCCCGTGGCGTCAGGTTCTGGCCGAGACCTACCCGGACCGGGTGATCGGAAATTGGGGGGTGGGGGGCGAGGCCTCGTTCCAAATCGCAGCCCGGAGCAACGCCTATTACACGCTTGTCACCGTTACAGGAGACACGATCCCGGCCAGCGGCGCGGTGACCGTCACGTCCACCACAGTCTCGATTCCGTCGACTGACGGAGCGAGCCTGATGGGCTGGCTGGGCGGGGTCTATGGTACTCTCACTCGCGTCTCGCCTACGCAGAAGACCTTCACGCGCGCCGAGGCGGGCGATCCCACATGGATCGGCAAGGCGCCTTTCGTGGTGGACCTGTCGGGGCGGGAGAACTGGACGCGCATCATCTGCGTCGGCACCAACAACCGCACGAACGCCGCGAAGATTCAGGAGGACATCGCGGCCCTTGTCGATGCGATCCCGACCGCCGAAAAGCGGTTCCTGATCATCACCCCGACGACAGGCGGTTCGATTGAACCCGGTGTGCCCACCGAGGAGGGCATCGGTTCGCCCGAACAGACCGCCGTGATGGCAGTCGAGGATTGGGCTGCCGCGCGGTACGGCGACAGGGTGCTGCGCGTGCGGCCATGGTCCTGGCAGTTCGCCACCGGCTCTGCCGACGACCAAGCCGATGTGGCAGCCGGGACCGTGCCGCGGTCGCAGCGCAAGGACATCATTCATTGGGGCACGGCGCTCAATGCCGAGATTGCCGCGTGGATCATCAACGAGATCGAAAGGAGGGCCTGGTGATGACGGGTCAGAAGATTGTGCTTGGCGACGTGGATTTCGGGGACAGCCTCGCGTTGCCTGTCGTGCGCAACCATGCGCTGCAAACCAATGGCAGCCTGTTTCTGGTCGACTTTGCATCGGCCACCGGGGCGCTGGCCGCGGCTCCGGTAAATGGATCGAGTGTCTACAATTTCGCCCATGACACGGCCATCGGCATGGTGGGCTCCGGCACCGAGGCCAGCATGGCCGGGTCGTTTGAAGTCCGGGCGCTAGCCAGGGACGCGCTCGTTGAATTGAGCGGCAAAGGCGGGCTGCATATCCTCTACTCGCAGCTCAACAACGACACCGCGAACCGCGGGATCTTCATGCACCTGCCGGAGGCGGTGCGCGCCTACATCGTGGCCAACAAGGGGCATACCTTCGGGACGGCGATCTGGAAGCGCCGCACCCGCATCGCGAAAAACGCCGGGCTCGTCTATGCGTCACTGGGCGCCGCCCCGGACTACCTGCAGATTTTCAACGGCGTGGCGCCCTACGCGCGCGTCGGGACCGTGTTCAACTCGGCTGGCGCGGGACGGAACGTGGTTGGCAATCAGCTTGTCACGCTCTGCGGCAATGCCAACGGCTTCGCCGTCAACACGTCGAGCTACGTCCTGTGGGGTAACTCTGGGCCGAACAACTCGTTCCTCAATACCGCTCCGGGGGATCTGCTCTACCTGATGCACGTCGAAGATCTGACCGTCTCGGGCGTGACTGAGGCACAGTTCCACGCGCGCCACTATGAGGCGTGGGGGGAAGCGTTTGCCGAAGGCGGGCGCCTCTTCGGGGACACCTGGACCGATCCCGCCACCTTCCCGTGACCTTGCCCGCCTCAAGGGAGGCCGGAGGGGGCTGCAGCCCCCGCCAACACGGGGCGAACCGCTAAGCCCCCCGCCGACCAGCCAAAGCTTATGGCCGCCCCCCCTGCGCGGCATTGAGGGGCGGTTCCTGCTGTCGATCAACGATGTGCCCGAGATCCGCGAGATCTTCGCCTGGGCGGTGATCGAGCCCGTTCTCACGACCTACTCAGGGGCCGGCAAGGGCCGGAACGCGCCCGCGGCCGAACTCCTGATCAGGGCAGGGGCAAGGCGATCAGCTCGTGATATACTCGCCGTATCTGCAGTGAGTCGTGCAGTTGCGCCGCCCACTGCATGAGATGCAATGAATTTTCGGGCGGTTTGAATTATGAAACACAAGCGAGTTCTGTTCCTCGTTCCTGCACTTTTCCTTGGTGTCTCGGAGCTGTCCTTGCGGTTGGGCGGCACCGTTGATTTTCCGATCTTCGACGCCAACAACGTCGTCGGCTATGTGCCTGCGCCCTCCCAGTCGGGCTCGTTTCTCAACCGCAACGACTGGGCCATCAACGACCGCAGCATGGGCACGGCGCAGCCCTGGCACGACGGTCCAGACGATGTGCTTTTGGTGGGCGACAGCATCGTCTGGTGTGGCAATTCCTGTGCGTCCGGGGACCGGCTCGGTCCGAGGGTGCAGGCCGCGCTTGAGGGCACTGGCAAGACGGTCTGGCCGATCAGCGCCGGCAGCTGGGCCGTGGTGAACGAGGCCAACTGGCTCGAGGCCAACCGCGATGTCCTTGAGGCGGCCGAGACCCTGGTGTTTGTGTTCAACAGTGCCGATTTCGGGGATCCCTCGTCCTGGGCAAACCCGCTCACGCATCCGCGGGCGCATCCGGTCTCGGCGCTGGCCTATCTGATCGAGAGAACCCTGATCCAGCCCGACCCCGATCCGACACCCCCCGAGCTGCAGGTGCCGCCGCGTGATCCGGTCGCGGCGCTGACCGAAGTGGTCCGGGCCTGCGATTGCGATGTCCATGTCTGGCTCTATCCGACGCGCGACGAGCTTTCAGAGGCAGATCCGGGGGCCTCGGCGCTCGAGACGGGTTTTGCGCCTTTTGCGCAAGCCCTTGGCGAAAGGATCACGCTGCACCACGTCGCGCAGATCCCCGATTGGGGTCCGGCTCTCTATCGCGACCACATTCACCCCACGGCGCAGGGCACGGCGCGACTGGCCGCGGCCATCGCGGCCTCCCTGCGCGCACCGGCGACGCGGTGAGGGGCACGGGCGCTGATCTCCCGACCAAGAGCCCGTGCGCACTGGCGAAGACCCTCAGCATTAAGCCTTGACGGCACCGCCCCCGCTCCGCGTCAGGATCAACTGCTGGGAAAAATTTTCGTCCGAAAGCCGTCGCGAATCTGTCCGAAAGCTGGTCGCGCGCTACATGTGCTGCGGGGCTGGCTCACCGATGTGGAGGCGGAGGAGCGGCGGCTTTCGGAAGAATTCAAGCTCCTTGAACGCGACCTGAAGGCGGTGCTGCCCGGCCTTGGCTATGAGATCGAGGAACCGGCACCGGCGGGCGAGGCGGCGCCCGACAATGTCGTAGCACTCCCCAAGCCCCTCAAGTGATGGCAAAATTCCTCAATCTCGCGCTGCTTGTGCTCTACCCCGTTGCGTGGTCGGCGCCGCTCTTGCGCGCGGGGCTCTTGCCGTTTTTCGAGCTTGACGAGATCTCGGTCCTCTCGGGGCTCGCCGTGCTCTGGCGCGAGGATGTTTTTCTCGCGCTCCTCGTCGTGCTTTTTGCGCTGGTGGCGCCGATGGCCAAGGTGATCGGCCTCGCCCTCGTGCAGTTTGGCCGCCTGAGCCCAAAGGTGATGCCGGCCCTGCACGGCCTTGGCCGGCTCGCGATGGCCGATATCTTCCTCGTGGCGCTTTATATCGTGCTGGCCAAGGGCATCGGGCTCGGGCGGGTTGAAACCGGCTGGGGGCTTTATCTTTTCACCTTTTGCGTGCTCGTCTCGCTGGCGCTGTCGCATCTTCGGCCCGCTTTGCCACGCCGCACCGGGACTTGATCGAGATCAACCCGAAACATCTCCCTTTAGTTTATATTCTGCCATAATATTAGGCAAATCTACCCGCAATTTGGTCTGGTATCGTGGTCTCCACGGCACCTCCTCAAAGGTAACGGCCCGTTCAAGGCCGTAGCAGGAAAGGTTTTACAATGACCTATCATCTTGTGCCCGCCGCTGGCTCGACCCATGCCCACGACGACAGCACCGGCAACCAGTATCACTCCAGCATCACCCCCCTCGCCGATGGCGGCGCGCTTGTCGTGTTCGAGCAGCGGCTCGCCAACGCGGTCTCCGGCTATGACCGCGAAGTTACGGCGCAACGCTATGATGCTTCGGGCAATGCCGTCGGCGGACAGATCGTGATCGAGCATGTCGAAGGCGTGGCCTATATCAGCAACTATTACCACCCTGTCGCCACCGGGCTCGCGGGGGGCGGCTATGCGATCGCCTGGGAAGACCCGGACACGCTCGATTACCGCGTGCAGACCTTCACCGCCGCGGGCGGGCTGCTGAACGATGTCACCGTCGAGTTGCCAGACCGCTATCTGGAAAGCCGTAACGAATATGTCTCGGTGCATGCGAGTGCAGGCAGCGCGGCTCTGACGGCGCTGGAAGGGGGCGGGTTCGCGCTTTCGCTCGACGGAACCTACGCCGGGATGCTGGCGCAATATGTGGGCGCAAGCACGATCTATACCCAGACCTTCAGCGCCACCGGCATCGCCGCCAGTCCGATCGCGCAAGTCACCCCCTGGGTCGGCAGCATCTCCTATGGCTGGGATCTGGTAAGCTCCACTTCCGATATCGCGGCGCTCGACAATGGCACCTATATCGTGGTGATGCGTGGCGGCGAGGGGGCGCCGGGCAATGTGAGTGAAGATCCTGCGGTGATGGGGCAGATTTACAGCGCCTCGGGCACCGCGATCGGTTCGGCCTTCATGATCAGCCAGGCGACCGACACTTGGGCTGAGGGAGGCTCGATCGCCGTGCTCGAGAACGGCGATTTCGTGGTGGCCTGGCGCGGCGAGGAAAGCGGATACTGGCGCCGGTTTGCGGCAGATGGCACCCCGCTCACCGATGCGATGGAGCTGGGGAGCTATTACGTCGACATCCGCGCCACGGCGACTTCGGATGGCGGGTTCCTGATCACCGCGATGTATTCGGGCTACAACCCCGCCTACACGACCTATGGCTACCGCTTTGATGCGGACAACGCTCTGGTGGATGGCCGCTTCGTGCTCACCCAAAGCCATGTGCCCGACGATGACACCACCTATTACAACGTCCCGCCGGAATTTGCGCTGCTCGGCAATGGCCAGTATCTCGCCCTGATCGAAGGCAATGACAGCTGGAACGGCGATGGCCCCGAAGTGCTGACGTGGCGGCTGATGGAAGACCAGCTTGGCACCACCGGCGCCGATGCGCTGACCGCCGCCGCCGCCGGCGCGGCGATGTTCGGGCGCGAGGGAAATGACACGCTCACCGGCTCCGCAGGGACGGATTATCTCGATGGCGGCGCGGGCAATGACAGCCTCTCGGGCGGGGCGGGCGATGACACGCTCGTGGGCGGCAGCGGCGATACGCTCGACGGCGGCGCGGGCAGCGACACCGTGATCTTCGACGGCGACTTCTCGCAATCGCTCCTCTCGGCGGTTTCGGCCGATACGCTCGTTTATAATGGCACCACGCTGCGCGGCGTGGAGACGGTGCTGTTCTATTACAACAGCTACAGCTCCCACACCTACACCTGGGAAGCGCTGGCGGATTATGTGATCGGCGATGCGCCGGTCTCGACCCTGCCCGCAACGCTCACCCATGCCGAGGGCACGATCGCGCTCGATCTGGCGGATTACTTCTCCGATGCCGATGGCGACAGCCTGAGCTACACGGTGACGGGCCTCGCGGCGGGGCTGAGCCTGTCGGGCTCGGTGATCTCGGGCACGGTGGCCGCCGTGGCGGGGGGCGCGCCGATGTCGGTAACGGTGACAGCATCGGACGGCATCCTCACCACCTCCGACAGCGTCACCTGGACCATCACCAACGTGAATGCGGCGCCGACCGGCGCGGTAACGCTTGCAGGCACGGCGCAGGTGGGCGCGGTGCTCACCGCCAGCTCGAGCGTAGCCGATGCCGATGGCATCAACGCCCCCACCCTCGGCTGGCAATGGCTGCGCGACGGCACGGTGATCTCGGGCGCGACCGCAGCCAGCTACACGCTCACCGCCGCCGATCAGGGCCATGTGATCGCAGCGCGGCTGAGCTATACCGACCTCTTCGGCACGCATGAGAGCGTCACCTCGGCGGTGTCTGCCACGGTGGCGGCGGCGGGGCCGGTGGATCTGACGCTTGAGGGCACGGCGGGCGCCGACACGCTGAGCGGCGCGGAGGGCGACGACCTTCTCTCGGGCGATGACGGCAACGACTCGCTCTCGGGCGGGGCGGGCGATGACGGCCTGCGCGGCGGCGCGGGCAACGATACCGTCGACGGCGGGCCGGGCGATGACAACATCTCTGGCGCCGAGGGGGCGGATTCGCTCTCGGGCGGTGACGGTGATGACCTGATGGGCGGCGGGCTCGACAACGACAGCATGGACGGCGGCACCGGCAACGATTTCATGGGCGGCGGCATGGGCGATGACACGCTCCTCGGCTCTGCCGGCAATGACACCGTGAACGGCGGCGCGGGCGACGATTCCATGGGCGGCGGCATCGGCAACGACGTGATGGGCGCGAGCTTCGGCAATGACACGCTTCTGGGC
This sequence comes from Rhodobacter lacus, assembly GCF_042683065.1. Classification (NCBI taxonomy): domain Bacteria; kingdom Pseudomonadati; phylum Pseudomonadota; class Alphaproteobacteria; order Rhodobacterales; genus Rhodobacter; species Rhodobacter lacus. The sequence goes on along the minus strand of NZ_JBHUIX010000013.1, from coordinate 284,601 downwards.
GGCGATGGCAATGACGCGATGGGCGGCGGCTCGGGCCGCGACAGCCTCTCGGGCGATGCCAACAACGACACCATCGGCGGCGGCGAGGGCGATGACACGATCCGCGGCGGCGCGGGCGATGATTTCCTCGCCGGAGGCGGGCGCCACGACCGCATTTTTGGCGATGCGGGCGATGACATGATCAACGGCGGCGAGGGGAACGACACGATGACCGGCGGCACCGGCGCAGATGTGTTCCTGTTCAACGCCGGCACCGAAGACAATGTCGACATCCTCACCGATTTCAGCCGCGGCGAGGATCTGATCCGCCTCGTCGGGGTGGAAAAGGCGCCGGGCGGCAGCGGCCTGCAGGCCTATTTTGACGCGCTCGACCCGGAAACAGTGACCTACGAGGGCGCAACGGCGGTGCAGTTGAGCTACGACGGCCAGACCATCCTTGTGCTCGGGCTCTCCAGCCTCGGCAAGGAGGATTTCATCTTCCTCTGAGCCCTCAAGGCCCCGCCGCGCGCGCTTGCCCGGCGCGCGCGGCTCTGCCACAAGGGCGCATGGCCAAAGCATCCGCTTCTTTCACCTGCACCGAATGCGGTGCCGTTCACCGCAAATGGTCGGGGCGTTGCGACGCCTGCGGCGCCTGGAATTCGATCATCGAGGAGGCGCCGCTCTCCGCCTCCGGCCCCGCCTCGAAAAGCCTTGGCGGCGCCAAGGGGCGGCGCATCGACCTGACCACGCTTGCCACCGAAGAGGCGCCGCCGCCGCGCACCCTGTGCGGGATGGCGGAATTTGACCGGGTGCTGGGCGGCGGGCTGGTGCCCGCCTCGGCAATCCTTGTGGGCGGCGACCCCGGCATCGGCAAATCGACGCTGCTGTTGCAGGCGGTGGCGGCCTTCGCGCGGCGCGGGCTCAAATGCCTCTACATCTCGGGCGAGGAAGCCTCGGCGCAGGTGCGCATGCGCGCCGCCCGGCTGGGGCTCGCCGATGCCCCGGTGCAACTCGGCGCCGAAACCAACCTGCGCGACATTCTCACCACGCTCGAGGCGGAACGGCCCGACCTCGTGGTGATCGATTCGATCCAGACGATGTGGGCCGACATGGTCGAGGCCGCGCCCGGCTCGGTAAGCCAGGTGCGCGCGGCCGCCCATGAGCTTGTCACCTTTGCGAAATCGCGCGGGGTCTCGGTGGTGCTCGTGGGCCATGTCACCAAAGAGGGCCAGATCGCCGGGCCCCGCGTGGTCGAGCACATGGTTGACACGGTGCTTTATTTCGAGGGCGAGCGCGGGCACCAGTTCCGCATCCTGCGCGCGGTAAAAAACCGCTTCGGCCCGGCCTCGGAGATCGGCGTGTTCGAAATGACAGGGGGCGGCCTGGCCGAAGTGGCCAACCCCTCGGCGCTGTTTTTGAGCGAGCGCGGCCAGCCCGCGCCCGGCTCGGCCGTCTTTGCGGGAATCGAGGGCACGCGGCCCGTGCTGACCGAAATTCAGGCACTTGTTGCCCCCTCCTCGCTCGCAAGCCCCCGCCGCACCGTGGTGGGGCTCGATTCGGGGCGGGTCTCCACCATCCTCGCCGTGCTCGAAAGCCGCTGCGGCATTCCTTTTGCCGGGCTCGACGTGTTTTTGAACGTTGCGGGCGGGCTCAAGGTGCTCGAACCCGCCGCCGATCTGGCGCTCGCCGCGGCGCTGCTCAGTGCGCGCGAAGATGTTGCACTTCCGCCAGACCTCGTAATTTTCGGCGAAATCTCCCTCTCCGCGGCGCTGCGTCCGGTCGGTCAGGCGGAAAACAGGTTGAAAGAGGCGGAGAAACTTGGTTTCTCACAGGCGATCCTGCCCGTCGGCACCAAAGTCGAGGGCAGCGCGGGGATGGCGCTGCGCAAGCTGCCCGATCTCGTGACATTCGTTGGGGACATGTTCGGCGCAGGATAGCGTCGCGCGGGCACGGGGACAGCCGGTATGGAAGGTTTCACCATCGTCGACGCTATCGTGGCGATTACCATCATTCTGTCGGCGGTGCTCGCCTACAGCCGTGGCTTCGTGCGCGAGGGGCTCGCCATCATCGGCTGGATTGCCGCGGCCGTTGTGGCCTACACATTCGCCGATGCGGCGCGCCCGCTGATCGCGCAACTGCCGGTGCTCAACAAATTCCTCGCCGACAGCTGCGAGCTGGCCACGATCGGCGGCTTTGCCGCGGTGTTCGCCTTGGCTCTGGTGGTCTTTTCCATCCTCACGCCGCTCTTTGCGTCTGCGGTGCAGCGCTCGGCCCTTGGCGGGCTCGATCAGGGGCTTGGCTTTCTCTTTGGCGTGGCCCGCGGCGTGATCCTGATCGCGGCGGCCTTCATCGTTTATGACCGGCTGGTGAGCGCCGAAGCGATCCCGATGGTGGACAATTCGCGCTCGGCCAAAGTGTTCATGGCGATGTCGGAAAAAATGGACGAGAGCATGCCCGAAGATGCGCCGGGCTGGATCGTCGGGCGCTATGAGGCGCTGGTGGCCAAATGTGCCGCCCCGGCAGGCAACAGCACCCCTGCCCCTGCCAGCAACTGAGGCCACGCGCAAAAACGTGACACTTCGATAACGATTTCCGGGCGGGAGGGCTTAACAGCCCTCCTGTTTCGCGTTAAAGCGCGGCCACGCCCGCCCGATCTGGAGCCCTCCCATGACCGCAGCTGAAAAGACCTTCCTGTCGCATCCGTTCGACGACGACAAGCTGAAGGAGGAATGCGGCATCTTTGGCGCCATCGGCCTTGCCGATGCTGCGAACTTTGTGGCGCTCGGGCTTCATGCGCTTCAGCATCGCGGACAGGAAGCGGGCGGGATCGTCGCCCATGACCCCCAAAAAGGCTTCAACTCGGCGCATCGCTTTGGCTATGTGCGCGACAATTTCACCAAGGCGAGCCTGATGGAGAGCCTGCCGGGCCCCTTGGCGATCGGCCATGTGCGCTATTCGACGGCGGGCTCCAAGGCGGCGGTGATCCGCGACATCCAGCCCTTCTTTGGCGAGTTCTCGATGGGGGGCTGCGCCGTCGCCCATAACGGCAACCTCACCAATGCCGAGTCGCTGCGCCGCGAGCTGATCGAACACGGGGCGATCTTCCAGTCCGGCTCGGACAGCGAATGCATCATCCACCTGATGGCGCGCTCGTTCCAGAAGACCCATGCCGACCGCATCGCCGATGCGCTGCGCCGGGTCGAGGGCGCGTTTTCGGTGATCGCGATGACGCGCACCAAGCTCATCGGTGTGCGCGACCCGCTGGGCGTGCGCCCGCTGGTGATGGGGCGGCTGGGCGATCAGGGCTATGTGCTCGCCTCCGAAACCTGCGCGCTCGACATCATCGGCGCGGAATTCGTGCGCGAGATCGCGCCCGGCGAGATGGTGGTGATTCAGGATGGCAAGATCGAATCGAGCCGCCCGTTCCACCCGGCCACGCCGCGGTTTTGCATCTTCGAACATGTCTATTTCTCGCGCCCCGACAGCCAGATCGGCGGTCGCTCGGTCTATGAAACGCGCCACCAGATCGGCGTGGAACTCGCCCGCGAAGCGCCGGTCGAGGCCGATCTCGTTTGCCCCGTGCCCGACAGCGGCACCCCGGCGGCGATTGGCTACAGCCATGAATCGGGCATTCCCTTCGCGCTCGGCATCACCCGCAACCAGTATATGGGCCGCACCTTCATCGAGCCGACCGAGCACATCCGCAACATGGGCGTGCGCCTCAAGCTCAACGTCAACAAGTCGCTGGTGCGCGGCAAACGCGTGGTGCTGGTCGACGACTCGGTCGTGCGCGGCACCACCTCGCGCAAGATCAAGGAAATGATCCTCGATGCAGGCGCGGCAGAGGTGCATTTCCGCATTGCCAGCCCGCCCACCGCCTGGCCCTGCTTTTACGGCGTCGACACGCCCGACCGCGGCAAGCTGCTCGCCGCGCGGATGAGCGAAGACGAGATGCGCGACTGGATCGGCGTCACCTCGCTCAAGTTCATCTCGCTCGACGGGCTTTATCGCGCCGCGGGCGAGGCCGCGGGGCGCAATGCGGCCTGCCCGCAATATTGCGACGCCTGCTTCTCCGGGGATTACCCGGTGGCGCCCTCGGACCAGATCGGCAAGGGCTTCGAGATGAAGGCCGCCGAGTAACCGCGGCGGCTGCGTCTTAAACGGCTCTTTCGCCTCGGCAAGGCCGAGGCGACCCGCCGGGGGGCTTCGCCCCCCGGACCCCCCAGGATATTTGAACAAAGTCGAAGGCGGCGTGTGAAGAGGCTTCAGGCGCAGGAGCCCGCCGCGCGGCCTGTGGCCTCCGCCCCGCGCGCGAACCGCCCCAAGATCCCTGTCTTTCGACTTTGTCCAAATATCCCGGGGGTCCGGGGGCGGAGCCCCCGGCGGGTCGCTCCGCTCTAGCGGAGCGAGACCCTCAGCGTTCCGCCTTTTTCTCCCAGCGGCCGCCCTCTTCGCTCCAGTATTGCGCCTTGGCTCCGGCCGCGGTGAGCGTTTTCCATTGTGTGCGCGCGCGCTCCACCGCCGTCTCGTTGCGCCCGTCAAACAGGATCCAGACCCGCTCGGCGCGCGCCACCTCTTCAGCCGCGACCTCCGCGCCATCAACCGTCATCACCGCTTCGCGCCCTTCGGGCCGGGGGCTGACGGTCAACAGCACCGGCTGCAGCGCATCATGCGGCCCCCCCGCAAGCCCGTGCGGCAAGAACCCTTCCTCGGGGCCAAGCCAGAGCTTCTGGTCGAGCCAGTCCATGCGCGCGGGATCGGTGCCGCGCAACTCCACCCGCCAGCCCTGTGAGAGCGCGCGGGTGAGCAGCGTTTCCACCACCGCCTCCACCGGCGATTGCGTGACGTGGTAAAACAGCGCGGGCATCTCAGGCCTCGAAACGGGTCCGCACCAGCCGGTCGAGCGTCATCACCCCCCAGCCGGTCGCGCCCTTCGGCGCGAGCGCCGTTTCGCCCGGCGGCAGCGCAACACCGGCAATGTCGATATGGCACCACGGCACCTCGTCGCGCACGAAGCGCTTGAGGAAGGCCGCAGCGGTGACGGCGCCGCCCCAGCGCCCGCCGGTGTTCTTGATATCGGCCAGCCGCGACTTGATCAGCGGCTCATAGCCGGGCGTGAGCGGCATCGGCCAAGCCCCTTCGTCCTCCGCACGTGCCGCCTCAAGAACGCTCGCCATGAACTTGTCGTCATTGGTGAAAACGCCCGCATGCTCATGGCCGAGCGCAACGATGATCGCGCCGGTCAGCGTGGCAAGGTCGATCACCGCGGCGGGCTGGAACCGCTCCTGCGCATACCAGAGCACATCGGCCAGCACGAGCCGCCCCTCGGCATCGGTGTTGATCACCTCGATCGTGTCGCCCTTGAGGCTCTTCACGATGTCGCCGGGCCGTTGCGCCCGCCCGTCGGGCATGTTCTCGACAAGACCCACGAGCCCGACCACATTGGCACGCGCCTTGCGCATCGCCAGCGTGCGCATGACCCCCGCCACGACGGCGGCCCCGCCCATGTCCATCGTCATCTCTTCCATGCCCGCGGCGGGCTTGATCGAGATGCCGCCCGAATCAAAGCACACGCCCTTGCCCACCAGCGCGAGCGGGGCCGCGCCCTCGGCGCCCCCGTTCCAGCGCATCACCACCACCTTGGACGGGCTCTCCGAGCCCTGCCCCACCGCCAGAAGCGCACGGAAGCCGATCTTGGCGAGCTCTTCCTCCTCAAGGATCTCGACCTCGAGGCCCAGCTCCTGCATCGCGGCCAGCCGCGCGGCGAAATCATCGGTGGTCAGGATGTTTGCGGGCGCATTCACCAGATCGCGGGTGAAAAACACCCCCTCGGCGAGCGCGGCATGGGGTGCGGCCTCCGCGGCCACGGCCTCGGGATGCGCCACCATCATCTCGACCGGGCCAAAGGGTTTTGCCTCTTCGCTGCTGTAGCTGCAGCGATAGGCCCGCAGCGCAAGACCAAAGGCCACGGCGGCGGCGCGGGGGTGATTTTCGGCCATCACCAGCGCGCCGGTCTCCGAAAGCCGCTTCGCCACGGTGGCGCCCGCCTTGCGCGCCTCTGCCTCCGTCGCCTTGCGCTCTAGCTTGATCAGCGCGAGCGCCTCACAGGCGAGCCCGCCCGGAAAGCCAAGCTCGAGCGATTCGCCGACCTTGACCTTGCCCCAGGCCTCGGAGCCAAGCGCGCGCTTGAGCGCGCCCCGGGTGAGACGGTCCAGCCGGCGGCCAAGCGCCCCGAGCTTGCCGTCGGCGGGGACGATCAGCGCCAGCCGGCCCTCCCGGCGGGCCAGCACTTCGGCATCGGGGGCGGAAAAGCGGAGCGCAACGGGATGGATCATGGGATTTCCTGCGAAGATCTGGATAAGGGGCGTTTTCGGGCGTCGAGCCTAGTGGCTTCGGGCGCGCTTGTATAGCGGGGCGCCGCCGATCCCCCGGCAGCCGGGGCTTTCCCCGGCCCGAAAGCCGCGCTAGAGAAGAGAAAACACCCGGAGCGAGGCAGGTTTGAAACAACTGGACCGATATCTTCTGTCCCAGCTGATGGCCTTGTTTGGCTTTTTCGCGCTGGTGCTGGTTTCGGTCTACTGGATCAACCGTGCCGTTTTGCTGTTCGACAAGCTTATTTCTGACGGGCAGACCGCCTGGGTGGTGCTTGAATTCACCGCCCTTACCCTGCCCAATGCGATCCGCCTTGTGCTGCCGGTTGCCGCCTTTGCGGCCACGCTTTACGCGCTCAACCGGCTCGCGGGCGAATCCGAACTGGTGGTGATGCAGGCCGCGGGCGCAAGCCCGTGGCGGCTGGCCCGCCCGGTTGCGGTGTTCGGGCTGATTGTCGCCTGCCTGATGCTTGTGCTCGTGCATGTGCTCGTGCCCGCGGCCAAGGCGCGGCTGGTCGAACGACAGGCGCAGGTCTCGCAAGACATTTCCGCAAAATTCCTCACCGAGGGCAGCTTCGAGAACCCGGCCGAAGGGCTCACGCTCTACATCCGCAAGATCTCGGATCTTGGCGAATTGCTCGACCTTTTCCTTTACGATGCCCGCACGCCGGGGCTGCAGACGATCTACACCGCCGAAAAGGCGCTGATCGTGCCCTCCGATGCCGGTCCGAAGCTCGTGATGTTCGACGGGGTGGCGCAAACCCTGCGCGAGGCGGATGAATCTCTGGCCCAGACCCGGTTTTCCGATTTCACCTATGATCTTGGCGTCGCGATCGGGCCGGATACGGTGGCGCGGCCTCAGCTGGAGACCTTGCCGAGCTGGCAGCTGGTTGCGCCCTCCGCGGCGCTTCTGGCCGCCACGGAAGCGCGCCCCGAAGAGGCGGCCCGCGAACTCCATGACCGGCTCGCGCAACCGCTGATGGCGCCGGTGGCCGCGCTTCTGGCCGCGGCGGCAATGTTTCTGGGCGGGTTTTCCCGCTTTGGCCTGTGGCGGCAGATGGCCGCCGCCGTGGTCGGGCTGATCATCTTGCAGACGCTCGTCAACCTTGCTACCTCCGCCACCCGCAGCGCGCCCGAACTCTGGGGCCTTTATTATCTCCCGCCGCTGATCGGCCTTGTTGCCGCCATGGTGTTGCTGGGCTGGGCCGGGCGCACGCGTCCGCGCTGCCCGCCTGTGGCCGGCGCCGCCCCGGGGGCCACGCCATGACGCTTTCGCTCTATATCGCGCGGCGGTTCCTGCGGGCGCTTGGCATCGTTGCCGGCGCCTTCATCGGCGTTTTGTTCCTGATTGAAATCGTCGAGCAGTTGCGCGGGCTCACCGCGCAACAGGGCGGCCTTTCCGACGCTGCGCTTCTCGCCGCGCTGAGCCTGCCCAAAACCGTCTACCGGATCTTTCCGCTGATCACCGTGCTGGCCGCGGTGGTGCTGTTTCTCAACCTCGCGCGCTCCTCCGAACTGGTGGTGATCCGCGCCGCCGGGCGCTCTGCCCTGCGCATGCTGATCGCGCCGGTGATGGTGGCGCTGCTGCTCGGGGTGGCGCTGGTGATGATCGGCAATCCGATCGTTTCGGCCACGACCAAGCGGGCCGACGAGATCGAGGGCGCGATGAAGGCGGAGGGGATGCAGACCGTCTCGGTCAGCCGCGAGGGGATCTGGATGCGCCAGGGCACCGCCGACGGTGGCCAGGCGGTGATTCATGCGCTGCGCGGCAATACCGAGGCGACCGCGCTCTATGATGTCAGCTTCATGATCTTTGACGATACCCGCGGCCCGATCCGCCGCATTGATGCGGCCACCGCGCAGCTTGGCCGGGGCGCGTGGTATCTGCATGATGCCAAGGATTGGCCGCTCGGCAGCTCCACCAATCCCGAGCGCGACGCGCTGCGCGCCACCAGCCTGCGCCTGCCCTCGACCCTGACCGCACAAAGCATTGCCGACAGTTTCGATGCCCCCTCTGCGGTGCCGATCTGGGATCTGCCCACCTTCATCCGCGCGCTCGCCGCGGCGGGCTTCTCGCCGCGGCGGCATCAGGTCTGGCTGCAAATGGAGCTCTCGCAACCGCTTATGCTGGCGGCGATGGTGCTTGTGGCGGCGGCTTTCACGATGCGCCCGACACGCTTTGGCGGCACGGGCGGGCGCGTCTTGCTGGCGCTTCTGGCCGGGCTTTCGGTGTTTTTCTTGCGTAACATGGCGCAGGTTCTGGGCGACAATGGCCAGATCGCGGCAACGCTGGCGGGCTGGGCCCCGCCCGCAATTGCCGCGATGCTGGCGCTTGCGCTCGTGCTGCAACAGGAGGAGGGATGATGCCCCCCCGCCCGCTTCAAGCTCCCCTCGCCCGCGTTGCGCTGGCCACCGCGACCGTGCTCGCGCTGGCCGCCCCCCCGGTGCTGGCGCAAGAGACCCTCACGCCGCCCGCCTCGGCGCCGATTTCCGATGCGGCCACGCTGCTTGCCGACCGGATCGAGATCACCGGGCAGAACCGGATCACCGCCGAAGGCGATGTCGAGGTGTATTGGCACGAACACCGCCTGAACGCGACGCGGCTCATTTATGATCAGGCCGAGGATCGGCTCACGATCGAGGGGCCGATCCGCATGGTCGAACCCGGCGCAACCGGTTCGGTGATCCTGGCCGATCAGGCGCAACTGAGCCGCGATCTGCAAAACGGGGTGATGTATGGCGCGCGGATGGTGCTCTCGCGCGAATTGCAGCTCGCCGCGAACCGGCTGGAGCGGCAAGACGGCACGCGCACCATCTTGCGCGAGGTGGTGGCCTCATCGTGCCGGATCTGCGCCTCCGACCCGACCCCGCTGTGGGAGATCCGCGCACGCACGATCACCCATGACACAACCACGCATCAGCTCGTGTTCGATCAGGCGCAGTTCCGCGCCATGGGCGTGCCGCTGATGTGGCTGCCCAAGCTGCGCATGCCCGACCCGACGGTGACGCGGATGTCGGGCGTGCTGCGCCCCACCTTCCGCACCACCTCGCTGCTGGGCCCCGGGATCGCGCTGCCCTATTTCTTCGCGCTCTCGCCCTCGCGCGACCTGACGCTGACGCCCTATCTGGCCGCCTCCCACTCCAGCACGCTGGGGCTGCGCTACCGCGTGGCGCAGAACTGGGGCAGCTATCAGATCGAAGGCGCGCTGAGCCATGACTCGATCCGCCCCGGCAAAACGCGCGGCTATCTGTTTGCCGACGGTCGCTTTGCCCTGCCCGGCGATTTCACGCTCGGGGCGCAGATCCGCACCGTTTCAGACCCCTCCTACCTGCTCAACTACGACATCACCGATGACGACCGGCTGTGGTCCGGCCTTACCCTCGAGCGCGTGCGCGCGACCGAGTTGATCTGGGCGAAAGTGGGCAACACCCACAGCTTGCGCGATGGCGAGAGCAACACCACCGAGCCAATGCTTTCGGGCGATGCGCGCTGGACCAAGGTGTTCCGCCCCGAGCTGATCGGCGGCGAACTCAGCGTTTCGGGGAGCCTGCACGCCCATCGCCGCGCCTCGGACCGCACCAACGATGCCTTTGCGGGCGACGAGGACACCGATCTTTTCGACACCGAATCTGACGGGCGCGACATGGTGCGGCTCTCGGCTGAGGCAGACTGGCGGCGCAACTGGCTTCTGCCCTCGGGCGTGCTCGCCGCCGCCGAAGGCGCGCTGGCGGTCGATGCGATCACGGTGCGGCAAGACGATGTTTACGCAGGCGATTACCTGCGCGCGGTGCCGACCTTGGGGGTCGAGCTGCGCTGGCCCTGGGTGGCGAGCGCGGGACGTGCGGTGCAGGTGATCGAGCCGGTGGCGCAACTCGTCTGGTCGGGCAAGCATGTGAAGCGCGTTCCCTACGAGGACAGCTGGCTGACCGAATTTGACGAGGGCAACCTGTTTTCCCTGACCCGCTACCCGGGCGAAGATGCGCGCGAACAGGGCACGCGGGCGAACCTCGGGCTCAGCTGGTCACGGCACGATTCCTCGGGCTGGTCGCTCGGCGTCACCGCGGGGCGGATCTACCGGCTTGACGATCTGGGCCAGTTCGCGCTCGGCTCCGGCCTTTCGGGCAAGCGCTCGGACTGGCTCATCGCCACCCATCTGAGCAGCGCGACCGGGATGATCATCTCGAACCGAGCGCTGCTGACGGAAGATTTCGACCTTGACCGCGACGAGCTGCGCGTCGCCTATCTCGGAGACGGGCTCAATTTCTCCGCCGGATACCTGTGGATGGAGCAAACCGCCTTCAACTCCGAGACCTCGGAGTTGCTGCTCGAATCCGGCTGGGACTGGCGGCCGGGCTGGCGCTCCACGCTCTCGACCCGCTACGACCTCACGGCGGATCGCGCCGCCAAGGCGGCGTTCGGGCTGCAATATTCCAACGAATGCGTTAGCGTCGAGCTTTCTCTCTCGCGTCGGTTCACATCCTCCTCTAGTGTGGAGCCCGAAACGGATCTGGGCCTTTCGGTGCAGCTTGCGGGCTTCGGCGCGCAAGGATCGAGTGGCGGACCGGAGCGGCTCTGTCGGCGCTGAGACCCCGCAAGCCCTTGATTGAGAACGGAAGACGGAACGGATGACACGGCATTTCTCCTCGCTTCTCGCGCCGCGCCTGGCCGCGCTGATCGTGCTTTCGCTGGTGATGGTGCTCGGCCTCATAGGGCTGCCTGCACGCGCGCAATCGGGCTCGCCCTTTGCCCCGGTGATCATCGTCAACGACATGGCGATCACCGGCTATGAGGTCGCGCAGCGGCAGAAATTCATGGAGCTTCTGGGCGCCACCGGAGATGTGCGCAAGCTGGCCGAGGATGCGCTGATCGAAGACCGGCTGCGGCAATGGAAAGCGCGGCAGGACGGGGTGAGCCTGAACGAACAGGCGGTGACGGACGGCATGGCCGAATTTGCCAGCCGCGCCAATCTGAGTGCTGAGGACTTCGTCAAGGCGCTCGGGGAAAACGGCGTCGATGCGCAGACCTACCGCGATTTCGTCTCCGCCGGGGTGATCTGGCGCGAGGTCGTGAAGGCCAATTTCGTTGGCCGTGTGACGGTCTCGGATGCGGATGTCGACCGCGCCCTGCGGCTGGTGACGCCGCGCGCCGAGCGCGCGAAGGTGCTGCTTTCCGAGGTTGTGGTGCGCATTGGCGGCGGCGGCGAGGCCGAGGCCATGGCCAAGGCGCGCCGCGCCTCCGTGGCCCGCACCGAGGCCGAATTTGCGCAAGTGGCCCGCGATCTCTCGTCGGCGCCAAGCGCGACCAAGGGCGGTCGGCTCGACTGGATGCCGATCGAGGCGCTTCCGGTCGAGGTGCGCAGCGCGGTGGCAAACCTGCGCCCGGGCCGCACCACGGCGCCGCTTTCCACCCCCGGTGCGGTGGCGGTGTTCTTCATGCGCGGCTTCGACGAGGGGGGCGACGTGGCGCCCTCTGCGCGTGCGGTCGATTACGCCACTCTGACGCTTGGGGCCACGGGCAGCGCCGAGAGCGCCGCGCTTGCCGCCAAGGTGGCCGCGAATGCGCATCGCTGCGATGATCTTTACACCGTGGCGCGTGGGCTCCCGGCAGACCGGCTGGTGCGGGTTGAGGACGCACGGGCGGGCGCGGTGCCTGCCGATATCGGCGCGGTCCTGCCGCAGCTCGATCTGGGCGAAACCGCGGTGCTGCGCCGCGGTGGCACCGATGTTCTGGTGATGCTGTGCGAGCGCGGTCGCGCGCTCAACGCCGATCTGGGCGAGACCGGCCCCTCGCGCGATGCCGCCCGCAACGAGCTTATCAATGCCCGCATCAACACGATGTCGGATCAATTGCTGGCCTCTTTGAAGGCCGCCGCGGTGATCGTGCGCAAATGAGCCCCGCCGAATTTCCCGCCGAATTTCCGGCCGAACCTGCCGCACCGGAGCGCGATACGCTTGACCGGCCGGTGATCTTGACCTGTGGCGACCCGTCGGGCGTTGGGCCGGAACTTGCCGTGCGCGCCTGGCAAGCGCTTGGCGCATCGCTGCCCTTTGCCTGGATCGGCGATCCGGCGCATCTGCCGCGCGGCACCAGGCTGCGCGAGATCGACAGCCCCGCAGAGGCGATGACCCATGCGGGCGCGGCGCTGTGTGTGCTGCCCCATGCCTTCCCCGCCGCGGCCGTGCCGGGCCAGCCCGACCCCGCCAATGCGGGCGCCGTGATCGAGGTGATCGCGCGCGGGGTCGATCTGGTGATGCGCGGCGAGGGGCTGGCGCTGACCACCGCGCCGATCAACAAGAAAGTGCTGAAAGACGGCGCGGGTTTCGCCTTTCCGGGCCATACCGAATACCTTGCCCATCTCGCGGGCGGCGCCAAAGTGGTGATGATGCTCGCCTCGGAGCGGGTCACGCCGCCTTGCCGGGTGGTGCCTGCAACGATCCATATTGCGCTGCGCGATGTGCTCGACGCCTTCACCCCGGCGCTCTTGCGCGACACGGTGCAGATCACCGCCGAGGGGCTCGCCCGCGATTTTGGCATTGCCAATCCGCGCCTTGCCGTGGCGGGGCTCAACCCGCATGCGGGCGAAGGCGGCGCGATGGGGACCGAAGAGATGGACTGGATCGGCCCCGTGGTCGAGAGCCTGCGCGCCGAGGGCTATGCGCTCTCCGGCCCGTTGCCGCCCGATACGATGTTCCACCCCGCCGCGCGCGACCGGTATGATGCGGCGATCTGCGCCTATCATGATCAGGCGCTGATCCCGATCAAGACGCTCGATTTCGATGGCGGCGTGAATGTGACGCTGGGGCTGCCCTTCGTGCGCACCTCGCCCGACCATGGCACCGCCTATGACATTGCGGGCACCGGCAAGGCGAGCCCGCAAAGCCTGATGGCGGCGCTCAGGATGGCTGCGAAAATGGGCGCGGCGCGGCGCGGCTGAGGGCCGAGCCCGCGGGGGCGCTGCCCCCGCACCCCCGGGATATTTACGGCAAGATGAAAGGGCACGGCATGGCAGCGATTGACGGTTTGCCGCCCCTGCGCGAGGTGATCGCCACGCATGATCTGGTGGCGAAAAAATCGCTTGGGCAGAACTTTTTGCTCGATCTGAACCTGACCGCGAAGATTGCGCGCGCGGCCGGAGATCTGTCTGGTTTCGATGTGCTGGAAGTGGGGCCGGGCCCGGGCGGGCTTACCCGCGGGCTTTTGGCCGAAGGCGCGCGCAAGGTGCTCGCGGTGGAAAAAGACAGCCGCTGCCTGCCCGCGCTGGCCGAAATTGCGGCGCATTACCCCGGGCGGCTCGCGGTGATTCAGGGCGATGCGCTGGCCGTCGATGTGGCGGCCCATCTCAGCCCCCCTTACAAGATTGCCGCGAACCTGCCCTATAACGTGGGCACAGAGCTTCTGGTGCGCTGGCTCACGCCGCCTGCATGGCCCCCCGCCTGGGAGAGCCTGACGCTGATGTTCCAAAAGGAGGTCGCGCAGCGCATCACCGCGAAGGTGGGCGACACCCATTACGGGCGGCTGGCCATTTTGGCGCAATGGCGCACCGAGGCGCGGATTGTCATGAGCCTGCCCCCCGAGGCGTTCCAGCCCGCGCCCAAGGTGCATTCGGCGGTGGTGCATCTCAAGGCGCTGCCTGCGCCCCGGTATGAGGCCGATGCCAAAACGCTGGAACGGGTGGTGGCCGCGGGTTTCAACCAGCGCCGCAAGATGCTGCGCTCCTCGCTCAAGGGGCTGCATCCCGAGATCGAGGCGCTTCTGGAGGCGGCAGGGATCGCCCCGACCGAGCGCGCCGAACGGGTGAGCCTTGAGCAGTTCTGCACTCTCGCGCGCCTTCTTGTCCGCGCCTGAAGCGCGCTCAAACGCAAACCGCGCCCCAAGGGGCGCGGCGCTGCAAACACGGATGAGGGCTCGGGCCGGTTACTCGGCGGCGGGCGCCTCGGGCGGGGCCAGCTTTTCCGCCTTGGGCGCCTTGGGCGCTTTCGGCGCGGCGCCTTCCGCCTTGGGTTTGCGCGGCGCACGCGGGCGCGGCGCGGGCCTGGCGGCTTTCTCGGCCTTCGGCGCGGCGGCTTCGGAGGCCTCGGCCTCTTCGGTCACGGCGGGGGCCGCAGCCGGTTCATGCGCCTTGCGCGGGGGGCGCGCCTCGGACACACGGGTCTCGGCCTGACGGGCCTCGGGTGTTTCCACAAGGCCCGGTCCTTCGTCCTCGGCGGCGAAGAAATCGGGCATCATCACCGGCGCGCCATCGTAGCGCGGCTCTTCATAACGGGGCGCCTCGGGCGCACGCTCGCGCAGGGGCGCCGCGGCGGTCTCGGACCCACCGCTCTGCACACCGCCGCCCTGAGCCCCACCGCCCTGAGCGCTGCCCTGCGGCCCGCCCGGAGCCTGACCGCCAGAGGCCGCCGGAGCGCCGTTCTGGGCCGTGTTCTGACCATTGTTCTGGCCGCCGTTCTGACCATTGTTCTGGCCGTTCGACGGGTAATTGCGGTTGCGCTCTTCCTGCTCGCGGGCCAGTTCGCGCTGCGCCTCGCCCAGCATGCGGGTGTAATGCTCGGCATGCTGCAGGAAGTTCTGCTCTGCCACGCGGTCGTTGCCGAGCTGCGCATCGCGCGCCAGCGCGAGATATTTCTCGATGATCTGCTGCGGCGTGCCGCGCACCTTGCCCTCGGGCCCGGAGCTGTCGAAGACACGGTTGATGACATTGCCGATGCTGCGCTGACGGTTCGACTTGTTGCGCGAACGGGACTTGGAGGATCTCATGAGCCTGCGTCTGTTGTGCCCCCAGGGGCGTTGGGTCTGGGCCGGACCGGAAAACGGCGCCCGTCATCGGGTGCCACCCGCAGCAGGCGCTGCCATGACCAAACCCGAGGTGTAAGCTGAAATCATGGGGGGAGCGAAAGCTCCCCTGCCACAGCGCTGACTAAACATGTCCCCCATGACTGCGCAAGCCGGAAATTGCGCTCGAAGGGGGGAAAGCGGCAATTTTATGCTTTTCGGCGGATATCAGCCCGCATTGCCCGAAGGCGCGCCGCCGGGGCGATGGGCCAGCACAACGCGATCCCGCCCGCCCAGATCCTGCCGCAGTTCGAGCAGATCAAACCCCTGCGCCGCGAGCATCGCGCTCACCGCCGCGCCCTGAGTCGGGCCGATCTCCACCGCGAGCCGCCCCCCGGGCCTGAGCCGCGCAAAGGCGCCAAAGGCAATGGCGCGATAGGCGCCAAGGCCGTCGCCGCCGGGCGTGAGCGCGCTGTGCGGCTCCCAGTCGCGCACCTCCGGGGCCAGTTCGTCCATCTCGGCCTCGGTGATATAGGGCGGGTTTGAAACGATCAGGTCAAACCGCCCCTCGACGCCGTGAAACCAGTCGCTGTGCAAAAACTGCACCCGCTCGGAGAGCTTCAGCCGGGCCGCGTTTTCCTGCGCAACGGCAAGCGCGGGCTCGGAAATATCGGTCGCCACGCCCTTCGCCCCGGGCCGCTCCGCCAGAAGGGAAAGCACCACGCAGCCGGTGCCGGTGCCAAGGTCGAGCACGCGCGCAAACGGCGCCTCAAGCGCCACTTCGACCAGAAGCTCGGTCTCGGGGCGCGGGTCGAGCGTGTCGCGGGTGACGCGGAACTCGTGCGTCCAGAACGCGCGCGCGCCGATGATCTGCGCCACGGGCTGGCGCGACTCGCGGGCGCTGAGATATTTGAGGTAGCGCTTGTGACACTCTTCCGGGAGCTCATCGTTCACAGCCCGAAACAGCCGCTCGGCGGGCAGATCGAGCGCATGGGCCAGAAGCCGGCGCGCATCGGTCGAGGCGCCCTCGATCCCCGCGCCCTCGAGCTGGCGCATCCCCAGCATCAAAGCGATCTGAACCTTCATCCATCCATCTCCGCGAGTTTTTCGGCCTGGTCATGCGCAACAAGCGCGTCGATCACCTCGCCCAGATCGCCACCGAGGATCTGCGGCAGCGCGTAAAGGGTGAGGTTGATGCGGTGGTCAGTCATCCGCCCCTGCGGGAAGTTGTAGGTGCGGATGCGCTCCGAGCGGTCGCCGGTGCCCACTTGCGCGCGCCGGCTTTCGGTGCGCGCGCTCGCAAGGCGCTCGCGCTCGCGCTCGTAAAGCCGCGCGCGCAGCACCGCCATGGCGACGGCACGGTTCTGGTGCTGGCTCTTTTCGGACGAGGTGACAACGATGCCGCTGGGCAGGTGGGTGATGCGCACCGCCGAATCGGTGGTGTTGACGTGTTGCCCGCCCGCGCCCGAGGAACGCATCGTATCAATGCGGATGTCGGAGGCGGGAATGTCGATATCCACCTCTTCCGCCTCGGGGAGCACGGCGACCGTGGCGGCCGAGGTATGGATGCGCCCGCCCGCCTCGGTTTCCGGCACGCGCTGCACGCGGTGCACGCCGCTTTCGTATTTGAGCCGCGCAAAGACCCCCTCGCCCTCGATCCGCGCCATGCCTTCCTTGAGGCCGCCGAGCTCAGTGGGCGCAAATTCCAGCCGCTCGAAGCGCCAGCCCATGCGCTCGGCGTGGCGCTCATACATGCGCCAGAGGTCATGGGCGAAGAGCGCCGCCTCCTCCCCGCCGGTGCCGGGGCGGATTTCAAGGATTGCGGGGCGGGCATCGGCGGCATCTTTGGGCAAAAGCGCGATGCGCAGCGCCTGCTCCATCTCGGGGATGCGGGCCTTGAGGCGCGGCAGCTCCTCCTCGGCGAGTGCGCGCATCTCGGGATCGGCGAGCCAGCCCTCGGCCTCGGCCAAATCACCAAGCGCGGCGCGATAGGCGGCGATTTCCTGCGCGACCGGGCGCAGATCGCTGTATTCCCGCGAAAGGGTGGCGATCTCGGCGGGGGCGAGCGCGGTATGGAGCTTCGCTTCGAGAAAGTCGAAACGCGCCGTGATCTGGTCGAGTTTGTCGAGCGGAACCATGGGTTCATGTGACCGAGACCGGCGCGCGGGTCAAGGTGTGACGCGGTCTTTCGCTTCGGCAGGGCCGAAGCGACCCGCCGGGGGGCTGCCGCCCCCCGGCCCCCCCGCTGCCCCCTTGTTCCAAGACAAGACGTGGTGCGCCGCGCCGGGAAGGCCGAGCGATCCGCGCGCGAAGGTGTTTTGCGAGGGAAAGGCGCATGGTCTCGCGGGAAGGCGCGACCGACAACCGGATCACGGAAGGCGAAAATCACCTGACTTAAAGTTATAAATCGCCGTGGCCGCGCCTGTGGTCCCCGGAGCCCCCCGGGGGGCCGGTAAACCCGCAATCGCGGGGGCGCAGCCCCCGCGCGGGTCGCCCTGCCCCGGGCAGGGCGAAAGAGAGCCTCAGGACAGCCCGGCAAGCAAGGGCGCAGGTCAGCATGGGCGCGGGTCATTTGAACAAGGGGGGTCCGGGGGGCGAAGCCCCCCGGCGGGTCGCCTCGGCAAGGCCGAGGCGAAAGCCCCTGTCCGGACCGTCTCCCGGGCCGTTGCAGCAGCACCAGGCGAAAGGCAAGGCGCCTCCTCAGCCTTCTGCGGCCTCTTCCACCCGCTCCGCCATCGCCTCCGCACGCGCGGCAATTTCGGCCAGAGTATCGGTCACTTCCGTCGGGATCACCGGCACTTCGATACGCTGCGGGTTTGCCTTTGCCTCGGCCAGCGCCGCCTCCAGTTCCGCCACGCGGGCGCGCAACTGGCGCAGGTTATCCTCGGTGCCCGCCGCCTTGTCGGCAAGCATCAGCCCCGCCATCAACAGCATCCGGTTTTCCGGGATCCGCCCCATCTGCCCGGTCAAGACCGATGCCTCGGCATCCAGAAGCGCCGCCGCGGCTTGCAGAAAATGCTCTTCCCCCTCTTGGCAGGAGACGTCGAAATCCCGCCCGCCAATCACGATGCGCAGATCAGCCATGCTCCACCCCCTCGCGCGCCGCGGGCCCATTCGACGGCGCCTTTGCATGCGCCGCCACGATCGGCTCAAGCCCGGCGAGAATCTCCGCAAGCTCCGCCATCTCCCAGGACCGCGCCGCGCGCAAAGCTTCCAGCTCCGCCTGCATCGCCCGGTTCACCTGCGCTGCCGCCATCACGTCGCCCGCCTCGACCAGACTGCGGTTGACCTCCAAAAGATCGGCATTGGCGCGCTTGAGCCGGTTTGCCTCCGCCTGCACCGCCTCCAGCGCACGGGTGGCCTGCGCGAGCCGCCGCTCCAGCGTGACAAGCGTCGTCTCCTGCTTCTCGCGGATCGCCCGCACCCGCTCGGTGAGCTGCGTATTGGCTGCGCGCTCAGCCTCCAGCGCTGCCCGCTCCGCGGCAAGCGCCATACGCTCGACCGCAAGCTCTGCCTCCAGCGCCTCGACTTGCGCAGTATCAATCACCACCACAGGCTCGGGCGGCGCGACCGGTTCGGGCGGTTCGGGCACCGCCTCGGGCGCAGGAGCGGAGGGACGCTGCGTCAGCGTTTCAACGCCCCGCCCGATCCGTTCGAGCGCATAGGCTATGCGGCGCTCATACTCTGCCAGATCCGTCATTCGGTCTCCTCGTCTGGTCCTCTGCGGGAGCCCGGATCGGCGCGGCCCGCGCCCTGCGCAGCCTTCGCCCCTCTGGCCCCGTTGTGTTCATTGCCACGGCGTTCACCTGCGCTGCGCCCCCCAAAAGCGGGCCGCGAATCGCAAGGCACTCCGGCTCGCCTTTTAGTTTATCCGCTGCGACAATCTTCTCCCACCCTTTTACCTCAACCACTTGGGGGGTGTGCTTGATATTGCCCCGATCCCTGTTATCACGGGGGCCGACACCCGTTCCAAGAACCCGCTCCACGAAAAGGACGCCCCCATGGACATCGCCGCGCTGCGTGCCGCCCACCCCGACCACTGGAAGCTTGCCACCGCGATCCGCGTGCTGGCAATCGACGCCGTGCAGGCGGCCAATTCCGGGCACCCCGGCATGCCGATGGGCATGGCCGATGTGGCGACCGTGCTTTACCGCAACCACCTGAAATTCGATGCAAAAGCGCCGAACTGGGCGGATCGGGACCGGTTTGTGCTCTCTGCCGGCCACGGCTCGATGCTGCTTTACGCGCTGCTCCATCTCACCGGCTACGAACAGGCGACTCTGGAAGAGGTGAAAAACTTCCGGCAATGGGGCGCGCGGATGGCGGGGCACCCGGAGTTCGGCCATCTTGAGGGCGTGGAAACGACGACCGGCCCGCTCGGCCAGGGCATTTCCACCGCCGTCGGCATGGCGATTGCCGAAAAATCCATGGCGGCGCGCTTTGGCAAATCTGTCGTTGATCACAAGATCTGGGTGATCGCGGGCGACGGCTGCCTGATGGAGGGCATCAGCCAGGAGGCGATCGGGCTCGCGGGCAAGCAGGAACTCGACAACCTGATCGTGCTTTGGGACAACAACAACATCACCATCGATGGCCGGGTGACGGTCTCCGACAAGACCGATCAGCGCGCGCGCTTTGCCGCCTCGGGTTGGGTGGTCTTGAGCTGCGACGGCCATGACCCGGCCGATATCGACCGCGCGCTGACCGAGGCGAAAAAGGCCAAAGCCCCGGTGCTTGTCGACTGCAAAACGATCATCGGCTTTGGCGCGCCCAACAAGGCCGACAGCTATGCCGTGCACGGCGCCCCCCTCGGCGGCGACGAGATCAAGGCGACGCGCGAGGTTTACGGCTGGCCGCATGGCCCGTTCGAAATCCCGGCCGATATCAAGGCGGACTGGGAAGCGATTGGCGCCAGGGGCGCGGCGGAGCATGCCGCCTGGGCCGCGCGCCTCGATGCGCTGTCGCCCACGAAAAAGGCCGAGTTCGAGCGGCAGATGAGCCGGGGCGTGCCGAAGAAACTCGCCACCGCGATCCGCGCCTTCAAGAAGGCGAACTCGGAAGCCGCGCCGAAAGTGGCGACTCGCAAAGCCTCGGAAATGGTGCTGGCCGCGGTCAACCCGGTCGTGCCCGAAACCATTGGCGGCTCGGCCGACCTCACCGGCTCGAACCTGACGAAAACGAGCGATATTTCCGACTTCATGCCCGACAATCGCAAGGGCCGCTACATGCGCTACGGCATTCGCGAACATGCGATGGCGGCGGCGATGAACGGGATGTGGCTGCATGGCGGCGTGCGCCCCTATGGCGGCACCTTCTTTTGCTTCACCGATTACGCGCGCGGCGCGATGCGGCTCTCGGCGCTGATGGGCGTGCCCACGGTCTATGTGATGACGCATGACAGCATCGGCCTTGGCGAAGACGGGCCGACTCACCAGCCGGTCGAGCATCTGGCGATCTGCCGTGCCACCCCCAACACCTGGACCTTCCGCCCCGCCGATGTGATCGAGACCGCCGAGGCGTGGGAGCTGGCGCTCTCGTCGGAGCGCACCCCCTCGGTGCTGGCGCTGAGCCGCCAGAACCTGCCCACGCTGCGCACCGCCCACAACCAGAAAAACCTGACCGCACAAGGCGCTTATGTGATCGCAGAAGCGGCGGGCAAACGTCAGGCGATCCTGATGGCGACGGGCTCGGAGGTGGAGATCGCGCTCAAGGCACGCGACCTCCTGCAAGCGGAGGCGATTGGCACCCGCGTGGTCTCGATGCCCTGCATGGAGCTTTTTGCCGCCCAGCCCGAGGCCTACCGGCGCAAGATCCTGCCGCCCGGCGCGGTGCGCGTGGCCGTTGAGGCCGCGATCCGCCAACCCTGGGACCGCTGGCTTCTGGGCGAGCGCGGCTCCGAGAAGAAAGCCGATTTCGTCGGCATGGAGGGCTTTGGCGCCTCCGCCCCGGCCGAGCGGCTCTATGCCGAATTCGGCATCACGCCGGAA
The DNA here is from genome assembly GCF_042683065.1 of Rhodobacter lacus. NCBI lineage: Bacteria > Pseudomonadati > Pseudomonadota > Alphaproteobacteria > Rhodobacterales > Rhodobacter > Rhodobacter lacus. The sequence continues at coordinate 263,494 of NZ_JBHUIX010000013.1, read as the reverse complement.
GCGATCGCCGCCAAGGTGAAAGCGCTGCTGTGAGCACCGGGCAAGACCCGCAAACCACAAAATCAGGGGGGCCGGAGCCGGCCCCCCTTGCCGTTGCCGCCGCCGGGATGCCGGGGCCAGACATGCCCGAACCGGCGATCCCGGCGCCCGAGACCTCTTATATCGGCAAGGGGATCGGGCTTCTTTTTCTGGCGCTGGTCTTTTTCACGCTGATGGATGCGGTGGCCAAGAGGCTGGGCCAGAGCTATGCGCCCGCGATGGTGATCTGGGCGCGCTTTGCCGTGAACCTCGCGCTTGTCTCGCTGATTTTCCGCGGCTCCTTCCTTGCCCATGCACGCTCGCGCCAGCCCGGCTTGCAGCTTTTGCGCGGCCTGTTCCAGATGGCGACGGTGGCGCTGTTCTTCCTTGCCATCCGTTCGATCGGGCTGGCCGAGGCGGCGGCGCTGACCGACCTCAACCCGGTTCTGATCACGCTTGGCGCGGCGCTCTTTCTGGGCGAAAAGATCGGGCCGCGCCGGGTCGCGGGGATTTGCGTCTCCTTTCTGGGCGCAATGATCATCTTGCGCCCCGGTGCGGGCGTGATGGACCCGGCAGCACTCTATGCGCTGGCTGCCGCCTTCACCTATGCGGGCGGCACGCTGATGACCCGCGTGGTGCGGTTTGACAGCACGGCGACCTCGGTGATCTGGTCCGCGGGCGTGGGAACGGCGATGTCCTCGCTCGCCCTGCCCTTCTTCTGGCAAGAGGTGGCGCCTGTGGATCTGCCGCTGTTCCTCGCCGTCGGCGCCCTGGGGGCCGTGGGTCAGGCGCTGCTCATCAAGGCCTTTCGCGCCGCGCCCGCGGGCGTTCTGGCGCCTTATGGCTACTTTGGCCTGGTGCTGTCTTCGCTGTGGGGATGGATCTTTTTTGCGGCCCTGCCAGACCTTTACACGGTCTTGGGCGCGGGCGTGATCGTGGCCGCGGGGCTTTGGGTCTGGAATGCGGAGCGCCGCGCCGCGCGGGCGCGTTAACGCAGCCAGGCCGCCGAAAGGATCGGCCCCGGCAAGGGCGCGGTCTTGCCCGGCAGCGCCGTCTGCACGATCACCACCGCGGGCTCGGTGCCGTCGATCTTGGCGTTCAGACGCAGCGGAACCTGCCCGTCCCATTCCGCCACAGCATGCCATGCGGTGACGACATTGGCGAAATCGAGCACCTTGCCCGCATTCTCGCCACGCAGGATTTCCACTTGAGCAGAGGGCACATAGCGCACGATCTGCACCACGCTCGGACGCTCGAGCGGGCGGGCGAGCGGGGCAAGGTCGATCACATATTGCCCCGACCCCTCGCCTTCGGATACCGCAATCGACACCCGTGGCGCCACGGCGGCTTCCTGCGCGATCACCGCATCAAGCGTGGCGGGCGCGGGCGCGGTGAGCGAGGCCTCTCCGCCAACGATCACCTGCGGCGTGTAAAGCGTGCGCTCTCCCGCGGCGCGGGTATAGGCCTTTTGCCGCGCGGTAAACGCGGGCTGGGCAAAGGGATCTTCCCAGCCGAGATAATCCCAGTAGTCGACATGCAGCGACAGCGCGACAACATCGGGGCGCTGCGCCACCTGCGCAAGGAGCGCATCGGCGGGCGGACAGGCCGAGCAGCCCTGCGAGGTGAACAACTCCACCACCACCGGCGCGGGCTTGGGCGGCGCGGAGGGCGCAATCAGCGTATTGACGCCGGCAAGCGCTTCCGTGCCGGCAATGGCGCGGTCCACGGCGCGGTTGAGGCTCTCGATCAGCGCCCCCGGGCCAACACCCGGACCAGCCGCAGGCGCGGCGGCTCCAGCAGAAGGCGCGGAAGCCCCGCCAACGGCGATACCTTGCGCGAGGGCAGCCACAGGCGCCCCGGCCAGAAGGCCGAGCAGGAGGCACTCTCCTATGACCGCGGCGTATCTCGCGCCTACCATGAAACCTCGCTCCGATTGCGTCCCTCTTCCTAAGGCGCCCGCAGGACGAACGCCAATCAAGGTTTTGCGAGTGTTGCACGGGGGCCGCCCCCCGGTGCCGGGCCCCTTTCGATGCGGACATGCGGCCGTGTTGCGACAAAACGGTGTGCAACGGTATACAAAAAGTGTCTCCGCCCTCTTGATCGACTCCGCCGCATGGGGCACATAGCGATCAAAGACTTCTTTTCAGCCACGGGAGGCACCCCAATGACCGTTGTCACCGGCAAGGATACTGCCAAGACCCGCCGCCAGCTTACCGTTGGCGATGCGAGCTATGCTTATTACTCGATCCCGGCTGCCGAAGCCGCGGGTCTGGGCAATTTCTCGAAGCTGCCCGCCGCGCTGAAGGTGGTGCTTGAGAACCTCTTGCGCTTCGAGGATGGCGGCTTCTCGGTCTCGGTCGAGGACATCAAGGCCTTTGGCGACTGGGCAAAGATGGGCGGCAAGAACCCGCGTGAAATCGCCTACCGCCCGGCGCGCGTGCTGATGCAGGATTTCACCGGCGTGCCCGCCGTGGTCGACCTTGCCGCAATGCGCGACGGCATCAAGGCCCTTGGCGGCGACGCGAAAAAGATCAACCCGCTGGTGCCGGTCGACCTCGTGATCGACCACTCGGTGATGATCGACGAATTCGGCAGCCCGCGCGCCTTCCAGCGCAATGTGGAGCTGGAATACGAGCGCAACATGGAGCGCTACCAGTTCCTCAAATGGGGGCAAGGCGCGTTTGAAAACTTCCGCGTCGTGCCGCCCGGCACCGGCATCTGCCATCAGGTGAACGTGGAATATCTCGCCCAGACCGTCTGGACCGACAAGGATCAGAACGGCGAGACCGTCGCCTACCCCGATACGCTTGTCGGCACCGACAGCCACACCACGATGGTGAACGGCATGGCGGTTCTGGGCTGGGGCGTCGGCGGCATCGAGGCCGAGGCGGCGATGCTGGGCCAACCCGTGTCGATGCTGATCCCGGAAGTTGTCGGCTTCAAGCTCACCGGCGCGCTGGTGGAGGGCTGCACCGGCACCGACCTCGTGCTGAAGGTCGTGCAGATGCTGCGCAAACATGGCGTGGTCGGCAAATTCGTGGAATTCTGGGGCGAAGGGCTCGACAAGCTGCCGCTCGCGCAGCGCGCCACCATCGCCAACATGGCGCCCGAATATGGCGCGACCTGCGGCTTCTTCCCGATCGACGACGAGACCCTGCGCTACCTGCGCCAGACCGGCCGCTCCGAAGAGCGCATCGCGCTCGTCGAGGCCTATGCGAAGGAAAACGGCTTCTGGCGCGGTGCGGATTATGCGCCGGTCTATTCCTCGACGCTGGAACTCGACATGGGCACCATCGTGCCCGCGATCTCGGGCCCCAAACGCCCGCAGGACTACCTGCCGCTGACCGATGCGAAAGCGAGCTTCGCCAAGGTTGTCGCCGATTACCGCGGCGTTGACATGACCTCAGAGGGCAAGGACATGGCCGCCGAGGGCGGGCTTGCCGTGGCCCCCAAAACCGGGCTCAAATCGGTGCCGGTCGAGGGCAAGGGCTACAATGTGGGCGATGGCTCGGTGGTGATCGCCTCGATCACGTCATGCACCAACACCTCGAACCCCTATGTGCTGATCGGCGCGGGGCTTGTCGCGCGCAAGGCGCGCGCGCTTGGGCTCACCCCCAAGCCTTGGGTGAAAACCTCGCTCGCGCCGGGGTCTCAGGTCGTGCAGGAATATCTGGCGGCTGCCGGGCTGCAAGAAGACCTCGACGCGATGGGCTTCAACATCGTCGGCTTTGGCTGCACCACCTGCATCGGCAACTCCGGCCCCCTCGGCACGCCGGAGATCTCCAAGGCGATCAACGACAATGACCTCGTCGCCGCGGCGGTGCTGTCGGGCAACCGCAACTTCGAGGGCCGGATCAGCCCGGATGTGCGCGCGAACTTCCTCGCCTCGCCGCCGCTCGTGGTCGCCTATGCGATCGCGGGGGATATGAACATCGACCTCTCGAGCGAACCGATTGCCCAGACGCCCGAGGGCAAGCCGGTGTTCCTCAAAGACATCTGGCCGTCGGACAAGGAAATCGCGGACCTGGTCGAAAAATGCGTCACCCGCGCGGCCTTCATCGCGAAATACGCCGATGTGTTCAAAGGCGATGCGAACTGGCAGGGCGTGAAAACGACCGAGGGCGAGACCTATGACTGGCCCGCCGCCTCGACCTATATCCAGAACCCGCCCTATTTCCGCGGCATGTCCTCCGAGCCGGGCACGATCTCGAACGTCACATCGGCGCGCGTGCTCGCCGTTCTGGGCGACATGATCACCACCGACCACATCTCTCCGGCGGGGTCGTTCAAGCCCACCACGCCGGCGGGCAAATACCTCACCGAGCGGGGCGTTGCGCCGAAAGACTTCAACAGCTACGGCTCGCGCCGCGGCAACCATGAAGTGATGATGCGCGGCACCTTTGCCAATATCCGCATCAAGAACGAGATGCTCGACGGCGTCGAGGGCGGCTACACCAAGGGCCCGGATGGCGCGCAGACGACGATCTACGACGCCTCGATGGAATATCAGGCGGCGGGCGTGCCGCTCGTGATCTTTGGCGGCATCGAATATGGCGCGGGCTCCTCGCGTGACTGGGCGGCGAAGGGCACGAACCTTCTGGGCGTCAAGGCGGTTGTGGCAGAGAGCTTCGAGCGCATCCACCGCTCGAACCTGATCGGCATGGGTGTCATTCCGTTCGAGTTCACCGAGGGGCAAAACCGCAAGTCGCTGGGCCTCACCGGCGACGAGGTGGTGACGATCGAAGGGCTTGAGGGCGATATCAAGCCGCTCTCGCTCGTGCCCTGCACGATCACCCGCGCCGATGGCGCGCAGGTCAAGATCATGCTGAAAAGCCGGATCGATACCGAGGTGGAGATCGAATATCTGAAAAACGGCGGCGTGCTGCACTACGTGCTGCGCAACCTCGCCAAGAGCTGAACTTTGCCGACTGCGGCACCACGGCGGCCCCTCGGGGCCGCCTTTTTATTGCGTCAAGCCGCCATTACGGTCCAATCTGAACGGGCTTTGAGACAACCGCCACGGCCCCGACACGGGGCTGCCCCGGTTTTGCCCCCGCTCCGGGGCAGGGTCGAGGCTCAACCGCGCCCTGCCTGACCGGGTGCACTCCCGACGACCAGATGCCAGGACCACCTTGCCATGACCTCTCGTTTCGCCGCGTGCCGCCTGCCCGCCCTTGCCGCCGCGCTTGTTGCGCTTTCCGCCTGCGTTTCCGCCACACCGCCCGCTGTCGCGCCCTCCGGGCCGGCCCCGAAGCTGCCGGGCCGCGTGGTCTGGACCGATGGCCACAACCCGATTGCCGTCGCGCAAGCGGGCAGCGCGATCTGCCCCGCCACCTCCGCGGCCATGGCCGCGCAGGGGCTCGCCGCAACCAATGCGCAACGCCGCGCGGCAGGCCTGCCCCCGCTCGCGGGCAACCGCAGCCTCGATGCCGCCGCCGCCGCCCATGCCTGTGACATGGCGCGTCGGGGCACGATGACCCATCAGGGCACCACGACCTCCGGCCCGATGGCGCGCGCCAAGGCGCATGGCTACCGCCCGCAGCTCATTGCCGAGAACATCGCCGCCGGACGGTTCGAGATTTCGGGCGTGCTCGCGCAATGGAACGCCTCGCCCAAGCACCGCGAGAATATCGAGATCCCGTCGATGCGCGATTTCGGCATTGGCATGGCCACCGCCGCCGATGGCAAGACCACCTTCTGGACCGCCGTTTACGCCAAGTAGCGCGTGCCGCGGCCCCGCCCCTTGAAGCGGGGCCGCATGGTCCCATATCTCCTCCATGTTAAGGAGGATCACATGACCGATCGCGCGCTCTGGATCGAACAACGGGTCGCCAATGACGGCCCCTCGGCGCTTGTCGCCTATTTGCTGTGGTTCTTCCTCGGCTTCTTCGGGGTGCACCGGTTCTACCTCGGCCGCTGGATCTCTGGGCTTTTGATGCTGATCCTGTTCGGCATCGGCTCGGCGCTGACGTTTTTGCTCGTGGGCTATATTCCGTTGGCGCTGGTGGGGCTCTGGTGGGCGCTTGATGCGCTCCTGATCCCCGGCATGATCGCCACCGACCGCGCCTTTTTGCGGATGCGGCTGATGCGTGAGACCGGCGGTTACTGACCCTTCCGGCCCAAAAGCCCGCGCGGCCCGCCCGAGATCAGCATCGCCACATCGGCCATTGCCACCATCGGCGAAACGCCCACCGGCAGCGCGATGTAGCGCGGGCGCCATTGCGGGTTGAACTTCGCCTTGAAGGCGCGCAGCCCCTCGAAATTGTAGAACGCGCCGCCGTGGCGGAACATCAGCGCGCCGAAATGGTGCCAGAGCCGTTCCGTGCGGCGGGTGGAAAGCCCGGCGAGCGGCGCCATGCCAAGGCTGAACTCCGCGGCCCCCTCGCGCTGGTAATGCTCGATCAGCGCAAGGAAGATGAATTCGATCATCCCCGAGGCATCGCCCGGGCGGTAGCGCATCAGATCGACGGCGACCTTCTTGCCTGCGCCCGGCGCCAGCACCGAGGCGAAGGCAAGCGCCGCGCCGCCGCGCCGCGCCACCGCAATCGGGAAGTGGCGCAGGTAATCGGCATCGAACCGGCCCACGGAGAAGCGCTTTTCCTGCCCCGCCTTGCTGGCGAGCCACGCCTCCGAGATCGGGCGCAGCTCCTCGATCAGCGCAGCGCTGTGGGGCGGCTGGTGGACCTCAAGCGCGAGCCCCTCCCGCGCGGCCTTGTTATGCGCCGCCCGCATCGATTTGAAACGCGCCCCCGAAAGGGTGAAGGTCGAGAGGTTGATCACCGCCTCCTCGCCCACCTTGTGCGCGGCAAGGCCCATCTCGATCATGCGCGGCAATTGCCATTCGGAGATTTCGTAAAACACCGGACGGCAGTTCGCCTGTTGCGCGGCCTCGACGAAATCCCAGCCGAGGTCGTCAAAATAGCGCATGTCGCCCACCGGATCGCCGAGCGCGATCCAGCTCTTGCGGCGGCGCGCAAACATCAGGAAGGACGCGCCCTCGCCCGCAAACCGCAGCTCCTTGTCGCCCGAGAGCGCGAGGCAGGCGGTGGGATTGTCTTGCGCGTCGATCACCGCGCGCGCGGTGCGCAACGCTTCTGCCGGGGTGCGCGGGCTGCGCCGGCCAAGCGGTTGCAACGCAAGATATGTGGTGAAGATCAGAAGGATCGCCGAGCCCACAAGCCCCGCCCGCAGCGAGCGCGGCGTGGTGGCGTTTTGCGCGAAATCAATCCAGAGGCTGTGCGAATAGGGCGTGGCGGCATGGACGAAGACGAAGAAGAGCACGACCGCGATAATGACGGCGGTGACAAGCGCGATCCAGGCCGGGCCGAACACGCCATCGGTGATCTTTGCCTCGCGGTAGAACTCGCGCCGGAACGGCCAAAGGAGCACCGCGCCGCCTGCCAGCACAAGCGCGCTCTCGTAATCGAAATTGTTGAGCAACACGGCAACGATGCCGCCGCCAATCGCGGCAAGGGTGAGCCAGAAGGCCCCGGCGACCCGGCGAATGAGCCCGTGCGAGAGAATGAGCAGCACCGCGCCCGCGACCGAGGAGACGAGCGTGCCGCCCTCGAGCAAGATCGCGCCGACGAGGTCATCCTTGTCATGGAGCGTCGGCACCGAGGGCAGGAGCGAGAGCGCGAGGAGATAGGCGCCAAGCCCGAAGGCCCAGGCCCCCGAGAGCCAGGGCACCATGCCAGCGACGGCGTTGAAGGCGGGGCGCATCGGGTCCGAGATCTCGCCAAAGAGCCGCACCGCCCAGCCGCCCGCGAGCCGCGCCTCGTTGAGCGAAACGATGACGAAAGCGAGCGCGAAGGGGATGAGGTAATAGATCACCCGGAACATCAAAAGCGCGGCCGCCACCTCGCCCGCCGCCGTGCCCTGCGGCATCGCCGCCATCACCACGGTCTCGAACACGCCCACGCCGCCCGGCACATGGCTCAGCACGCCCACCATCGTTGCGGTGGCGTAAATTGCGAGAAAGGTGACAAAATCGGGCGCGCCGGGGGGCAGGAGCACATAGAGCGTCGTTGCCGCCATCGTGCTGTCAAAGAGCGCGACCACCATCTGGCCCGAGAGGATGCGCGGGCGCGGCATGGCAATCTCGAACTTGCCGAGTTTCAGCACCTTGCCGGAGATGCCAAGCGCATAGAGAAGCGCCAGCGTCAGCCCCCCCCCCGAAAGCGCGAGGAGCCGCACCGTTTGCTCGGAGAGCGGCAACAGGCTGGCCAGTGCTGCCGGGTGCGCGGCCAGCGCAAACACCCCCACAAGCGAGAGCCCCGTGCCCATCGCAAGCGCGATATAGGAGGCGAGCGCCGCCACCTCGAAAGCATTGAGCCCGAAGGCGGAATAGATCCGGTAGCGCACCGCCCCGCCCGAAAGCACCGAAATGCCGATGGTATTGCCGAAGGCATAGCCCAAAAAGCCGCCCAGCGCGACCACGCGGAGCGGCAGCTTTTTCTCCAGATATTGCAGCGCCCAGAAATCATAGCCGATCAGCGCGGTATAACCGAGCGCGGTGGCGCCAAGCGCGATCGCAAAGATATGGTGTGGCGTGGCCTGAATTTGCGCCACGATCTCGGCGGCATCGACATCGCGCAACAGGTGCTGCAGCGCCCAGATGCCCAGCCCAAAGAGCGAGAAGCCCAGAACCACCGGGCCGAGATGGCGCAGCTTGCCCGGGCTTGCGGCACCGGCCTCGCGCTTGCTCATCCACACTCTCCCTGCATTCCTTAGGCTCTGCCTCTGAGATACCGATTTTGCGCGCGGTTACAAGCTTTGCCCCCCGCGCGAGCGCGCGGCGGGCAGATTTGGCGGCCAGATTTGGCGGTGCAGCAGGGGCCAGGGGCGAAAAGGGACACTCTGCACCCCCGGAGCTATCGAGGGGCGCGGGCTCAGTCGCCATCCCGCGGCTCGACCGGAGGGCTCCGGGGGTGCCTCTGCCGGGCGGCAAAGAGCGGTGTCTCAGGCGCGCTTATAGCGCGAGATCATTTCATAATCCTTGTGCGGGCCCGACACGCGCCAAGTGGCGCTCCAATCCGGCCAGCGGGAAAAGTCGTAGTCCACCCGGTAGTCATCGGGGTCGCACCAATGGGCTGCCGTTGCCTGCCCCGAAAGCGCGAAAGCATGAAACGGCCGACCATCCTCGAAGAAAACCTCGATCCGCGGCGGCACCGGACGCCAGAGATAGGTGCGCGTCGCAAGAACCGGGGTCTCTTCTCCCAGAGTCAGATAGCCACTCTCATTCCAATTCCAAGTCCCCGGAGGGGCGCTTTTTGCATCCCGCTGCAATTCGGCTGTGCCGATGAAATGGCCGGGCTGGCCGCCGAAGCGGTCGTCGATCCACCGCTCCATCTGCCAGAGCCCCTCGAAATCAGTGATTGCCCGCGTCATTGCTGCCTCTCCTTGCCAGATCGCTTGCCCCGCAAGCCCCGCCAGTCTATCAACCGCCAACCCCGCCACAAGCAAGAGGCCTGCCCATGATCCCGCGCTACGCCCGCAAAGAGATGGTCGACATCTGGGAACCCGCCACCAAGTTCAAGATCTGGTATGAGATCGAAGCCCATGCCTGCGATGCGCAGGCCGCGCTCGGCGTGATTCCGAAGGCCAATGCCGAGGCCGTCTGGAAGGCGAAGGATGTGGCGTTTGACGTGGCGCGGATCGACGAGATCGAGTCCGTCACGAAACATGATGTGATCGCCTTTCTCACCCATCTGGCCGAGCATATCGGCTCGGAGGATGCGCGCTTTGTCCATCAGGGCATGACCTCCTCGGATGTGCTCGACACCACGCTCAACATCCAGCTCGTGCGCGCCGCCGATATTCTGCTCAAAGACATGGACCGGGTGCTGGCGGCGCTGAAAAAGCGCGCCTTTGAACACAAGGACACGGTGCGGATCGGGCGCAGCCACGGCATCCATGCCGAACCGACGACGATGGGCCTGACCTTCGCGCGCTTCTATGCCGAGATGGACCGTGGCCGGGCGCGCCTTGTGAACGCCCGCGCAGAAGTGGCGACGGGCGCGATTTCGGGCGCGGTCGGCACCTTCGCCAATATCGACCCGGCGGTCGAGGAACATGTCTGCGCCGCGCTTGGCCTCACGCCCGAGCCGATCTCGACGCAGGTGATCCCGCGCGACCGGCATGCGATGTTCTTTGCCACGCTCGGCGTGATTGCCTCCTCGATCGAGAATATCGCGATCGAGATCCGCCACATGCAACGCACCGAGGTGCTGGAGGCGGAAGAGTTCTTCTCCAAGGGGCAGAAGGGCTCCTCGGCGATGCCCCACAAGCGCAACCCCGTGCTGACCGAAAACCTCACCGGGCTCTCGCGCCTTGTGCGCATGTGCGTGGTGCCGGCGATGGAGAACGTGGCGCTCTGGCATGAGCGCGACATCTCGCACAGCTCGGTGGAACGCGGCATTGCCCCCGATGCGACCATCACCCTCGATTTTGCCCTCAACCGGCTTGCGGGTGTGGTCGAGAACCTCGTGATCTACCCCGAGAACATGCTCAAAAACATGAACAAGTTTAAGGGTCTGGTGATGAGCCAGCGGGTGCTTCTGGCGCTGACGCAAGCGGGGGTGAGCCGCGAGGACGCGTATCGCCTCGTGCAGCGCAACGCGATGAAAGTTTGGGAAAAGGGCGCTGATTTCAAGACCGAACTGCTGGCCGATGCGGAAGTGACCGCCGCGCTCTCCCCTGCCGAGATCGAGGAAAAATTCGACCTTGGCTATCACACCAAACATGTCGACACGATTTTCAAGCGCGTGTTTGGCGCCTGAGATCAGATCCGCGCCGGGGCGAAATTTGCGTTTGCCCCGGCGCTGCTAACCCGCGTTTAACCGCACCCTGCGAAGTTCGGATCGAACAGGTTTCGGAGTCGCGCGTGAACGCCATTACCCCCAGATCCGCCCTCGGTGCGATGGCCCGGCCGGGCCATGCCCGTCCCCTCCTGAGCCGCCGTCAGAAAGCCGCCGTGGTGGTGCAGCTGCTGTCCACCGCCGGGGTCAAACTGCCGCTCGACGAACTCTCCGACGATCAGCAAACCATGCTTGCCGAGACCATCGCGCATTTGCGGCTGATCGACCGCGAAACGATGGTTGGCGTTGTCAACGAATTCTGCACCGAGCTCGAGGCCGTGGGCATCGCCTTTCCGGGCGGGCTCGATGGCGCGCTCAAGCTGCTCGACGGCCAGCTCTCCGCCTCTGCCGCCACCCGGATTCGCCGCATGGCCTCGGGCACCTCGCGCGCCGACCCGTGGGAGCGGATCACCGGGCTTTCCGGCGAATTGCTGCTGCCGGTGCTGCTCGAGGAAAGCATCGAGGTCGGCGCGGTGATGCTCTCCAAACTCTCTGTCGCGCGCTCGGCGGAACTGCTCTCCAAAGTGCCGACGGAAAAGGCGCGCAAGCTTGCCTATGCGGTCTCGCTCACCGGCAATGTGGCGCCCGAGACGGTGCAGCGCATCGGCACCGCCCTCGCCGACCAGCTCGACGCGCAGCCCGCGCGCGCCTTTGAAACCGGTCCCGTTGAACGGGTGGGCGCGATCCTCAACTTCTCGCCCGCCGCAACCCGCGACGATGTGCTCAAGGGCCTCGACGAGGAAGACAAGGTCTTTGCCGATCAGGTGCGCAAGGCGATCTTCACCTTCACCAATATTCCGGCCCGGATCGAGCCGCGCGACCTGCCGAAGATTTTGCGGGCAGTCGACCAGAGCCGCCTGATCCTCGCGCTCGCCGGCGCCAAGGGCGACAACCAGAAAGCGGTGGAATTCATCCTCGCCAACATGTCTCAGCGGATGGCGCAAAACCTGCGCGACGAAATGGCGAACCTGAAGAAGCCGAAGGAAAAGGACGTGGAAGAGGCGATGAACGAGATCGTTGCCGCGATCCGCGAACTGGAATCGCGCGGCGAGCTGTTCCTCGTCGCGGAAGACGGCGAATAACACCGCGCGCCCAGGTCTCTGCCACTTTTCCCCGCTCTGGCGCTCGTTTAGGGTGCCCGGGCGCGCAGGCCGGGAGGGGCGGATGACCGACAAGATCGCAATCTGGATCGCCACCATCGTGGTGCTGTTTTTCGGCATTGACGCGCTCGTCTTTGACGGGTTCTCCGCCGTGTTTCTCGCGCACAGGATGCTCGATCTCATCGACTGGGTGGCATTCTGGCGCTGACGCGCGGTTTGGCCGCTGCAAAGCGATCTGCCCGCGCAGTCTTGTGTTGACCTTTGGCGCGTCTTGGCGAAGGGTGCGGCGACCCTCGGACAAGGCCAAAGGAGGCGAGAATGGCAGTCAAGGTAGCGATCAACGGTTTCGGACGGATCGGCCGCAACGTGTTGCGTGCAATCATCGAATCGGGGCGGACCGATATCGAAGTGGTGGCGATCAACGATCTGGGCCCGGTGGAAACCAACGCCCACCTGCTGCGCTTCGACAGCGTGCATGGCCGCTTCCCCGCCACCGTGACCACCGGCGAAGACTGGATTGATGTTGGCCGCGGGCCGATCAAGGTGACGGCCATCCGCAACCCGGCGGAGCTGCCCTGGGGCGATGTCGACATCGCCATGGAATGCACCGGCATCTTCACCACCAAGGAAAAAGCCTCGGCGCATCTGCAAAACGGCTCGAAGCGCGTGCTCGTTTCGGCGCCCTGCGACGGCGCCGACAAGACCATCGTTTTCGGTGTGAACGATGCCGTGCTGACCAAAGAAGACCTCGTCGTCTCGAACGCGTCCTGCACCACCAACTGCCTCTCGCCCGTCGCGAAAGTCCTCAACGATGCGATCGGCATCGAAAAAGGCTTCATGACCACGATCCACTCCTACACCGGCGACCAGCCGACGCTCGATACGATGCACAAGGATCTCTACCGCGCCCGCGCCGCGGCGCTGTCGATGATCCCGACCTCGACCGGGGCGGCGAAAGCCGTGGGCCTCGTGCTGCCGGAACTCAAGGGCAAGCTCGATGGCGTCGCGATCCGCGTGCCGACGCCGAACGTTTCGGTCGTTGACCTCGTGTTCGAAGCCAAGCGCGCCACCACGGTGGACGAAGTGAACGCCGCGATCGAAGCCGCCGCCGATGGCCCGCTCAAGGGCGTGCTGGGCTATACCAAGCTCAAGAACGTCTCGTCGGACTTCAACCACGACCCCCATTCCTCGGTGTTCCACATGGATCAGACCAAGGTGATGGACGGCACGATGGTCCGCATTTTGACCTGGTATGACAACGAATGGGGCTTCTCCAACCGCATGGGCGATACCGCCGTGGCGATGGGCAAGCTCATCTGAGCCGGTCTTTGACCGATGCGAGCAAAGATCGGGGCGCGCCAGCAGGCGCGCCCTTTTCGTTGCAGCCTTGCAGCGGGCGCAACGCCGCCTTGCCGGAACCGGGCTTGCGGACCGCGGCGCAAAATCGCATGATCTGGTTAGAAAAACTGACCACATAAGGCGAAACAAAGCCACCTCCCCGCGCCTCAGGCGGGTCCGGCGCTCCTCCTCCCCAGCCGGACCCGCCCCTCTTCCTCCGGGGCGCGCCCAACACGGCCATTGGCCGCACGCTCTCCCATGACTGCGTCCAGAGCGGACAGGGGCCTTCGGGCCCCTTTTTGTTGCCAAGCTTCCCCCTTTTCGTCGCGGCTGGCGCGGAAGTGAGCGCTGCAGGCGTGGCGCCCGGGGGCAGGGGATGGTAGCATCATCAAAACCCTGAAATCGTGAGGAAAGACCGACGTGCTCGCCCCCGCCCAGATCTTGCAGGAATTTGTCACGCTCTGGGTGGTGATCGACCCGATCGGCACTTTGCCGGTGTTTCTGGCCGTCACCACCGGGCTGAGCGCAGCACAGCGCCGCGCGGTGGCAACGCGCGCGGTGGCGGTCGCCTTTGGCGTGCTCGTGCTCTTCCTGCTCGCCGGGCAGATGGTGCTCGAAGCGCTCGGCCTTGCACTGCCCTCGTTCCAGATCGCGGGCGGCATCATCCTGTTTCTGTTCGCGCTGACGATGATTTTTGGCCATTCCAAACCCGAGGAAGAGATCGCCGCGGCGGAACGGGTGAGCCGCACCTCGGTGTTTCCGGTGGCGATCCCCTCGATCGCCTCTCCCGGCGCCATGCTCGCGGTGGTGGTGCTGACCGATAACGACCGCTTCTCTCTGGCCCATCAGGCGGTCACCGGGGCGCTGATGGGGGTGGTGCTTTTGTGCACGCTGGCGATTCTGCTCGCCGCGGCGCCGCTCCACCGGGTGCTTGGCACCACCGGCGAAGCGGTGATCAGCCGGGTGATGGGGATGGTGCTGGCGGCGGTCGCGGTCGATGCGGTGCTGCGCGGGCTGGTCACGCTGGGGGCGCTGGCGCCGTTCTGAGCCGCATCTGCCTGCTTTCGCGCCATCAGCCTGGCACGCGCAGCCCCCTGCGGCGCGGCGCGCTTTCCCGGGCTTTACGTTGCGCATAGATACCTTATATAAATTCTTGGATTTTGCAGGGGAGACCCAGATGACCGATGCCCAGCCGCTCTCCGAAGGGGACCCGCTGATTGCGCCTTCCGACCTCGACCACCCGCTTTACGATGCGGTGGTGGATGCGTGCCGAACCGTCTATGACCCGGAAATTCCGGTCAATATTTACGACCTCGGGCTGATCTACACGATCAAGATCGGCGCCGACGGGGTGGTCAAGATCATCATGACGCTGACCGCGCCGGGCTGCCCGGTGGCGGGCGAGATGCCGCAATGGCTGCAAGATGCGGTCGAGGCGGTTGAGGGCGTGCAGCGCTGCGAGATCGAGATGACCTTCGACCCGGCCTGGGGCATGGACATGATGTCTGAAGAGGCGCGGCTGGAACTCGGCTTCATGTAAGCGCCCTTCGGTGCATCCGCGCGCGGCGATTGTGCACGGATGCTCTTGCCTGCGCGCCGCGGAGCCCTAGCCTCTCGGCATCCGCGACGGGCCCGGCCCGCGCAGCTGAAGGAGGTTTTGATGCCCGATACCCTGTTCACCCCCGGCACGCTTGGCGCGATCGAGATCGCCAACCGCGTGCTGATGGCCCCGCTCACCCGCAACCGCGCCCCCGAGGGGATCGCCACCGATCTGATGGTGACCTATTACCGCCAGCGCGCCTCGGCGGGGCTGATCGTCTCTGAGGGCACACAGATTTCGCAGCTGGCGCAGGGCTATGCCTGGACGCCGGGAATTTATACCGAGGCGCAGGCCGAGGCTTGGGCCAAGGTGACCGCCGCCGTTCATGCCGAAGGCGGCAAGATCGTCGCCCAGCTCTGGCATGTGGGCCGGGTGTCGCATCCCTCGATCATTGGCGGCGTTCCCCCGGTTGCGCCCTCCGCCCTGTCTGCAGGCGCAAAAACCTTTGACGGCAAAGGCTTTGTCGAAACGTCCCTGCCGCGCGCCATGACCGCGGAAGACATCGAGCGCACCTACCTTGATTACGGCCATGCCGCGCAGCTCGCCAAACAGGCGGGTTTTGACGGGGTCGAGCTGCATGCCGCGAACGGCTATCTGATCGACCAGTTCCTGCGCGACACCTCGAACACCCGCACCGATGAGTGGGGCGGCTCTTTCGCCAACCGTGCCCGCGTGCTCGAAGGTGCGCTCGATGCGCTGATCGGCGTCTGGGGGCCGGGGCGCGTCGGCGTGCGGATCTCGCCGTTCTCGAACGCCAACAACATCGGGTTCGACAGCGACACGCCCGGCCTTTTTGCCCATGTGGTCGAGGTGCTCAACGCCCGCCCGCTCGCCTTCGTTCATATGGTCGAGGGGCAAACCGGCGGCCCGCGCGACTGGCCCGCGGGCGCGCTTGAGGCGCTGCGCGAGCGCATCGCCGCGCCCTATGTGGCCAACAACGGCTATGACCGCGCCTCGGCGCTGGCGGTCGTGGCCGAGGGCAAGGCCGCTGCGGTGGCCTTTGGCCGCCCCTTCATCGCCAACCCGGATCTGCCCGCGCGGCTTGAGGCCGGGGCCGATCTGAACCCGCTGCGCCCCGAGTTGCTTTATGGCGGCGGCGCCGAAGGCTACACCGATTACCCGGCCCTCGGCTGAGCCGAAATCCGGGCAGGGCGGCTTGTCGCGCCGCCCTGCCCTTCCTATCTTGAACAGACCCCCTCTTGTGCAGGACATTCCCATGTTTGCGATTCCCGGCCAGGTGCCCGTGACCCTCACCCCCGCTGCCGTCGCGCAGATTGCCGCGATGATGGCGCGTGAAAATGCGGCGGGCTTCCGCATCGGCGTGAAAAAGGGCGGCTGCGCGGGGATGGAATATACGATGGAAGTGGCCGCAGAGGCCGACCCGATGGATATCGTGGTCGAGGAAGGCCCGGCGCGGGTGCTGATCGCGCCGCTCGCGCAGATGTTTCTGCTCGGCACCGAGATCGACTATGAAGAAGGGCTTCTGGAAGCCGGCTTCAAGTTCCGCAATCCGAACGTTGTGGAAAGCTGCGGCTGCGGTGAATCGGTGAAATTCCGCGATACTGCCGAGGGTTGAGCGGCGCGCCTTTGCGCCACAATGGCCCGATTTCCCTTGCGCCGCGCCGCGCACAGCCTAATCTGCGCTCGATTTGACCGAAGGAGGATCGCATGCGCAGAAAGCTGGCCGCGGGCAATTGGAAGATGAACGGCACGAAGGCGAGCCTCAGTGAGGTGGCGGCGCTGATCGCAGCCCACCCGAGCCCGAAATCCGAAGTGCTGCTCTGCCCGCCCGCAACGCTTGTGGCGGCGATGGCGGAGGCCGCGGGCGGCAAGATCGCCGTCGGCGGGCAGGATTGCCACATGAAGGCCGCCGGCGCGCATACCGGCGACATTTCCGCCGAAATGCTTGTTGATTGCGGCGCCACGCATGTGATCCTTGGCCATTCCGAGCGCCGCGCCGATCATGGCGAGACAAGCGCGCTCATCTGTGCCAAAGCCGAAGCCGCGCGCAAGGCCGGGCTCGTGGCTGTGGTCTGCGTGGGCGAGACCGAAGCGCAGCGCGACGCGGGCGAAACGCTCGACATCGTCGGCACGCAGTTGCGCGTTTCGCTGCCCGAAGGGGCGACGGGCGCCAATACGGTGATTGCCTATGAGCCGGTCTGGGCGATTGGCACCGGGCGCACGCCGACGCTTGAACAGATCGCGGAGGTGCATGATTTCATGCATGCCGAACTGGTGGCCCGCTTCGGCGAAGAGGGCGCGGCGATGCGGCTTCTTTACGGCGGCTCGGTGAAACCCTCGAATGCCGCCGAGATTTTCGCGACCTCGAATGTGGATGGCGCGCTTGTGGGCGGCGCGAGCCTCAAGGCCGCCGATTTCGGCGCCATTCTGGCCGCGCTCGACGCGGCCTGACAGACAGAAGGGAGGGGGGCGCTGCCCCCCTCTTGGCGCTTGCGCGCCAATTCACCCCCCGGGATATTTGCACAAAGTCGAAGGCGGGCGCTTTCTTTATCGAAGCGCCCCATCGGCGCACGGCGGCCCCGTTTCAGAGCGGCAGGATTGTTGTCGACTTGATCTCTTCCATGCTCAGAAGCGCCGTGACGTTGTAGATTTTCACCTCGGAGATCAGCGCCTGATAGAACTGGTCATAGGCGCGCGCATTCTTCACCCGCACTTTCAGGATATAGTCGATGTCGCCCGCGAGCCGGTGCGCCTCCAGCACCTCGGGGCGGGCGCGCAGCGTGGCAAGAAACTTGCGCTGCCACTCCGCCTCGTGTTCCGAGGTGCGGATCAACACGAAAAAGCACGCCTCCAGCCCCAGCGCCTCGGGGTCCAGCAGCGCCGTTTGCCGCCCGATCACCCCCAGATCCTTCATCTTGCGAATCCGGTTCCAGACCGGGGTCTTGGAGGAACCCACCTTGCGCGCGATCTCGTCCAGAGACTGGCTCGCATCCTCCTGCAATTGCGACAGAATCTTCCGATCCATCTCGTCAAGCCGGACCGCCATTCGTGAAAACCTCGCAAAACCGGGAAACCGCTTCCCTCTGGGGCAGGATATGAAACAAAGTTCCTTATTCGCAAGAGGGCATGGCGGTTCGGGGGAATAATTTCCTATATTCCTTCCAAAGGAGACCGCCATGACTCACTCACTCACGCCGCGTTCGCACGTTCTCGGACATGTCACCCTCGCGGGCGCCGGGCCGGGGGCAGTGGGCCATCTGACGCTCGCGGTCGCCAAAGCCCTTGAGAGCGCCGATGTCGTGCTGCATGACAAGCTCGTCTCGGACGAGGTGCTCGCATTGGCCGGGCCGCAGGCGACGCTGATCGAGACCGGCAAGGCGGGCTTTGGCCCGGCGATGGCGCAAGAAGAAATCTCGGCGCTGATCGTTGCCTTTGCCCGTGAGGGGCGCAACGTGCTCAGGCTCAAATCCGGCGATCCGGGCGTGTTTGGCCGGCTGGGCGAAGAGCTTGACGCGCTCGACCAAGCCGGGATCGCTTTCACCGTTCTGCCGGGGCTCACTGCCGCCTCCGCCGCCGCGGCCAGCCTTGGCCAAAGCCTCACCGAACGCGGCCGCAACCGCGAGCTGCGCCTTGTCACCGGCCACGGCGCGGAAGGCTTTGCCGAGGCCGACTGGGCCGGGCTCGCCCGCCCCGGCGCGGTGGCCGCGATTTACATGGGCAAGCGCGCCGCGCGCTTCATTCAGGGGCGGCTGATGATGCATGGCGCCAGCCTCTCAACCCCGGTGACGCTGGTGGAAAACGCCTCGCGCCCCGAGGAACGCGTGCTCTCGGGCACGCTCGCCGACCTTCCCGCCCTCGCGGCCCGGCTCGATGGCCCCGCCGTGATCCTCTGGGGGCTCGCCCCCCGTGCCGCTGTGGCGGCCCAACCGATCGAGGTGGCCCAATGAGCAACGCCCAAGTGATTTCTGCCAACGACCTGCGCGCGGGCCATACTGTCTACCGCAGCGCGACGGGCGGCTGGGTGCGCGACATTGCCGAGGCCGCCCTGATCGAAGACCCGGCCGAGGCGCAGCTTGCGCTGCTTGACGCGATCGGTCATGCGACTGTCATTGTCGGCGCCTATCTCGTCGAGGTGCGTCCGACCCCCGCAGGCCCCGAGCCCGTTGCCCTGCGCGAGCGCTTCCGCGCCCGCGGCCCCTCGATTCGCCCCAGCAAGGCGAGCCGCCTGCAAGAGAAGGCCCAAGCCCATGTATGACGCCTCCGAATTCGATACCGCCTTCCTGCGCCACCGCGCCGCACAGTTCCGCAATCAGGTGGAACGTCGGCTTTCCGGCAGCCTGACCGAAGACGAGTTCAAGCCGCTGCGGCTGATGAACGGCGTTTATCTGCAACTGCATGCCTATATGCTGCGCGTGGCGATCCCCTATGGCACGCTTTCGGCGGATCAGATGCGGGTGCTGGCCGAGGTGGCCGAGCGCTGGGACCGCGGCTACGGCCATCTCACCACGCGCCAGAACATCCAGTTCAACTGGGTCGCGCTGACCGATATTCCCGATATTCTCGAACGCATGGCCGAGGTGGGCCTGCATGCGATCCAAAGCTCGGGCAACTGCGTGCGCAACACCACCGCCGATGCCTTTGCAGGCGCCGCGGCGGATGAGCTTGCCGACCCGCGCCCCTATGCGGAACTGATCCGGCAATGGTCGACCGATCACGCCGAATTCCAGTTCCTGCCGCGCAAGTTCAAGATCGCGGTGACCGGCTCGACCGAGGACCGCGCCGCCATTGCCGCCCATGATGTCGGGCTGCAGCTGATTGAACGCGATGGCGACATCGGATTTCGGGTGTTGGTGGGGGGCGGTTTGGGCCGCACGCCGATGCTCGCGCAGGAGCTCCGTCCCTTCCTCCCCTCAGCGGAGCTCCTGCCTTATCTTGAAGCGGTGCTCGCCGCCTATAACCTCGCCGGACGGCGCGACAACAAATACAAGGCCCGCATCAAGATCACCGTGTTCGAAAACGGGATCGAGAGCTTCCGCGCCGCCGTCGAAGAGCAGTTTGCCCGTATCCGCCCCGCCTATTCGGGCGCCGATCAGGTGCTGCTCGAAGAGATCAAGGCGCATTTCGCGCTGCCCGATCTGCCCGCGAAAGACCCGGCCTTCCATGTGAAGACCCTCGCGGTCGATCCGCTTTATGCGGCCTGGGCGGGCCGTGCGCTGAGCCCGCACAAGCGGGCCGATTACGCGATTGTCACCGTGGCGGTGAAAACGCCGGGCGAGGAGCCGGGCGATGTTTCCGCCGCGCAGATGCGCGCGCTGGCCGATATTGCCGAGCGCTGGGGCCGGGGCGAGCTGCGCGTGACGCATATGCAAAACGTGGTGCTGCCCCATGTCGCCAAGGCCGATCTTCCGGCGGTGCATGAGGCGTTGCGCAAGGCGGGGCTCGCCGCGGCCAACATCGGCCGTCTCGGCGATGTCATCGCCTGCCCCGGCATGGATTACTGCGCGCTCGCCACGGCCCGTTCGATCCCGCTGGCGCAGGAGATCACAAAGCACTTCCAGGAGCTTGGGCTGGAGGAAGAGATCGGCACGCTGAACCTGAAGATCTCGGGCTGCATCAATGCCTGCGGGCACCACCACCTTGGCCATATCGGCATCCTCGGGCTTGACCGGGCGGGGGTGGAAAACTACCAGATCACCATCGGCGGGCATGAGGGCGATGCCACGTTCCCCGCCGCGATCGGCGAGAAGATGGGCCCGGGCTTCGCCTATGAGGCGGTGGTTCCGGCGCTTGAGCGGCTCCTGCGCGCCTATCTGGACCTGCGCACCGGGCAAGAGGAAAGCTTCCTGGCGGCCACGCGCCGCCTTGGCCTCGCGCCGTTCCGCGCGGCGCTTTATGGAGAAGAACGCGATGCGGCTTGATCTTTCGCAACGAGTGGCGGGGCTGAACCACCGCTACCGCGCCGACGATCCGGCAACCCTCGTGGCGCGTGCGCTCGCCGACCCGGACACCGGGCGGGTGGCGCTTGTGTCCTCCTTCGGGGCGGAATCGGTCGTGCTTTTGCACATGGTGGCCGAGGTCGCGCCCGCAACGCCGGTGCTGTTTGTCGATACGCTGATGCTGTTCGAGGAAACCCTCGCCTATCAGCGCGACGTCGCGCAAAAGCTCGGGCTTACCGATGTGCGGGTGATCCGCGCCACGCCCGCCGATCTGGCGGCGAGCGACCCGCTCGGCACGCTCCACAAGACCAACACCGACGCCTGCTGTGCGCTGCGCAAGACCGTGCCGCTGGAAAAGGCGCTCGCAGGGTTTGACGCCTGGATCACCGGGCGCAAGCGCTATCAGGCCGAGACCCGGGCCCATCTGGACCCGTTCGAGGTGGAGACCGAGGCGCGGATGAAGATCAACCCGCTTGCGCATTGGGGCCGCGCCGAAATTACCGAGTATATCGCACGCCATGACCTGCCGCGGCATCCGCTGGTGGCGCGCGGCTATCCCTCGATCGGCTGCGCGCCCTGCACCTCGCCGGTGGCGGCGGGCGAAGACTCGCGCGCCGGGCGCTGGCGCGGGCAAGACAAAACCGAATGCGGCATCCATTTCGTCAATGGGCGCGTGGTGCGGCCCGGCCAGGCCGGAAATACGGAGAAAGTGGCATGAGCGTTCTGGTGCGCGACGACGGCTTTCACGCCGAGGATTTTGCGGGCGTGGCGGCGGAGCTTGGCCCCGACACCCCGGCAGGCGTGATCGCCGAGCGGATCGCGGGGGCGGCACTGGTCACGGTGCTGTTCCCGAGCTTTGCCGATGGGCGCGGCTTCACGCTGGGCCGGCTCGTGCGGGCTGCGGGCTATACCGGGCGGCTGCGCGCCAAGGGCCCGCTCATCGCCGATCAATATCCGCTGGCGCGGCGCTCCGGCTTTGACGAGGTGGAAATCCCCGCCGAAATCGCGGCGCGGCAAAGCGAAGCAGAGTGGCGCACCGAGGCGGCGCGGGGGGCCCCCGATTACCGCGCACGCCTTGGTTTCAAGGGTTGCGACGCGCTGATCGCTTGACTTTGCCCCCTGCCCGCGCCATGCCGCCACATGTCATGGCGGGCCAAAACGTGGTATCCGCAACTCATCTTTGTGCTGCTGCGTGCTGCCAGGGCCCTGCCCAAGCGACGCGCCCGGTGAATGTTCACTGGCCTTCGGGCCCCGAATGACGAGACGACCGTGAACGAGACTGCCCCCATTGCGCCCGCCAAGATCCTGCCCGATGCCCAGACCGTGACTGCGGTCAAACACTGGACGGACACGCTCTTTTCGTTCCGGGTGACGCGCCCGCAAAGCCTGCGCTTCCGCTCGGGCGAGTTTGTGATGATCGGCCTTCTGGATGACAACGGCAAGCCGATCATGCGCGCCTATTCGATCGCCTCGCCCGCCTGGGACGAAGAGCTCGAATTCTACTCGATCAAGGTGCAGGACGGCCCGCTGACCTCGCGGCTCCAGCACATCCAGCCGGGCGAGCAGATCATCTTGCGCCCCAAACCCGTGGGCACGCTGGTGCTCGATGCGCTGCTGCCGGGCAAACGGCTGTGGTTCCTTGCCACCGGCACCGGCATCGCGCCCTTCGCCTCGCTGATGCGCGAGCCGGAGAGCTACGAGAAATTCGACGAAGTCATCATGATGCACACCTGCCGCACCGTGGCCGAGCTGGAATATGGCCGCGAGCTGGTGGAGGCGCTGAAGGATGACCCGCTGATCGGCGAGATGGTCGAGGGCAAGCTGAAATACTACCCGACCACCACGCGCGAAGACTTTCCGCACATGGGCCGGATCACCGACAACCTCGCCTCGGGCAAGGTGTTCGAGGATCTGGGGCTCACGCCGATGAACCCCGAGACCGACCGCGCCATGGTCTGCGGCTCGCTCGCCTTCAACGTCGATGTGATGAAGGTGCTCGAAAGCTACGGGCTGCGTGAAGGCGCAAACTCCGAGCCGCGCGAATTCGTGGTGGAAAAGGCCTTCGTCGGCGAAGGCATCTAAGCCGCCCGGCGTTGACAGATTTGGGGCCGCTCTCACGAGCGGCCCTTTTCATGTCTGGCGGTCAGGCAAAGAAAACGCCGCCCCGAAAGGGGCGGCGCCAGATCTCGCAAGCGCGAAGATTACTTGGTGGCCATCGCGGCTTGGGCCGCGGCGAGCGCGGCAAGCGCCGCGGCATTGGCAGCGGCAGCGGCTTCTTGCGCAGCGGTGGCCGCGGCAAGCGCATCGGCGACCGGATCGACGACGACAACTTCTTCCACCGGGGCAGCTTCTTCAGCCGGGGCAGCAGCTTCTTCCGCCGGAGCGGCAGCTTCTTCCGCCGGAGCGGCAGCTTCTTCAGCCGGAGCGGCAGCTTCTTCCGCCGGAGCGGCAGCTTCTTCCGCCGGGGCAGCGGCTTCTTCAGCCGGGGCAGCGGCTTCTTCCGCCGGAGCAGCGGCTTCTTCCGCCGGAGCAGCAGCTTCTTCAGCCGGGGCAGCAGCTTCTTCAGCCGGGGCAGCAGCTTCTTCAGCCGGGGCAGCGGCTTCTTCAGCCGGAGCAACCGCTTCGGTCACGGCATCAGCCGCACCTTCGACCGCGACGGCAGCCGCATCGACCACAGCGGCCCCCGCGTCGGCAACGGCTTCAGCCGCGTCGGCAACCGGGGTTTCTTCCGCCGGGGCAGCAGCTTCTTCAGCCGGAGCAGCAGCTTCTTCAGCCGGAGCAGCAGCTTCTTCCGCCGGAGCAGCAGCTTCTTCAGCCGGGGCAGCGGCTTCTTCCGCAGGAGCAGCAGCTTCTTCAGCCGGGGCAGCGGCTTCTTCCGCCGGAGCAGCGGCTTCTTCCGCCGGAGCAGCAGCTTCTTCCGCCGGAGCAGCAGCTTCTTCCGCCGGAGCAGCGGCTTCTTCCGCCGGAGCGGCAGCTTCTTCCGCCGGGGCAGCGGCTTCTTCCGCCGGGGCAGCGGCTTCGGTCACGGCCGGGGCTTCAACAACAGCCGGCTCAGCCGCCGGGGCCGCCGGAGCAACGACAACCGCCCCCGGGGGGATCTGATCAGCGGGCATCACGACGACAGTGTTGCCGCCGGGTTTCGACGCGCCGAGGATCGCCGCGAGAACAACGCCACAGGCCAGAATGCCGACCATAACCTTTTGGTTCTGCGGCAGGTCTTTCCAGCTTTTCTTATCGCTCATATTTCCCCCCTCTGGTTGTTGGGAATCTGATGGGAACAGGTCAATGATGCTATCTATGACCCGGCTCGACCTCAAAGGAAACGTGTCGCATTGCCGCCTTTCGTCACAGGGCAGATCGATTCTCGCCAGCCCCCGGACGATTCGCGCGAATAGCGGTTGAAACAGCGGGGGTCCGGGCCTATTTTGCCCGCCATTCTCGAACCGCAGAAGGATTAACGCCATAGCCCGCAGACCGCACAATGCCCCGCCGCAACGCGACACCGGCCCCCGGATCAATGATCGCATCCGCGCGCCCGAAATCCGCCTGATCGGGGCGGACGGAGAGAATGTGGGGGTGGTCACCCCGCAGCGGGCGATGATGATGGCGGAAGAGGCTGGCCTCGACCTCGTGGAGATCTCGCCCACCGCGGTGCCGCCGGTGTGCAAGATCATGGACTTCGGCAAGTTCAAATACGAACAGCAGAAGAAAGAGGCCGAGGCTCGCAAGAAGCAGAAGGTCATCGAGATCAAGGAAATCAAGTTCCGCCCGGGCACCGATACGCATGACTATGAGGTCAAGATGCGCTCGGTGATGAAATTCCTCAGCGAGGGCGACAAGGTGAAGGTGACCTTGCGGTTCCGTGGCCGCGAAATGGCGCACCAGCAGCTCGGGCTTGAGCTTCTCAACCGCGTGGCCGGTGATGTGGGCGAAGCGGGCAAGATCGAGAGCATGCCCAAGCTCGAAGGCCGTCAAATGGTGATGATGATCGCGCCGAAATGACGTGCTGAGCCATCGTGCGAACGGGGCCCTCTTCGGAGGGCCTTTTGCATGAGCTGGCTCAATCTGCTGGTGCAGTCTGCGGGCGCAGTCTGCGGGAGGCCCCTTTCGCTTCGGCAGAGCCGAAGCGACCCGGCGGGGGGCTCCGCCCCCCGCACCCCCCGGGATATTTGTGCAAAGTCGACAGGGGGGCATAGCTCCCGGAATGCGCCTGAACACTGGGAAGACGGCGGCGGACCGCCCCGGCATCGGTCACACATTTCGCGCCGCTCTCTCTTGCGGCCCGTTTTCTGGCTTCGAAGGCGGGGGGCGGGCCAGAACCAGCGCCTGAGTCGCTTGGACCCTGCCGGAGCGAACGCTCACCCTCTCGTGAGGTCAGGTGATTTGCGCGCCCTGCCCCGCCATGCAATGATTCATTCTGCAAACAGAATTTGATGCGAGGCCCCATGCCGCTCCTCACCCGCCGCACCGCGCTGCTCTCGGGCGCCGCAACGCTTGTTGCCCCCGCGCTAGCCCGTGCGGATACGCAAGATATCCCGATGGCCGATCAGCCCGCGATCATCGCGCAAGCGGAACGCCACAACATCTCTGCCTTCCGCGAGATCGACTGGCGCGATCATTTCGACCGGCTCGACCAGGTGACCCTGATTGCCGATACCCGGTCGAAAGCGCTCCATTACTGGGCGCCGGGCGGGGCGGAATACCGGCTCTACCCGACCTCGGTGCCAAAATCCCCCGAGCTGACAAAAACCGGCTATACCGAGATTGTGCGCAAGCGCGAGAACCCGAGCTGGACGCCGACCGCCTCGATGATCGCCGCCGATCCGAGCCTGCATGCGATGCCCCCCGGCCCTGACAACCCGCTTGGCACGCGCGCGATGTATCTGAGCTGGCCCGCCTATATCATCCACGGCACCCATGATACCCGCAAGATCGGCCGCAAAAGCTCGTCGGGCTGTATCGGGCTGTTCAACGCGCAGGTTGAAGAACTTTATCCGCTCTGCCCGGTCGGCACGCAGGTGTTGATCCTGTAACCGCCCCGTGAGGGGGTCCGGGGGCGAAGCCCCCGGCGGGTCGCTTCGGCCCTGCCGAAGCGAAAGCTGTGGACTGCGCAGACACGGACTGGGCAGACACGCCAAAGCCAGCGGCCAAAAATAAAGCGCTGCGGGAGGGAGGCCCGCAGCGCGTTATTGAAACCCGACGAGGGAGAACGTCCGGGTTCTGTCTCGGGCTCCTCTGGCTTGCGCCATTTCAGGGAGATCAGGAACCCGATGACCTGTTCTAAGCTGTCGGCGCGCAAAACCACTTTGACCTAGGTCAAGATTCGCGCCGCCCGGCGTGCGACATTTTGGAAGATCGCGCGCGATCGTCCACTCCGGCTCCGTCGCCTGAGCGCGCGCCCAAATGTAAATAATCTTTACATCCCCCCTTGCAGCCGACGGACCCTCTCCCCATCTGCGTTCATGTAAACACTATTTACATCATCCCGGAGCAGAACATGACCGCCACCAGTACCAACCCCGCCGACCGCCCGAACGGGCTGACCCGTGCGCTCAACTGGCTTGACGAACGCGGGCCGACCAGTTGGATCGTCGTGATGATCGGCGCGTTCATCTTTGCCGGGCCGCTCGGCCTCGTTGTCCTCGGCTTCATCCTGATCACGGGCCGGTTCTCGGGGCGCACCTGCCGCGCCCGCGCGGAGGGCTGGATGCATCGATGCGGACGCGGCATGTCGTTCCATGCCTCCCGCGGGACCGGCAATGCCGCCTTCGACGCCTACAAGGCAGATACTCTGGCCCGGCTCGAACGCGAGCAGGACGAATTCGAAAGCTTCCTGCGCCGCCTGCGCGAGGCCCGCGACAAGGCCGAATTCGACCAATATATGGATGAACGCGCCCGCGCCGCAGCGGCGCCCGCAGCCGAGACGGCACAGGCCGACACCCCCGCCCACCACGACCGGCACGACGACGGGAGCGGTCGTTACTGAGCCGCGCAGCCGCTTCAACGCCTTTAAAACGCATCAACCCCGCTTTACCGGCGGGGTTGCCCTGTAAAAGACGCATGAAATCCTTGGCGTGCGGCCCCGGCTTTGATAGCGTGAAGATGCGCCGTCATCCCCGCGGCCCGCAGCCCCCCGACCCCGATGCGCCATTCGCTTCCCCTTGCCCCGCAGTTCTACGTGACCGCTCCGCAGCCCTGCCCCTATCTTGAGGGCCGGTCAGAGCGGAAACTGTTCACCGCACTTCAGGGCGAAGGGGCCGAAAAGCTCAACAATGCGCTCTCGCGTCAGGGCTTCCGGCGCTCGCAAAATGTGCTCTACCGCCCCTCCTGCGCCGATTGCACGGCCTGCCTTTCGGCGCGCATCCGGGTGGCGGATTTCACGCCCTCCCGCACGCAGCGCCGCGTGCTGGCAAAAAACGCGCTTCTGCGGCGCACGGCCACCAGCCCCTGGGCGACCGAAGAGCAGTTCATGCTGTTTCGCCGCTATCTGGATGCCCGCCACGCCGATGGCGGCATGGCAGACATGGATATTTTCGAATTTGCCGCGATGATCGAGGAAACCCCGGTCAAGACCCGCGTGGTCGAATATCGCACCGCCACCGATCCGACCGGCGCGAGCGCGCTCACCGCCGTCTGCCTGACCGATGTGCTCGATGACGGGGTGAGCATGGTCTACAGCTTCTATGACCCCGATCAGGCGGATTCGAGCCTCGGCACCTATCTGATCCTCGATCACATCGCCCTCGCCCGGAAAGCCGGCCTGCCCTACGTCTACCTCGGCTATTGGGTGCCCGGCTCGCGCAAGATGGGCTACAAGGCGCGGTTCTCCGCGCTCGAGATCTTCAAGGGCGGTCGCTGGCAACCGCTTGGCAACCCCGAGGATCATTGCGGCGAAACCCATCCGCTCTCGGTCGATCCGATCGCCGAACAGGTCGCGCGCATCCAGCTTCCCGACATGCGCTGACCGCAGCCCCACCGCTGTGGCGGGAACGGGCCGCCCGTCTCGACGGTTGCATGCCTCGGCCGCCCGTCCCGCTTCAATCCTTGCGCCCAAACCCGGCCGCGCGTTCGGCCGCAGGGTCTTTCTTGCCGCAGCGCGCAATTTTGCTGCGCCCCGTCTGGACAGTCTCGCGCCGCAGTGACAGGTTGGCGCCCGATCGGGCCGCCCGCGGGGCCGGCACAACCTGGACACGAAAGACCGTATAGACGGGAGGAGACCCAATGGATCGTCGCTCATTTCTGACCAAGGCCGCGCTCGGCGGCGCGGCGGCCAGCACGCTCGCCACTCCGGCGCTCGCGCAGGCGCAACCAAAGATCAGCTGGCGGCTGACCTCCTCCTTCCCGAAATCGCTCGACACGCTTTATGACAGCGCGGTTCTGCTCTCCCAACGGATGGCCGAAGCCACCGATGGCGCGTTCCAGATCCAGCCCTTCGCCACCGGCGAGATTGTGCCTGCGCTGCAGGCCGCCGATGCCACCGCCGCCGGAACGGTGGAGATGAGCCATACCGTCGGCTATTATTACTGGGGCAAGGACCCGACCTGGGCACTGGGCTCGACCGTGCCTTTCGGGCTTTCCGCCCGCGGCATGAACGCCTGGCAATACCATGGCGGCGGCATCGAGATGTATAACGAATTCCTCGCGACCCAGGGCCTGATCGGCTTCCCGGGCGGCAATACCGGCGTCCAGATGGGCGGCTGGTTCCGCAAGGAAATCAACACCGTGGCCGATCTTCAGGGGCTGAAGATGCGGATCGGCGGCTTTGCGGGCAAGGTGATGGAAAAGCTCGGCCTCGTGCCGCAGCAGGTCTCCGGCGGCGATGTCTATCCGGCGCTCGAAAAGGGCACGATCGACGCTGCCGAATGGGTCGGCCCCTATGACGATGAAAAGCTCGGCTTTTATCGCGTCGCGCCCTATTACTACTATCCCGGTTGGTGGGAAGGCGGCCCGACGGTCCATTTCATGTTCAACAAGGCCGCCTTCGAAGGCCTGCCGCCGAGCTATCAGTCGCTGCTGCGCACCGCGTGTCAGGCGGTCGATGCCAACATGTTGCAGAAATATGATTACAACAACCCGGCCGCGCTGAAATCGCTCGTCGCAAAAGGCGCGCAGCTGCGCCCGTTCAGCCAGGAGATCCTCGAGGCCTGCTTCAACGCCGCCAACGAGATCTATGCCGAACTGGAAGCCACGAACCCGGCCTTTGCGAAGATCTGGACCTCGATGAAGGCGTTCCGTGCCGAGAACTACCTCTGGACCCAGGTGGCCGA
This sequence comes from Rhodobacter lacus, assembly GCF_042683065.1. Classification (NCBI taxonomy): domain Bacteria; kingdom Pseudomonadati; phylum Pseudomonadota; class Alphaproteobacteria; order Rhodobacterales; genus Rhodobacter; species Rhodobacter lacus. Next base: position 234,415 of record NZ_JBHUIX010000013.1, on the reverse strand, counting down.
ATATAACTACGACACCTTCATGATGATCCAGCAGCGCAACGGCAAGCTCTGAGCGCCTCTCCAGACGACCATGGCCCCGGATGTTTCCGGGGCCTTTTTCATGCCGCTCCGCCTTGCGGGCCTTGGCGCTTGGGCCAAAGGTGGGGGGCCGGGGGGCTCGCCCCCCGGGAAGCGGGGGGTGCGGGGGGCGGCAGCCCCCCGCCGGGTCGCCTCGGCCCTGCCGAGGCGAAAGCCTCAGGCCACCCCCGCCGCGATCATCTGCGCGGCGAGCGCCGCATAGGCCTCGGCCGCCGGGCCTTCTCCCGTTGCGACCGGTGTGCCCGCATCGCCCGCAAGCCGCACCTCAAGCGCAAGCGGCAGCGCGCCAAGGAACGGCAGGCCCAGCCGCCCGGCCTCCGCCTGCACCCCGCCATGGCCAAACAGATGCGCCTCATGGCCGCAATTGGGGCAGATATAGGTGGACATGTTCTCGATCAGCCCGAGCACCGGCACCTTGAGCCGCGAAAACATGTCGATCGCCTTCTTCGCATCGAGAAGCGCCACATCCTGCGGTGTCGACACGATCACCGCGCCGTCAAGCACGGTTTTCTGACACAGCGAAAGCTGAATATCTCCGGTGCCCGGCGGCAGGTCGATCACCAGCACATCAAGATCGCCATGAGCGTTCCAGCGCACCTGCCCCAGCAACTGCTGCATCGCCCCCATCAGCATCGGCCCGCGCCAGATCACCGCCTCATCCTCGCGCAGCATCAGCCCGAGCGACATCATCACCACGCCATGCGCCACGACCGGCTCGATCCTGTCGCCATCGCTGGAACGCGGCTTCGTGGTCGTGCCCATCATCCGCGGTTGGCTCGGCCCATAAAGATCCGCATCCAGAAGCCCCACCCGCTTGCCCGCCCGCGCCAGCGCCACCGCGAGATTGGCCGAAACGGTGGATTTGCCGACCCCGCCCTTGCCCGAGCCCACCGCGATCACATGGCGCACCCCCGCCACCGGCACCGGCCCCTCCTGCGGTTTCGGGTGCCCGCCGATTTTCATGCCCTTGGGCGCGGCGGCCGGGATCACCACCGACAGGCTCTTCACCCCGTCAAGCGCCCGCAGCGCGGCCTCGATCAGTGGCCGCATCGCCACCAGTTCCGGCTCCGGCGCCCCCTCCAGCACAAGGCGCACAACCCCCGATTCGACCGCGAGCGCATGCACAAGGCCACGACTCACGGCATCGCCCCCCCCCGGAACGGGCGTAGCCTTGAGGGTTGCGAGTACCGATTCCTTGCTGAGCACCATGATTGCCTCCTGACGATTTGGTCAGGACTGTGGCCCTTTTGCCGCGCACCGCAAGGGGCCAACGGGGGGCCGCGCAAGATTTGCGCGAATTTTGCGCGCCTCAAGATGGAATGACTCCAGTTTGAAGGCGGATTCAGGTCAGAATCCGTTATGCATTTTCCGCAAGGCAGCGTTGCTCCTGTCCGCCGTTGTGCAGATGCAGCATTTCCCCCATGTTAGCCCCAACAGCGACGGTGGACCGCAGCGACAAACCCGCAAAACCGGCGCAGACAGAGCAGACCCAAGCGACGAGAGACGACAGACCATGGCCCTGGCAAGTGATATCCGCAGCACCGAGACGGGCCTCGCCCAGATCGTGGCAACGCTGCGTGAGGGCCTTGCCCGCCGCAAGGTTTATCGTCAGACGCTCGCGGAACTGCGCTCGCTTTCGGATCGCGAGCTGAGCGATCTTGGCATGCACCGCTCGATGCTGACCCGCATCGCGCTGGAGGCAGCCTACGGCAGATAAGGTTTCCTGAGGCCCCTCCTCCTCCCTGGGCCTCGGAGATCGGCGGCACTCTCTCTCCTCCTCCCTGAGAGTGCCGCCACCCTATACCGGCCCCGATGCCGGACCCTGATCAGGCCCCCTCCTCCTCCCTGGGGCTTGTAAAGAAGGCGGCGACCTCTTCCTCCTCCCTGAGGTCGCCGCTCCTTCGACCCGATACCGTGCTCGACCTCCTCCCTGAGCGCGGGATATGTGCCGCTTGTTCCTTCCGGCGGCACGGACATACCAAGGCCCCCTCCTCCTCCCTGGGGCCGAGGTTCCGACGGCGGCGCCCCTCCTCCTCCCTGGGCGCCGCCGTTTCCATTTTCCGACCAGGATAACGGCAACCACGCGGCCTTTCGGGCGCGCGGTCGCGTCCTGCCAGGGGTTTTCGGGCGCGGGGCACGCACCGGATCTTGCAGCTTCAGCCCCGGCACGGCAGGAAGGAGAAAAGGGGATCGGGATGCTGTCTTATCAACATGGCTACCACGCCGGGAATCTGGCCGATGTGCACAAGCATGCGCTGCTGGCCTGCATGCTCGATTACATGACCCGCAAGGACAAGCCGCTGAGCTATCTTGAAACCCATGCCGGGCGGGGCCTCTATGCGCTGGATGCCCCCGAGGCGATCAAGACCGGCGAGGCGGCGGCAGGGATTGCGCGCGCGCTCAAGGAGCGCTGGTTTGCCCCGGATCACCCCTATATGCGCGCGCTCGCGGCCGTGCATGCCGCGCATGGGCCCGCGGCCTATCCCGGCTCGCCGCTTCTGGCGGCCACGCTGCTGCGGCCGATGGATTCGATCCAGCTCTGCGAGCTGCATCCGCAGGAATTTGGCGCCCTCAAAACCGCGATGGCCCCTCATGGCGGGATCTTTCATCACAAGGACGGGCGGCAAATGGCGCTCGCGCTATGCCCGCCCACCCCGCGGCGCGGGCTGATGCTGATCGACCCCTCCTGGGAGGTGAAATCCGATTACGAGATGGTGCCCGAACTCATCGGCCATCTGGCGCGCAAATGGAACGTCGGCGTCATCGCGCTCTGGTATCCGGTGCTCGCGCCCGAGGTGGCGGTTTCGGGCGCGCAACGGGCAATGCTGCGCACCCTCAAGGCCACGCATTCCGAGGCGCTGTTTTCCGAGGTGCGCTTCCCGCCCGCGCGCGAGGGGCATGGCATGATCGGCTCCGGCATGGTGGTTCTGAACCCGCCCTGGGGCCTTGCCGAGGAAGCCGCACGGCTCGGCGCCCGATTCAAGGCGCTCTAGGCTCCGATCTGCAACGTCTCACGCAAAATCTTTTGGTGGGCGCGGATCGCCCGCGTAGATTTTGGGGAACGATTCGGGGAGAGTGCCATGCAGTCATGGGTGATTCTGGCGGCGGTCACTGCGGCAACGCTGGTGGCGGATTACCTGATCAAGCTCGCCTCAACCCAGAGCCATGGCCTGACAAGCCCGATTTTCCTTCTGGGCGCGGTGATTTACGGGCTCGGCGGTATCGGCTGGTTCTTCCTCATGCGCAGCCATTCGCTGGCCAGCGTCGGGGTGATCTACAGCGCCGCAACAATCCTGCTGCTCGCCGGTCTCGGCATCGTCGTCTTTCACGAGCCCTTCGGCTGGCGCGAGACCTTGGGGATCGGGCTCGCCGTGGCCGCAGTCGTGGTGATGAACTCCGGCTGAGGGCTCAGAACGGCACGTCGTCGAGCCCCGCAGCGGGCTTCAGAAAACCCGCCTTGACGTGTTTTGAGCCTGCTTTGTCAAACTCCACCATCGCCGTGTCGCCCTCAAGCGCGATCACCTCGCCATAGCCGAACTTCTGGTGGAACACCCGGTCGCCCTCGCCAAAGGCAACCACATCCACCGTTGTCACGGTGCGCGCCTTGGGTTTTGGCGGCGTGGTGGCGCGGCTCTCCATCCGGCGCCAGCCGGGCGAGTTATAGACATCGGCCCGGCTCGCCCGATCTTCGAGCGCGCCAAAGCCCGTCACCGCCGCCGCCCCGGCGCCACCGCCATAAAGCCCCGGCGGCGTCAGCACATCGACATGGCGCCCCGGCAGCTCATCAATGAAGCGCGACGGAAGCTGGCTCTGCCACTGCCCGTAAACCCGGCGGTTGCCGGCAAAGGAGATCGTGCACAGCGCCTCGGCACGGGTGATCCCCACATAGGCAAGCCGCCGCTCCTCCTCGAGCGCGCGCGCACCGCTTTCATCCAGCGCACGCTGGCTCGGAAACAGCCCCTCCTCCCAGCCGGGCAGGAACACGGCCGGGAATTCGAGCCCCTTCGCGGCATGCAGCGTCATGATCGAGACCTTGTCCTCGGTCTCGGCCTTGTCGTTCTCCATGATCAACGCGACATGCTCAAGGAAGCCCTGCAGGTTCTCGAACTGTTCGAGCGCCTTCACCAGTTCCTTGAGGTTTTCGAGCCGCCCCGGCGCCTCGGGTGTCTTGTCGTTGAGCCACATCGCGGTATAGCCCGACTCCTCCAGAATCGTTTCCGCAAGGCGCACATGATCGGCGCCCTCAAGCACCGCGCCATGCCAGCGCCCGATGCTCTCGACAAAGCCCCTGAGCGCCCCCGCCGCCTTGCCCGAAAGCGCGCCTTTCTGGAGCACCGATTTGGCCCCCATCACCAGCCCCGCCTGCGCCGCGCGCGCCGCCGTCTGGATCGTCGCCTGCGCCTTGTCGCCCAGCCCGCGCTTGGGCTGGTTCACCACCCGCTCAAAGGCGAGGTCATCGTCGGGCGAGACAGCCAGGCGGAAATAGGCCATCGCATCGCGGATCTCGAGCCGCTCGTAAAAGCGCGGCCCGCCAATCACCCGATACGGCAGGCCGATGGTCAAGAACCGATCCTCGAAGGCGCGCATCTGATGGCTCGCGCGCACCAAAATCGCCTGTCCGTTGAGCGGCACCGGGCCCAGCGCGCGGCGCCCGTCGCGCAAAGCCTCGATTTCCTCGCCGATCCAGCGCGCCTCCTCCTCGCCATCCCAATGGCCAATCAGCCGGACTTTTTCGCCGCCCTTTTCCTCGGTCCAGAGCTCCTTGCCGAGCCGGTCCCGGTTCGCCGCAATAAGCCCCGAAGCGGCGGCAAGAATATGCTCGGTCGAGCGGTAATTTTGCTCAAGCCGCACCACCACGGCCCCCGGAAAATCCTTTTCGAACCGCAAGATATTGCCCACTTCGGCGCCACGCCAGCCGTAGATCGACTGATCGTCATCGCCCACGCAGCAGATGTTGTGATGGCCCTGCGCCAAAAGCCGCAGCCACAGATATTGCGCGGTGTTGGTGTCTTGATACTCGTCGACGAGAATGTAGCGGAACCAGCGCTGATATTGCGCGAGCAGATCCTCGTGGCGCTGGAAAATCGTCACCATATGCAGCAGCAGATCGCCAAAATCGACCGCGTTGAGCGTGATGAGCCGCGCCTGATAGGCGGCATAAAGCTCGCTGCCGCGGTTGTTGAAATGCGCCGTCTCGGCGCCGCGCACCTTCTCGGGCGTGAGCGCGCGGTTCTTCCAGCTGTCGATCAGCCCGGCCAACTGGCGCGCGGGCCAGCGCTTCTCATCCATGTTGGCGGCCGCGATCACCTGCTTGAGAAGCCGGATCTGGTCATCGGTATCGAGGATGGTGAAGTTCGACCTGAGGCCGACAAGCTCGGCATGGCGGCGCAAAAGCTTGACGCAAACGGCATGGAAGGTGCCAAGCCAGGGCATGCCCTCGAGCGTTTCCCCCAACAGCCGGCCCACGCGCTCCTTCATCTCGCGCGCGGCCTTGTTGGTGAAGGTGACGGCCAGAATCTCGTTCGGGCGCGCATGGCCGGTGCGGATCAGATGCGCGATTCGCGTGGTCAGCGCCTTGGTCTTGCCGGTGCCCGCGCCCGCGAGCATCAACACCGGCCCGTCAAGCGCCTCGACGGCGCGACGCTGCTCGGGGTTGAGCCCGTCGAGATAGTCCGGCTGCGCCGTTCCCGCCCGCGCCCCCATCATCGCGCGCTGCGAGAGCGTCAGCCCGCCGAAATCATCGTCATCGTCCAGAATATCCATGCGCATACTTTATCTTGCGGCGGAGCCGAGGGGAAGGCCCATGTTCTGCCTCTGTTCCAGATCCGCACCAAGGGGGCGCTGCCCCCTCTGGCCCGTTCCGGGCCATTCACCCCCGGGATATTTGAGCAAAGTCGAAGACGGGATCTTGCCCTTCGACTTTGTGCAAATATCCCGGGGGGAGTCCGCTTGCGGACGGGGGGCAGCGCCCCCCTCCCCGCTCAACCGCGGTGGATCAGGCTCGCGAAAAGCTGCGGATCAAGGCTCGTGGCCGCAAAGGTCGGCCCCTCGGTCAGAAGCGCCACCGCGTCGTGGCTGTGCAGGCTCTCCTGATGGCTCGCAATCACCCGAAAATCGCCCACCCGCGGCTCGGCCATAAGCCCGGCGGCAAAGGCGCGCACCGCATCCTCGACAAAGATCGGGTTGGCGGCGTTCAGCTCGGCAAAGGCCTGTTCATCCTCGCGCTTCACCATCACCTGCGTCTCGGTCGGCACATTGGCGCGGGCGATCTCGATCAGATCCTCGAACCAGAGCACCTGGCCGGGCTCCACCACCACAGAGATCCGCGCCACCGAGCGTTGCGAATGCGGCGTGGCAAGGCGGCCCCGGCGGATACGGGCATCTTCGGAAAGCTCCAGCGAACAGGGGCAGGTCGAGGAATAGACGAAATCGAGATGCACGATCTTCGTGCGCACCCCCGCCTGCTCCACCATTTCCAGCGCGATATCGTAATACTGCCAGCCCGAGAGGCCGGAGCGCAGGCTCTCCACCTGCAACGGCAGCGAAAAGCGCATCATCAGCCGCGCATCGAAGCTTTCGAGGTTTTCGACATAATCATCAAGCGCCGCGGCCATCACCTCAAAGGAGAATTCCCGCTCCGAATGCGCATAGAAGCTGCGCAGGATGCGGGACATGTTGATCCCCTTCTTCTCCGCCTCAAGGCTCACCGAGCCGGTGACAGAGGTCTCCAGCACCACCTCACCGCCATCGCGCAGCCGATATTTGATCGGCAGCCGGAAGTTGGAAATCCCCACATGTTCGATTCGCGTCTTCGCGCCGACGATCAGCGAGGCGGGACCATTTTGCAGGTCCGGCATCGCCGCCTTGTAGGCCGCATCGGGGCGGAACGCGGCATCATAGACCCGCGCGAGATCGGGGTAGCTTGCCGGTGCGCCGGGCAAAAGCCGCGCAATCGCCGGGTCCAGCGCGGAGACCTCGCCCGGATGCGCCTCCGACGCCCAGAGCCGCAGCGTTTCGAGCGCGGCTTTCGCCTCGTCCAAGTCGGGGGTTCCGATGCGTCCCTGGATATTCATGGCCTCTCCCTTCCGCCTCCTGGCGCCTGGTTCCGATATGGGAGTGAGACGGAGAAAGTCCAAGGGAAGTTGCAACCAGCCGACGATTTTCTGCCCGAAAGCGGCTCAGGCCGCCGCAATCGCCCCCATCACATCCGCCACAAGATCCGCGGTATCCTCGATCCCGAAGGAAATCCGCACCAGACCGGGGGTGATGCCGATCGTGGCGCGATCCTCATCGGAGAGGTTCTTGTGCGTGGTCGTGGCCGGATGCGTGGCAATCGACTTCGCATCGCCGAGGTTGTTGGAAATGCTCACGATTTTGAGCGCGTTCAGGAACCGGAAGGCGGCCTCCTTGCCGCCCGTGAAATCGAGCCCGAGCATCGTGCCGCCCGCCCCCATCTGCGCCATGGCAAGCGCGTGCTGGGGATGAGAGGCAAGGCCCGGATAGATGCAGCGCCCCAGCTTCGCGCTCCCCTCTGCCGCCTCTGCCGCCGCCGCCGCCGAGGCCGTCTGCGCGCGCACGCGCAGATCGAGCGTTTGCAGCCCCGACAGCAGCACCCAGGCATGGAACGGGCTCATCGCGCCGCCCGTATGCTTGACATAGGTCTCGACCGGGCCGCGGATGAACTCTTTCGTGCCGCAGATCACGCCGCCAAGCACCCGCCCGCCGCCGTCGATATGCTTGGTCGCCGAATAGACAACGACATCGGCGCCAAGAGCAAGCGCGCGCGAAAAGATCGGCGAGGCAAAGGCATTGTCCACCACCACGATCGCGCCGACGGCATGGGCGATCTCGGCCACGCCCTTGATGTCGATCACTTCAAGGCCGGGGTTTGAAACGCTCTCGAAAAAGCAGATCTTCGTGCCCGCGCGCACCGCATCGCGCCAGTTGGCGAGATCGGCGCCGTCGATCAGCGTCACCTCCACCCCGAACCCGCCAAGCACCTTGAGCACATGCAGGCACGAGCCGAACATCTGCCGCGCCGCCACCACATGATCGCCCGCCTTCAGCGTGCACATCAACGCCCCGTTGATTGCCGCCATGCCGGAGGCGCAGGCAAAGGCATCTTCCGTGCCCTCGATCGCCGCCATCCGGTCTTCGAACATCCGCGTTGTCGGGTTGCCGTAGCGGGCATAGATGAATTCGTCATCGCCCGAAGAGATGAACCGCGCCTCCGCCACTTCCGCCGAGGGGTAAATGAACCCCTGCGTGAGGAACAACGCCTCTGCCATCTCGCCATATTGGCTGCGGCGAATGCCTTCATGCACCAGTTTCGTGCGCGTGTTCCACTCGGTCATATTCGGCTCCTGCGGCTCTCAGTCATCTTCCGCGCGATAAGCCTCTGTTTGGCATGGGTCAAGGTGGCGGGAGAATCAACGCGCTAAGAAGAAGCACAGGCGACATGAATATGACATGTCGCACAGACAAGCCGAGGAGGATTCCCAATGAAAGTCGTCTCCATCGTAGGCCCATCGCAGGCCGGCAAATCGACGCTGGCCGAAGCTCTGGCAACACTGGAAGGCGCCAAACCGCGCAAACATGCGCTTTTCGGCGAGACCACGGTGACGAAATTCTCTTTCATGGGCGAAGACTGGGCGCTGCTGGAGGCGCCGGGGGGCGCCGACCATCTGCCGCAGATCGCACCGATGCTGGCCGCTTCGGATGCGGTCGTGCTTTGCGTGCCCGCCGATGCCGAAGCGGCGGTGCTCGCCGCGCCCTATCTGCGGCTGATCGAGGCCGCAGACCTGCCCAGCTTCATCTTTGTCAACAAGATCGACGCGACTCAGGACCGCGCGAGCGCGATTGTCGCCGCGCTGCAAGGCTATTGCCCGCATGCGATCGTGCTGCGGCAAATCCCGATCCGCAAGGACGGCCATGTGATCGGCGCGGTCGACCTGATTTCCGAGCGCGCCTGGGAATATCATGACCACGCCCGCTCCTCGCTGATGGAGCTGCCCGCCGCGCTGCGCGAACGCGAGGAAGAGGCGCGCGGCGAGCTGCTCGAACATCTGGCCGATTTCGATGAACAGCTCCTGACCGAGCTGATCGAGGATCAGGCGCCGATGACCGAAGAAGTCTACGACATCTCGACCAAGGCCCTGCAACACCATGACCTTCTGCCCGCGCTTCTGGGCTCGGCGAGCCATGGCAATGGCATGATGCGGCTGATGAAGAGCCTGCGCCACGAAGTGCCCGGCGTGGCCGGGACCGCCGCGCGCACCGGCGCGCTCGCGGTGGGGGCGCTCGCCGATAACGTCAAGCACCTTGGCAAGACGGTGCTCGTGCGCGCGCTTGCCGCGGGCGTGGCGCCGGGCGCAAAGCTTGGCGGCGCAACGATCGGCTCGATCACCGATATCGACGCAAAAACCCAGCTTGGCGCGCTGGCACCGGGCGAGATCGGCCTGACGGTGAAAACCGATCACCTCGGGCTGGCGCAGCCGCTTTACAGCGCCGAAGGCTGCCTTGAGCTTCCCGCATGGATGGTGGCGCCGCCCGCAAACCATGCGCTGCTGATCGAGCCCGAGAACGAGCGCGACGAAACCCGCCTTGCCGCGGCACTGCCGAAACTCCTCGAACTCGATCCGGGGCTGACGGTCGGCACCGATCCGCAATCGGGCAAAACACTCCTTGGCACGCAGGGCCCGCTGCATCTGCGCCGTGTGCTGGAAAAACTCGAGGCGGATTTCGGCATCAAGGCGCTGACCGCGCCGCAGGGCACCGCTTTGTGCGAAACCGTTACCGGCTCTGCGCAAAAGCAATACCGCCACCGCAAGCAATCGGGCGGCGCGGGGCAGTTTGCCGATGTGGTGATCGAGGTGAAACCGCTCGGCCGGGGCGAAGGCTTTGCCTTTACCGAAACGGTCAAAGGGGGCGCGGTGCCGCGCAACTACATCCCCTCCGTGGAAGCGGGCGCACGCGAGGCGCTCAGCGCCGGGCCGAAGGGCTATCCGGTGGTGGACCTTGCGGTCAACCTCTCGGACGGCAAGAGCCATGCCGTCGACAGTTCCGATCACGCCTTCCGCACCGCGGGCAAGGCAGCGGTGCGCGAGGCGCTCAGCGAGATCGGCACCGTGGTGTTGCAGCCGGTCTGCAAGGTGACAATCTCGGTGCCCTCGGTCTATTCGGGCGGGCTCTCGCCGCTCGTCTCCGGGCTCAAGGGGCAGGTGCTGGGCTTTGAGGCCGATCCGGCGGCGAAAGGCTGGGATCAGTTCGACGCGCTGATGCCCGCCGCCGCACTGGCCGATCTGTTCCAGTCGCTCGGCGGCGCCACGCGGGGCACGGCAGGCTTCCGCGCCAGCCTCGACCATTACGAGGAACACTATTGAGAAAACGCGCCCGGGCCGGGCGACTTCCCCGCCCGCCCGATCCGTTGGAGGGGCGGCCTTCGGGCCGCCCCTTTTCTTTCGGGTTTCGCCGCGGCGGGGCCGCGGCGACCCAAGCGGGGGGCTCCGCCCCCCGCACCCCCCGGGATATTTAGGGCAAGATGAAAGAGCATGCTCTCTTTCCCGTGCCGACATGCCCTTTCATCTTGCGTCAAATATCCCGGGGAGTCGCCATCAGGCGACGGGGCGGAGCCCCTGCCCGGCCCCCCTTCTGCGCGCCGTCGGGGGTTTTTGCTTGCGCGCGCCGCTCGGATTATACTATACCCCAGTATAGAAAGCGGAGCCCGATGCCGAACCACCCCGAAGACAAGAAACGCATTCTCGCGCGCGTGCGCCGCATCCGCGGCCAATGCGAAGCGCTTGAACGTGCGCTTGAGGAGGGCGCGCCCTGCGGGCCGCTCTTGCAACAGATCGCCGCCACCCGCGGCGCGATGAACGGGCTGATGGCCGAGGTGCTCGAAGCCCATATCCGCGACGAATTCGGCGCCCCCGAGGGAGATGGGGGCGCGAAGACCGCCGAGCTGCTGGCGCTTGTGCGCAGCTATCTCAAGTAACCGCCCGCGGCCCTCACCGCGTGCCTTGCCTCACATCGAAGGGAGATCCCCATGAAATCGCGTGCCGCCGTTGCCTTTGCCCCCGGCAAACCGCTTGAAATCGTCGAAATCGACGTTGCCCCCCCGCAAAAGGGCGAGGTGCTCATTCGCATCACCGATACCGGCGTGTGCCACACCGACGCCTTCACCCTTTCGGGCGATGACCCGGAGGGCGTGTTCCCGGCCGTGCTCGGCCATGAGGGCGCGGGCGTGGTGATCGAGGTCGGCGAAGGCGTCACCTCGGTGAAACCGGGCGACCATGTCATTCCGCTCTACACCGCCGAATGCGGCGAATGCGAGTTCTGCAAATCCGGCAAGACCAACCTTTGCGTGGCGGTGCGCGCCACCCAGGGCAAGGGCCTGATGCCCGATGGCACGACGCGTTTTTCCTATAACGGTGAGCCGATCTATCACTACATGGGCTGCTCGACCTTCTCGGAATATACCGTGGTGGCCGAGGTTTCGCTCGCCAAGATCAACGAACAGGCGAACCACGAGCATGTCTGCCTTCTGGGCTGTGGCGTGACCACCGGCATCGGCGCGGTGCACAACACCGCCAAGGTGCAGCCGGGTGATTCCGTCGCCGTGTTCGGCCTTGGCGGGATCGGGCTTGCGGTGATTCAGGGCGCGCGCCAGGCCAAGGCGGGCCGCATCATCGCCGTCGACACCAACCCCGAGAAATTCGAGCTGGCCCGCCAATTCGGCGCCACCGATTGCGTGAACCCGAAAGACCATGACAAGCCCATTCAGCAAGTCATCGTCGAGATGACCGGCTGGGGGGTCGACCACAGCTTCGAATGCATCGGCAATGTCAATGTGATGCGCGCCGCGCTTGAATGTGCGCATCGCGGCTGGGGGCAATCGGTGATCATCGGCGTGGCCGGTGCGGGGCAGGAAATCTCCACCCGCCCCTTCCAGCTTGTCACCGGGCGCAAATGGATGGGCACGGCCTTTGGCGGCGTGAAGGGGCGCACCCAACTTCCCGGCATGGTCGAGGATGCGATGAAGGGCGAGATCGAGCTTGCCCCCTTCGTCACCCACACGATGCCGCTTGAAGAGATCAACACCGCCTTCGATCTGATGCACGAGGGCAAGTCGATCCGCTCGGTGATCAAGTTCTGAGGCGATGATGGAACAGCTTGAATCGCATGCCTGCTTTGGCGGCACGCAAAGCGTCTGGCGGCACCGCTCGACAACGCTTGACTGCGAGATGAACTTTGCCGTCTACACCCCCGCGCTGGCCGCGGGGGAGCGGCTGCCGGTGATCTGGTGGCTCTCGGGCCTGACCTGCTCCGAGCAGAACTTCATCACCAAGGCCGGCGCGCAGCGCTATGCGGCCGAGCACCGGGTGATCCTTGTCGCGCCCGATACCTCGCCGCGCGGCGCGGGGGTGGCGGATGACCCGGCCTATGACCTCGGTCAGGGCGCGGGCTTTTACATCAACGCAACCGAGGCCCCCTGGGCGGCGCATTACCGGATGTATGATTACATCACCGAGGAACTGCCCGCGCTTGTGGCCGCGCATTTCCCGGTTTCGGATCGGGCCTCGATCATGGGGCATTCGATGGGCGGGCATGGCGCACTGACGATCGCGCTGAAAAACCCGGGCCGCTACAAGGCGGTTTCGGCCTTCGCGCCGATCGTCGCGCCGACGCAGGTGCCCTGGGGGGAGAAGGTGTTTTCGGCCTATCTGGGCGCGGACCGCAAGACCTGGGCGGAATGGGATGCGACCGCGCTTCTCGAGCAGGCCGAAGAGCGGCTCGCGATCCTGATTGATCAGGGCGCCGCCGACAGCTTCCTTGAAAACCAGCTCAAGCCGGAGATCTTTGCCGAGGCCGCCAAACGGCTTGGCCATCCGCTCACGCTCCGCCTGCAACCGGGCCATGACCACAGCTACTATTTCATCGCGAGCTTCATCGGCGATCATATCGCCCATCACGCGACAGCGCTGAACGCCTGACATGAGGGTCCGGGGGCACGCCCCCGGGCCGCTTTGAGACCAAGACCCCGGAGCGGAGCGGCATTTGCGCCCCTTCAAAGCCCGCCTCCTGCGGGTTTGCACGCGCCGCGGCCCCCCCGCCGCCGCGCCGATGCCCGCCGATGCGGGCCGATGCGGGCCAGATTGCTTGAAATCAGCGTAGCGCGCAGAATTGATGAGCGGCACTCATGAACGCTTGTTCACGCGCCCCTCTAATCGCCCCCCAAGGCAGGAATATATCTCAGGCATCCTGAAAAGCGCGCCCTCGGCCCTTCCGGGCTGACACGGGCGCCGCTCAGCACAACAGAAAGCCATGCCATGACCGCGCCAGCGACCTTTCCCGCCACGATCAGCGACCAGTATTTCGAGGGCGAGCGCCCCCTTTACGCGCTCCAGGACACCGTGCTGGACGGGCTGCGCATCGGGGTCGGCGAATCCGCTCTCAAGCACGGGCGCAACCTCTTGGTGCGCAACGCGGAATTTGCGGGCAAATACCCGTTTTGGCATTGTGACGGCGTGACGATCGAACACAGCCTGTTTCGCCCCGGCGCGCGGGCCGCGATCTGGTATTCCGAAAACCTGCGGATGCGCAACTGCATCATCGAGGCGCCGAAGATGTTCCGCCGGATGCGCGATCTGCGGGTGAAAAACTGCCGCTTCCCCGATGCCGCCGAAACGCTGTGGAACTGTGAACAGGTGCAGTTGCGCGATGTTGTGCTCAAGGGCGCCGATTACGTGCTGATGAACGGCATCGACATTTCGGTCGAGGGCATGACGCTCGAGGGCAACTACGCCTTTCAGGATGCGCGCAACGTCACGGTCTGCAAGGCCCATCTGAATTCGAAAGACGCGTTCTGGGGCGCCGAAAACGTGACAGTGACCGATTGCGTGCTCGATGGAGAATTTCTCGGCTGGCATTCAAAGAACCTCAGGCTCGTGAACTGCACGATCCGCGGCACGCAGCCGCTTTGCTACGCGACCAACCTCGTTTTGGAAAACTGCCGGATGGACGCGAATGCCGATCTCGCTTTCGAATATTCCACGGTTCGGGCCGAAATCACCACGCCCATCACCTCGGTCAAGAACCCGGCGGGCGGGCATATCCGCGCGCCGCAGATCGGGGCGGTGATCCTTGACGAGAATTGCCGCACCCCCGGCGCCTGCCGCATCGAAATCACGGGCTGAGCCATGCATTTTGATTTCGACGAAGAGGTCGAGCGGCGCGGATCGGGCGCTTCGAAATGGGATGACGGCCCGGCCGATGTGCTGCCGATGTGGGTGGCGGACATGGATTTCCGCACCGCCCCGCCGGTTGTGGACGCGCTGCAGGCCCGCGTGGCGCATGGCGTCTTTGGCTATGCGCATCTGCCCGAGGCCTATTTTGAGGCGGTCTCGGGCTGGCAGGCACGCCGCCACCGCCATTACTTCACGCAAGAAGACATGCTGGTGACCTCTGGCGTGGTGCCCGCGATCACCGCCACCCTGCGCGCGCTGACCCGCCCGGGCGACAGGGTCATCCTGCAACCACCCGTTTACAATTGCTTTTTCTCGTCGATCCGCAACATGGGCTGTGGCATAGAGGAAAATGCGCTGCTCCTGCGCGCGGGCCGCTATGAGATGGATTTCGACGATCTGGAGCGCCGCGCCGCGCACCCCGATTGCCGCGCGCTTTTGCTGTGCAACCCGCATAACCCGGTTGGCCGGGTCTGGAGCGTGGAAGACCTGCGCCGCCTGCACGAGATCTGCGCGCGCCATGGCGTCACCGTGGTCAGCGACGAGATCCACGCCGATCTGACCCTGCCCGGCCAGCGCCACCAATGCTATGCGGCGCTCGGGCCCGAGGTGGCGGCGCGCTCTGTCACCTGCCTCGCGGCGAGCAAGACCTTCAACCTCGCCGGGCTGCAAATCGCCACCATCGTCGCCCCCGACCCAACGCTGCGCGCGCGCATCAACAAGGCGCTCAACGTGCATGAGGTCTGCGATGTGAACCCGTTCGGCATCAGCGCGAGCATCGCCGCCTATACCGAGGGGGCGGCGTGGCACGGCGCTTTGCTGCGCTATCTGGACGAGAACCGCCGCTTTGCCGCGGATTATCTGGCCGAGGCGCTGCCCAAGCTCGCATTCACCCCGCCCGAGGCAACCTATCTCGCGTGGCTCGATGCCCGCGCATGGGGCGAGAGCGCCGAGGCGCTGGCCGCGCGCGTGCTGGCAAGGGGGCGTCTGCGGCTCACCGCGGGCACCGCCTATGGCGCCGCCGGCGAAGGCTTCTTGCGGCTCAATATGGCCTGCCCCCGCGCACGGCTGGAAGACGGGCTGACCCGGCTCGTCACCGCGCTGCGGACATGAAATCGCTCAACGGAAAGGAAATATCATGACAGACAAACCCGTTTGGTTCATCACCGGCTGCTCGACCGGCTTTGGCCGCGAAATCGCCAAACTGGTGCTGGCAAAAGGCTGGACCGCGGTGATGACGGCGCGGCGCACCGAAACCCTTGCAGACCTGGTCGAAGGCCATGAAGACCACGCCCTTGCCCTGTCTCTCGATGTGACCGACGCGGCGCAAATCGCCGCGGCAGTCGCGCAGGCCGAGGCGCGCTTTGGCCGTATCGACGTGCTCGTGAACAACGCAGGCTACGGCTATTTCTCGGCGATCGAAGAAGGCGAAGATGCCGAAATTCGCCGCCAGTTCGAGACCAATGTCTTTGGTCTCAATGCCTTGACGCAAAAGGTTCTGCCGGGCATGCGCGCGCGCCGCAAAGGCCATGTGATCAACGTCTCCTCGATTGGCGGGCTGATCTCCTACCCGGCGCTGGGCTATTACTGCGCCACGAAATTCGCCGTCGAGGCGCTCTCGGAGGCGCTCGCGCAAGAGGTGGCCCCGCTCGGGATCAAGGTCACGATCATCGAGCCGGGCGGGTTCCGCACCGATTGGGCGGGCCGTTCGGTGATCGAGTCGCAAACCCGGATTGCGGATTACGAGGCCACTTCGGGCGCGCTGCGCGACGGGCTGCGGGCCGGCTCGGGCCATCAGGACGGCGATCCGCAAAAGCTTGCCGAAGCGGTGGTGATGGTGACGGAAGCGGAAAACCCGCCGCTGCGTCTGCTGCTGAGCAAGCAAGCCTATGATCGTGCGCTCGAACGCGTGGAGGTCATGCGCCAGAGCGCCGAGGCCTGGAAAGAGGTCACGATCGGCGCCGATTTGCCGGCGGGCCAATAAAGCCGGCGCGGGGCCTTTTGGCCCCGCCCTCCCAATTCCCCAAACAAAAGGGGCGCAGAGATCTCTCTGCGCCCCTTTTCTCGCGCTGTGGCCCGCTCAGAGGAACTGGCCGTTGTCCACCTGGATCACCTGCCCCGTCACCGCACGGCCCATCTCCGAGGCCAGATAAAGCGCGGCATAGGCCTGATCGAGCGGTTCCGTCGAGGGCACCGTGGTGTTGGTGTATTTGTCCGAGAATTCCAGCATCTCGCCACCGCCCTCCTGCTCGCCCGCCGCCCAGGCGCGGGCGGCATCGGTATCGGTCACGCCCGGCGCAATCGCGTTCACGCGGATCTTCGTGCCCGACAGCCGGATTGCGATGTTCTTCGTCATCGTGTTGATCGCGCCCTTGGTCGAGGTATAGGCGACGCCACAGATCGGCAGCACACCGTTGACCGACGAGACATTGATGATCCGCCCCTCGCCGCGTGGCAGCATGTGGTTCACCGCCTCGCGGCAATAGCGGAACGGGCCGACAAGGTTGATCCCCATGATCTTCTCGAAATGGTCATCGGTGGTTTTTTCGACCGCGAACATCTCGCCCACGCCCGCATTGTTGACCATGATGTCGACCTGACCAAAGGCCTCGATTGCCGCTTTGAACACGCGGGCGGGCGCCTCCGGGTCGGCGGAATCGGCGACAATGCCAAGCGCGCTGCCGCCTTTGGCGCGGATCGCCTCGACCGCCGCCGTCAACCCCGCCTCATGGCGCGCGGTCAGCACGACATTGGCGCCCTCTTCGGCGTAAAGCGTGGCGATGGCATTGCCGATGCCCTTGCTGGCGCCGGTGACGATGGCGGTTTTTCCACTCAGCAATTTGCGCATGATCAGTCCTTTCTTGGGGTATGCGAGGGCCGCCGCCCCCGAAGGCGCGGTCGTGCCCAGATGGAAGGGGAGGTTGGCTCAGGCCGCCGCAGCGCGCGGCAAAACCTCAAGCGTGGCCGCCTGCGCGCGGTCCGAGATCATCGGCGCGAGATAGCGGCTGGTGGTGTATTTGGCGCGATAGGCCGCGTCGATCGCGCCCGAGAGCGCCGGATCAACGGGGGCGAAGGTCACCTCGCGCGGCGTGCCATCGAGCACGATCTGCCCGGCGCGCTGGTGAAGCCCGGCCTGAAACCAGCGCGACCCGGTGCCCGAATAGGCCCGCACAAAGAGCCGCCCCTCCACCTGCACGAACCAGATATAGGTGGGCGTGCCGGGCGTTTTTCCATCGGCGCGGTAAGGCGCGATGCGGAAGGACTCGGTGGCGGCGATCCGCGCCTGATCTTCGGCGCTCCACGGCTGACGCATGATATCCTCTTTTGGTCTCAAGAGCGGCTCCCTGCACGCCCTGTCTGAAGCCTATTTAGCGCCGCCGTCGGGCCGGATTAGCCTCCGGCCTTGACCGCCACTTATGAGGAATTTTCATGAAACCTTTTGCGATCTGCCGCGCAGCCCCGCCAGCGCCAGCACCCCCACAAGGCTCAACCCTGCGCTCGCCAGCACACCGAGGCGCCATCCCGCAAAGAAATCCGCCCCCTCGCGCCCGGCGATCAGCACCGAGACAAGCGCAATGCCCAGCGCAGAGCCCAGATACCGCGCGGTGTTGTTGGCTGCAGACCCCATCGCCGCACGTTCGGGCGGCACCGTCGCCACCGCGGCATGGCCAAGCGCCGTGTTCAGAAGCCCGTTCGAAATGCCCGCCACAAAGAGCCCGGGCAGCACCGCAGCCCAGCCCGCGCCGGGGCCCGCGCGCAACAGGAGCAACTGGCCCAGCGTGCAGCCCAGAATGGCGCCAATCGCGCGGTGGCGCGCGGAGAGCCCGCGCGGCAGATACCCGGTGGCGAGCGCGGCAAAGACCGTCACCGCCGACCAGGCGAGGAGGATCAGCGCCGCCTCGAAGGGGGTTTCGCCAAAGCCGCGCACCAGCACCGTCGGCACCAGCGACATCAGCGCAAGAACCCCGGCCCCGGAGGCGAAGGCCGCAAGTGTCGCGCCGAGAAAATCAATCCGGCCAAACAGATCGACGCGCAGGATCGGGTTGGCAACATGCCGCTCGATGCAGATAAAAACCGCGATCAGAACAAGGCCTGCCGCGGCGATCATCCCCACCGCGAGGGTGGCGCCGAGCCGCGCCTCGGTCAGCGCATAAAGAAGCGCCCCGAGCCCGAGCATCAGCACAAGGCTGCCCAAAAGATCGACCCGCGCGCCGGTGCGCGGGCTTTCGGGCAGGCGCGCGCCCGCGGCAAGCGCCAAGGCGGCAGAGGCCACCGCAATCAACCAGTGCATCGCGGGCCAGCCGCCAAGGCCAAGCAGGAGCGAGGCGAGGATCGGGCCGAGCGCCACGCCCGCACCAAGCCCCGCCGCCCAGATCGCGGCCGCCTGCTGGCGCGCCGCACCATGATAGACCTGCCCCAGCAAGCCAAGACCGCAGGCCATGATCCCGGCACTGCCCAGCCCCTGCAGGATCCGCATCGCAATCAGCATCGGCCCGTTGACCGAGAGCGCCGCCGCGACCGAGGCCACAGCGGTGAGCCACAAGCCCCCCAAAAAGGTGCGCCGCCGCCCGGTCGTGTCGCCCAGCGCCCCCGCGGTCAGCAGCCCGCAGGCCGCGCCCAGCGGCATCGCGCTCATCACCCAGGCCTGTTCCGCCGGGCCAAGCGCCAGCGCCCGCGTCATCGCATCAAGCGTGGTGAGCGGCTGGGTGAAGACGACCAGCGACAGGCAGGTGGCCGCGGCCACAATCACCAAAGGCAGGACCGGCGGATGTTTTACATGTCGTGACATCGGCTTAACCCCGTTTGACCCGGTGGCGCAGCCAGACGATTCCGTCTTCGAGCGCCTCGACGGAGAGCAACTCCAGCGCCTGCGCGGGCAGCTCTGCGCGATGATCGTAGATCGCCGCCTGCCCCGCGAGCCCGTCAATCACCGGATAAAGGAGCGTGCTCGTTTCGTCGATCACGCCCGCCGCGAGAAAGGCGCCGTTGATCTCTCCCCCGCCCTCAAGGAGCAGCCGCGACACCCCGAAGGCCGCACCGATCCGCGCCAGCGCCCCGGCAATATCGTTGCCCTCAGGGCCGGAAAACACGACCGAGACGCCGCGGGCCACCAGAGCATCGACATGCGCAGGCGAGACGCGTTCGGAGACCACCAGCACCAGATGATCCCCGCCCAGATCGCCGCTTTCGGGGTGCAGCCGCCCGGTGCGATCAAAGGCAATGCCGAGCTTGCGGCCCGCGCGGTCCTCGATCCGGTCAGCTTGCGGGCGCGCCACCGGCTCCAGCGCGGGGGTGCCCACCGGCAGATAATGCTCCATCGTGCACCGCCCGGCGATCCATCCATCCGCCTCAAGGCGTGCCGCGACCGGGTCGTAAACGGCCAGAAGCTGCTCCACGCTATAGGGCCAGCGTTCAGGCTCCAGCCGCCCGTCGAGCGTGGTGAGCATGTGGCAGATGATTTTGGGGCGGGACATGAGAACCTTCCTGCGCCACCGGCTGCGGTGGCGGCTGTTTCGAGATCAACGGCGTGCTCTCAGAGCTAGGCCGAGAGCGGGCTCAGGGGAATGCGCAAAAGCGACAAGCATCCATGAGAGAGGCTCATCAATAAACCCGCGCAGCGCGGTTGTTGCCCCGGCACGGCGGGCCTATCTGCACACCAGCAACCAAAGGACGCGCCATGCCCCGCACCCCTTATCACAAAGGCCCGGTCACCGATCATTTCGACGGGCTCAGGTTTCATTCGCCCGGCCAGCCCTCGCCGGACCGCTCGCTCATGGACATCTGGCGCTGGAACCGGGCGGGCACGCGCGCGCAATGGCCCAAAGCGGTGGCGATCACCCCCGCTGTGCCGCCCGCGCGCAGCCTGGCGCCGCGCATCACCATGGTGGGCCATGCCTCGGTGCTCCTTCAGGTGGCGGGGCTGAACCTGCTCACAGACCCGGTATGGTCGCGCCGCGCGGGGCCTCTGGGGATCACTGGCCCCAAACGCACCACCGCGCCGGGCATCGCCTTTGGCGATCTGCCACAGATCGACGCGATCTTGCTCAGCCACAACCACTATGACCATCTCGACCTCGCCACCTTGCGCAAACTGCACCGCCGCGACGCGCCGCACCTGGTGATGCCGCTCGGCACAGAGGCAACGGCGCGCCGCGCCGGGCGGGGGCTGCGCCTCACCAGCGCCGACTGGCATGAAACGGTGAACCTCGCGCCCGGCGTTTCGGTCACGCTGACGCGGGCCAATCACTGGTCCTCGCGCGGGCTCTCCGATCGGCGCATGGCGCTTTGGGCCGGGTTCTGGATCAATACGCCCGTGAGCCAGATCTGGTTTGCGGGCGACACCGGCTATGGCGACGGCGCGATCTTTCGCGACATCCGCGCCCGCCATGGGCAGCCCGATATTGCGCTGATCCCGATCGGCGCCTATGCGCCGCGCTGGTTCATGGCGCCCCAGCATGTCGGCCCCGACGAGGCGGTGAAGATTTTCGAGGATGTGGGCGCCAAACAGGCCTATGGCATCCACTGGGGCACGTTCCAGCTCACCGACGAGCCCCGCGAGGAGCCGCGTGAGCTGCTGGCGCGCCACCTGAGCGCGGCCGGAATTGCGCCCGAGCGGTTCATCGCGCTCGAGCCCGGCGCGAGCTACGGCTGACCGCCCCCGAAACAGGAACGGCCCGTTGCGCCCGCGATCCTGCGGCGCGGGTAAGTGATGCCCCCCCCGCCCTTGCCGATGCGCTTACCCCTGCCCCGGCAAAACCTCTGCGACAGGCGCCCTTGCCCGGGTCAGGCTCTGTTTGAGCCGGCGCGCATCGGCAGAGGGCGGCAGCCCGAACAGGCGCGCATATTCGCGGCTGAACTGCGAGGCGCTCTGATACCCCACCGAGAAGGCCGCTCCGGCAACCTCGGAGCCCGCCAGAATGGCGCGCCGCGCCGCCTGCAAGCGCAAGGTCTTTTGATATTGCAGCGGGCTCATGCCGGTCGCGGCGCGGAAATGGCGGTTGAACGAGGCGTCGCTCATGCCCGCACAGCGCGCCATCTCCTGCACCGAAACGCTTTGGCTCAGGTGTTCGCGGATCCAGCTCAAGGCCCGGCGCACCTGCGCAAGCTTCGGGTCAGAGGCCACGATCTGATGCAGCGCCGCCGCCTGCGGGCCACGCAGCAGCCGGTAGAGCATCTCGCGCCGCGCCATCGGCCCCAGCACCGGCAGATCATCCGGCGCCGCTTGCAGCGCCAGAAGCCGGTCACAGGCCGCCATCAGCCCCTCGGGCACCGGGCCAAAGGCGTAGCATTTGCCGCGCTCGATCGTGACCTGCGGCGCCTCGGCCAGAAGCTCCGCCAGCGCCTCGCGCCCGAGCGTGATATTGAGCGCGAGATAGGGCTGCGCCGCGCTGGCGCGGGTGACACGCCCGGTCACCGGCAAGGCCACAGAGCCCACAAAACAGGTGCCCGGCGCGTAATTCAGCACGGCATGGCCGATCGTGACCTCCATCTCGCCCTGCAGCACAATGCTGGCCATCGGCTCATAGAGCATCGCCATCGGCACCTCGGCAGATGGGGCGCAAAACAGGCTGACCCCCTCCAGCAGCGGCACCGTCTCACCGGGCCGGGCAAGCGCCGCAGCCTTGGCAACGAGGGGAGAAAAATCTTGCATCATGGGCGGTGCTCCTTGAGAGCCCAACCTGTACCGGATGATCGGATCAGGCAAGTCATAGAGCGGATACGGCATGGAAATTCCGCCCGCGCAGCATAAATTTTTCAACTATCACGGAGCGTTCCCTTGAGCTTTGCCGCTTTGCCGCAGCCTCAGGAAGCGCGCCGGGTCCTGCACAGGATCGACCATCTGTCTCAATCGGGCATGTGTCGATCCGCGGTGCGTTTGTTCATACCCGTCCGGTCAGACCACGTCCTCACCGGCGCAAACTGGAGATTGTTTCATGTCCGATCCGATCAAGGTTGGCTTCATCGGCCTCAACCCCGGCAGCCATTGGGCGGCAATGGCGCATGTGCCCGCGCTCAAGGCGCTGCCCGAGGCGTTTGAAATCATTGGCGTGGCCAACTCCACACCGGAAAGCGCTCAGCGCACAGCCGAGGCGATGGGGCTGAAACACGCCTTCGCCAGCCCCGCCGAACTGGTGACCTCGCCCGAGATCGACCTTGTGGTGGTCACGGTGAAGGTGCCCTACCACTTTGACCTCGTCTCGCTCGCGCTCAATGCCGGCAAGCATGTCTATTGCGAATGGCCGCTCGGCAACGGGCTTGACGAGGCCCGCAAGCTGGCCGCGCTCGCCGCAAAAAAGGGCGTTGTCGCGGTTGTCGGCACGCAGGCCCGCGCCGCGCAGGAGATCCTGCACCTGAAAAAACTGATCGCCGAAGGCTATGTGGGCCGCGTGCTCTCCACCTCGCTGATCGGAACGGGGGGCAACTGGGCCGACAAGACCTCGGCCGAGCGTTACTACCTTTACGACAAGAGCAACGGCGCAACGATGGAAGACATCCCGCTCGCCCATACCCTTGCCGCCGTGCAGGATGTGCTCGGCCCGTTCGGCCCGCTCACGGCAACGAAGAGCTTCAACTTCGACACGGTCACGATCACGGAAACGGGCGCGCAAAAGCCCAAGACCGCCGCCGATCAGGTGATGGTGCAGGGCACCATGGCGAGCGGCGCCGCGGTCTCGGTCCACTACAAGGGCGGCACCAACCGCGGCACAAATTTCCTTTGGGAAATCAATGGCACAGAGGGTGACATTCAAGTCACGGCGGGGCTCGGCCATGCGCAGATGGTGCAGCTCACCATCAAGGGCGCGCGCGGCGACGAAAAAGAACTCGCGCCCCTGATGCCCGAGCCCGCCGCGCGTGAGGGCCTGCCGGACTTCCCCGGCGCGCGCAATGTCGCCGGGATTTATGCGCGGCTCGCGCAAGATATCCGCACCGGCTCGCACGAAGCGCCGAGCTTTGCCGATGCGGTCGCGCTTCATGAGCTGCTCGACCGGATCGAGGCTTCGGCCGCCGCACGCGCCTGATCCCCGGATCGGGGTCCGCAACCAATAGCGGGGGCCAGCCCTGGCCCCCGCACGCTGCGACGCCACGCAGCAGGCCAAGCCGCCCCGGCCCTCTTGCGCGCACAGGCCGCGCCCGGCTAGGCTTATGGCATCGACTGAGTGGTAACTAGGGTTCCGGGTCGCCCCTTGCGGGCCACCGCAGGACCGAGCGTTGCAGAGACCGGGGGTGTTCCCCGGGCCAGCACCCAAGGGACAAAAGCCCAGGGGAGGAGACGTCGAGATCAACCGCGCCGAAGGGCGCAAAAGGGGGTCTCAATGACGCTTGCCGCACTGCTTCTTGTTGTTCTTGCTTCTTTCATCCACGCGAGTTGGAACCTGCTCGCCAAACGGGCCGCCTCGGTCGGGCCGGTTTTCGTCTTTGCCTATAGCCTGATCGCCTGCCTTCTGTATGCGCCCTGGGTCGTCTCTCTGATCCTTCAGGGCAACCTGCGCTGGTCTTGGGCGGGGGGCGGCCTTGTGCTGCTGAGCGGCGGGCTCCATCTCGGCTACAGCCTGTGCCTGCAGCGCGGCTACCGGGTCGCGGATCTGTCGGTCGTCTATCCGGTGGCGCGCGGCACCGGCCCGCTGCTTTCAAGCCTCGGCGCCTTCGTGATTTTGGGCGAGCCGTTCACCCGGCAAGGACTGGCCGGGCTTGCGCTTGTTGTCGCGGGCATCTTGCTGATCGCCACGCAGGGCAAGCTCGCCGCGCTCACCCGCCCCGGCGGGCAGGCCGGGGTGCGCTGGGGCACGGCAACGGGCGCCCTGATCGCCAGTTACACCGTGGTCGATGCCTATGCGGTCAAAGCGCTCGGGGTCGCGCCGGTGGTGCTGGACTGGGTGTCGAACCTGCTGCGCGTTCTTTTGTTGGCGCCCCTCGTTCTGCGCGATCCGGCGCGCGCCCGCGGCGCCATGCGCGGATATTGGGGCACGGCCGTGCTCGTCGGCGCGCTTTCGCCGCTCTCCTATATCCTTGTGCTTCTGGCGCTCACCGGGGGCGCGCCGCTCAGCCTTGTCGCGCCGATGCGCGAAATGTCGATGATGGTCGGGGCGCTGATGGGGATGGTGATCTTGCGCGAGAGCGTCGGCGCGGGGCGGCTGGCGGGATGCGGCGTGCTGATCGCGGGGGTGATCCTGCTCTCGGCGGGCTAGCTGCGGCGGCGCGGGCCCCGCGAGCCCGGTGAATGCCGGTTTTCAAACCCGGCACTTGCCGGTAAACACGCCAGAAGCGCCGCAAGGCCGCTCGGGACGGGTCGCGCGCCGCCAAGGCGCGCCGCCCCCCCTTCTCGTTTGCGCCCTCAACCAGACAGCCTGTGCCCCGTGACCCCAGCCGCCCGCCTGCAAGCCACCCTCGATCTTTATGCCGAACTGGCGCGCTCCGAGCGCACCGCCGATGCGGTCCTCTCCGCGTGGTTGCGCGGCAAGCGCCGCCTTGATGAGCCCACGCGCGGGGCGATTCTCGATCGGCTGCACGCGCTGTTGCGCCATCACGCGCGGCTCGGCTGGTGGATCGACCGGCACGGGCGGCGCGACACGCCGCGCACCCGGATCATCGCCTGGCTGGTGCTGGGCGAAGGGCTGAAGCCCGAACAGATCCGCCGCCTGTTCACTGGCGCGCCCCTCGCGCCCGCCCCCTTGAGCGAGGCCGAACACGGGCTGATGCTGAAGCTGCAGGGCGCCGCGATGGACAGTGCCGCCATGCCCGAAGAGGTGCGGCTCGAATGCCCGCCATGGGCTCTCGCCCCGTTGCGCGCGCGCTTTGGTGCGGAATTCGCAGCCGAGATGGCCGCCCTTCTGGCCCCGCCGCCGCTGGATCTGCGCGTCAACGCGCTCAAGGCGGAGCGCGCGGCGATGCTGACCGAATTCCAAGGCCTTGGCCTTCCGGCGCATCCCCTGACGCGCACCGCCCACGGCCTGCGGCTCGCGGAGCGGCTCTCGCTGGCACGGGTGCCGGGGCTGAAAACCGGGGCGCTCGAAATTCAGGATGAGGGCTCGCAGCTGGTGGCGCGCCTTGTCGAGGCGCAGCCCGGCGAGCGGGTCGTGGATTTCTGCGCCGGCGCCGGGGGCAAGACGCTGGCGATTGCCGCGCAGATGGGCAACAAGGGGCGGCTCATCGCCTGCGACGTGAGCGAGGGGCGGCTGAAGCGCTGCGCCGAGCGGGCCCGCCGCGCCGGGCTGCAAAACGCCGAGATGCGGCTTTTGAGTGGCGAAACAGACCGCTGGGTGAAGCGCCACAAGGGCAGTTTTGACCGGGTTCTGGTGGATGCGCCCTGCTCGGGCACCGGCACATGGCGGCGCAACCCCGATGCGCGCTGGCGCGCCCCCGAGGAGCAGGGGCTCGAAAGCCTTGTGGCACTGCAGGCGCGCATCCTTGCCAGTGCGGCCCGGCTCGTAAAACCGGGCGGGCGGCTCGTCTATGCCACCTGCGCGCTGCTCGGCGAAGAGAACGAGGCGCAGGTCGCAGCCTTTCTTGCCGCCCACCCCGCGTTTTCGGTCGTCCCGCTCAGCGTGGCGGCGCCGGAGCTGACAGACTCGGCGCATCCCGAATATCTGATGCTCACCCCCGCGCGCCACGGCACCGACGGCTTCTTTGCCGCCGTGCTCACCCGGGCAGATCTCCCCGCAGCGGGCGCCTGAGCGCTCACTTTTTCGGAAACGGCACGCCCTTGGTGGTGAAGGTCTTCGCGCGCGAGTTCGGGCGGGAGGAGCTGCGCTTCGGCGCGCCCTTGCCAAGGCCGGTTCCGGGCGGCTGATGCGCCGGGATCAACTGATGCGCCCCCGGCCCGATCAGATCGGCCCGGCCCATATCTTTCAGCGCCTCACGCAGGAGCGGCCAGTTCTCCGGGTCATGATAGCGCAAGAACGCCTTGTGCAGGCGGCGCTGCCGCCCGCCCCGCACCGTGCCCACCTTTTCGGAGGCCCCGCGGCGCACCCCTTTGAGCGTGTTGACCCCGGTGTGATACATCGCCGTCGCCGTCGCCATCGGCGAGGGCAGGAAGGTTTGCACCTGATCCGCCCGGTAGCGGTTCTTTTTCAGCCAGAGCGCGAGGTTGAGCATGTCCTTGTCGGTCGTGCCCGGATGGGCGGCGATAAAATAGGGGATCAGATAGTATTTCTTGCCCGCCTGCTTCGCCGCCGCATCGAACATTTCCTTGAACCGGTCATAGGTGCCGATGCCGGGCTTCATCATCACATCAAGCGGGCCGCGCTCGGTATGCTCGGGCGCGATCTTGAGATAGCCGCCCACGTGATGCGTGACGAGTTCCTTGATATAGTCGGGGCTGCGCACGGCAAGGTCATAGCGCACGCCCGAGGCGACCATCACCTTCTTCACCCCCTTCACTTCGCGCACCTTGCGGTAAAGCCGGATCAGGTCATCGTGCGAGGTGTCAAGGTTGGGGCAAATGTCGGGAAAGACGCAAGAGGGCAGCCGGCAGGCCGCCTCGATCTTCGGATCCTTGCAGGCCATCCGGTACATGTTGGCAGTCGGGCCGCCGATATCGGAAATCACCCCCGCAAAGCCCGGTGTCTTGTCGCGGATCTGTTCGATCTCGCGCAGGATCGAGGCCTCGGAGCGGCTCTGGATCTTGCGGCCCTCATGCTCGGTGATCGAGCAGAAGGTGCAGCCGCCAAAGCAGCCGCGCATCACCGTGACCGAGGTCTTGATCATCTCCCAGGCCGGGATCTTCGCCCCGCCATAAGAGGGGTGCGGCGCGCGCGCATAGGGCAGTTCGTAGACCGCGTCCATCTCTTCCGAGCGGAGCGGGATCGGCGGCGGGTTGAGCCAGAGATCGCGGTCGCCATGGCGCTGCACAAGCGGGCGCGCATTGCCCGGATTGGCCTCGCGGTGCAGCACGCGGGAGGCGCGCGCATAGGCCTCGCGGTCCCCTTCCACCTGCTCGAAGGAGGGCAGCCGGATCACGGTATTGCCGGGCACACGGGTCGCGGCCTCGTCAGCGGACTCGATGTCATCGGCGGGCAGCTCGACCGTCCCCTCCGGCACCGGGCGAAACAGCGCCACGCCGCGAATGTCATCCAGATCGCGCGCCCGTTCCCCTGCGGCAAGGCGGTTTGCCACCTCGACAATGGCCCGCTCGGCATTGCCGTAAAGCAAAAGATCCGCCTTCGCATCGGCCAGGATCGAGCGGCGCACCTTGTCCGACCAATAGTCATAATGCGCAATCCGGCGCAGCGAGGCCTCGATGCCGCCGAGCACGACGGGCACATCCTTATACGCCTCGCGACACCGCTGGGTGTAAACGATGGTCGCGCGGTCGGGCCGCTTGCCGCCCTCGCCCCCCGCGGTATAGGCATCGTCATGGCGCAGCCGCTTGTCGGAGGTGTAGCGGTTCACCATGGAATCGAGGTTGCCGCCCGTCACCCCCCAAAAGAGCCGCGGCTTGCCGAGCGCCTTGAACGCTTCGGCCGATTGCCAATCCGGCTGTGACAGGATGCCGACGCGCAGGCCCTGCGCCTCCAGCAGCCGCCCGATGATCGCCATGCCAAAGCTTGGATGGTCGATATAGGCGTCGCCGGTGACGACGATGACATCGCATTCCTCCCAGCCCAGCGCCGACATCTCGGCGCGGCTCATCGGCAGGAAGGGCGCGGCAGCAGTGCCGGAGGGCGGGACGAGAAACTTTTCGGAGGAGGTCATATCGCCGCATATAGGCCGGGCGCGCCGCAAATTCAACTCGGCGCGCATCGGCTGTCCTGCCAGCCTCCGCGCCGCGGAGAGGCGCGCCTCGCCCCGAGGTGCGGGGCGTGATGCGGCGGGCCGCCGCCGCACGGGCAGGCCTCATCGACACGCGCCGCCCGCCGCATTCAACCGGGCGTTCCGCCGGGGCAGGATGCCCCGCCTCCGGCTCGCGCCCATCGGCCTCGGCCTCCGCGTCAGCCTTGTCCAGCGGCTCGAACCTGCCCCCAAGATCGCGCGGCGCCCCCCGGTCTGGATGGGTCTGCATACCGCGGATGCTGCTGGCACCCTCCACCGCGATCACGCCTTCAGGCGGCGGCGCGGCGCGGATCGCCCTGGCAAGCGGGGGCAGACGCAGACATCGCCTGCCCGGCGCGGGCGCCCGATGCGTTCTGGCCGCCCATTGACAGGCATGGCCCAAGCGCGGGGTCGAACCGTTACAATCGCATGGCAGGCAGGGCGCGCGATCTTGAAAGGAACCCCCATGTCCAGCGCCCCCCTGCTTTTCGGTTGGGAAGAATGGCTCGCCCTGCCCGATCTCGCCCTGCCCGCGATCCTTGCCAAGGTGGATACCGGCGCGCGCACCTCTGCGCTTCATGCCGCCGAGATTACACCCTTTGATGCGCCCGACGGGCCGATGGTGCGGTTTGTGCTGCATCCGGTGCCGGGCCGCGCCGATCTGGCGCTGCGCTGCACCGCCCCGCTGATCGACCGGCGCGATGTCACCTCCTCGAACGGCGAGCGCGAGCATCGTTTCGTGATCCGCACCCGGATCGCGGTGGCAGATCAGAGCTGGCCGATCGAGGTGACGCTGACCGATCGCGGCGCGATGACAAGCCGGATGCTGCTGGGCCGTCAAGCGCTGCGCGATCACATCACCATCCTGCCCACGGCGCGCCGGATGCAGCCGGAACTGGGCTACGATCTTTATGCCGCGCCCGCGGGCGGCCCGGAGCCGACCCGGCGCAGCCTGCGCATCGCCGTGCTCTCGCGGGAAGACAATTACACCACCCGCCGCCTGTTGGAGGAAGGGCGCGCCCGCGGCCATATCGTCGATCTGATCGACACGACCCGCTGCTACATGGCGATCAACACGCTGGCCCCCGAAGTCTGCTACGATGGCGAGCGGCTGCCGCGCTTTGATGCGGTGATCCCGCGCATCGGCGCCTCGATCACACCCTATGGCACGGCGGTGGTGCGCCAGTTTGAAACGCTCGGCACCTATTGCGTGAACGGCTCCGAGGGCATCGCCGCCTCGCGCGACAAGCTTTATGCGCATCAGATATTGGCGCGCGCGGGGATCGGCATGCCCGACACCGCCTTTGCCTCTTCGCCCAAAGACACGCGCAACCTGATCGCGCTGGTGGGCGGCGCGCCGCTGATCGTCAAGTTGATCGCCTCAAGTCAGGGCAAGGGGGTGGTGCTGGCCGAAACGACGAAGGCGGCAGAAAGCGTGATCTCTGCGTTCCGGGGGCTGAGGGCCAACTTTCTCGTGCAGCATTTCGTGCGCGAGGCGGCGGGCGAGGATATCCGCTGCCTCGTGATCGGCGGCAAGGTCGTGGCCGCCATGAAGCGGCGCGGCGCAGAGGGCGATTTCCGCTCCAACCTGCATCAGGGCGGCTCGGGCGCCCCGGTGCGGATCTCGCCTGCCGAGCGCAGCGCCGCGGTGCGCGCGGCGCGCGCCTTTGGCCTTGGCGTGGCCGGGGTGGACCTGTTGCGCGCCCATGACGGGGCAAAGGTGCTCGAGGTCAATTCCTCCCCCGGATTGCGCGGCATCGAAACGATCACCGGCAAAAACGTGGCAAGGCTGCTGTTTGCCGAGATCGAGGCGCGGGTGAAACCCGCCGCCGATCCGGCCCCCGGCGCCGCACGCCCGGCGCACCCCGCCCTGCCGTGAGGCCCCGCCACAGCCTCACAGGAACAGGAAATCCTCCTTGGTGAGGCCGTCGATGCCGAGGCAGAGGATGGTCTGGCCGGCAAAGCTCAACTGCACCGCCGTCTCGCCCTCATAGTTGACCGTGGTGGGCGACAGCGCCTCAAAAAAGCCCTGCAGGCCCGTTCCCGGCGCCTTGTCGAGACCGGCGATCTGGATCAGATCCTCACCGCGGCTGAAATCGGTGAGAATGTCGAGATTGCCCGCCTTGCCAAGGGTGAACACGAACAGATCTGCCCCGGCGCCGCCGGTCAGCGTGTCGTTGCCGGCCCCGCCGTTGAGCGTGTCATTGCCCGCGTCGCCCGAGATCAGGTCGTTGCGCCCGCCCCCGGCGAGGAAATCATCGCCCGCGCCGCCAAGGATCGTGTCGTCGCCCGCGCCGCCCCCGATCATGTCATCGCCGGCATCGCCCGAGATCAGGTCTTGCCCGGCGCCGCCGCCGATAGCGTCCTCGCCCGCGCCGCCCGAGACGGTGTCGCTGCCGCGCCCCGCCCCCAGCACGTCGTCGCCCGCGCCGCCCTCAATCGTGTCATCGCCGGTGCCGCCGTTGATCGTATCATCGCCCAGAGCGCCGGTCAGGGTGTCGTCGCCCTGCCCCCCCGCCAGAAAATCATCGCCGTCGCCCCCATCCAACGTGTCGTCTTCGGTGCCGCCGCTCATCAGATCGGCGCCCGCGCCCCCTGCAAGGTTGTCGGCCCCGGCGCCACCGGCCATCGTGTCGTCACCGTCGCCACCTTCAAACAGATTGTCCTCGGCGTCGCCCCAGAACGCGCCATCTTCCGCGCCTGTGCCGGAATCACCGTCCTCCCCGGCATCCGGGTCGGAGGCATCGCCGCCGCCAGCATCGCCGCCTCCGCCTCCGCCGTCGCCATTGCTGTCGCTGTCATCCTCCGTGTCGTCGGGCAGCGGGTCCACATCGCCGGGGCTCGTATCCTCGCCGCCGCCATCGCCGACATCAACCGGTCCGCCATCATCGGACCCGCCGCCCGAGTCGCCGGGATCATCGCCAGTGCTGTCATCCGGCGGCGCCCCGATCGCGGGCAATGCGCCGCCAAGGATGTTATCGTCGGTGAGGGTTGTGGCCTCGACCCCGCTGAGGGTGATCAAAACCACCGCGCCAAAGCCGAAATCGCCGCACAGCACGGTATCTGCGCCCCGCTGCTCAAACCAGAGCTGCGCAAGCTGCGGCGGCTCCGAGATGGCGTCACAATCGTCGGCATCATCGGTGGGCGCGTCCTCGTCATCTTCGACAACAGGAGGCGGTTCACCATCCTCCACGCCAAAGCCTCCGTGTTTGGAGAGCCCGGCCCCCTCCCCCGTGTCTTCTGCCCCGGTCCCGGGACCATCCTCCCCGTCTTCGGGCGGCGGATCTCCCCAAAGGACGATCTCGCTCAAGTCGAGCACATCGCCCCCCGGGCCTGCCGTAAAATCGCTCACCACCGCAACACTGTCGCGACCAGCGCCCCAGCCGTCTCCGCCCCAGCTCGGATAAGCGAGCCGGATCGTGTCCCGGCCCGCGCCGGTGAGGAGCGTCAGCTCCTGCGCCGTGCCAGATCGCGGATCGGGCGTTCCGATGCCGGTGTCGAGGCGGATCGTGTCATCGCCCGCGCCCGCATCAATCACCGCCTGCGCAACGCTCAGCGCAAGATCAAGAATGTCGTTGCCAGCCCCTCCCACGATGCTGACCACGCCGCGCGCCGCCAAAGCCGCGTTCGTCAGGTCTGCGGTGAGAT
Organism: Rhodobacter lacus; assembly: GCF_042683065.1. NCBI lineage: Bacteria > Pseudomonadati > Pseudomonadota > Alphaproteobacteria > Rhodobacterales > Rhodobacter > Rhodobacter lacus. Next base: position 202,697 of record NZ_JBHUIX010000013.1, on the reverse strand, counting down.
CCTCGTCATAAACGTCATCACTGACCCAATTGCCGGTGATGGCGGCGGTGATCGTGTCCGCCCCGCTGCCGCCGTCGATGCCGATGCTCTCGGCCGCCCCGCAGATAACGGTGATCGCATCCTCTCCGTCATCGCCAGACACCACCGCCGTGAATAGATCCGCAAGGTCGAGCACATCATCCCCCTCCCCGCCGCCAATCGTGGCCTCAAGCTGAGACAGCGAGGCCGTGATCGTATCCGCGCCAGTCCCGCCCAAAAGCGTTACCGCGCCCGATTGCGCCTCCCCCCAAGCGGTGAGCGTGATCGTGTCATCATCCGCGCCGGCGTCGATCGAGGCGCTTTCGAGAGAGACGATCTCCCCCGCGATCGTGTCGTTCCCGGCGAGCGCCTCCAGCGTGAAGCTGGCATCGGAGACAACGATGTGATCAGCCAAATTCGTGGTGCCAAAATCATCAGCGGGCATGACAGAAACCTCGGGGCAAAGCGACGCCGCAGCGCCGTCAAAAGGATCGAGACGCCCGCAGAGCAGCTCCCCCGCAGGCGATGAAGCTCATGTATTCAAGATGTTGACAGAAAAAGCGCAGAGAGGTTGCAGCGCCGGGATCGGGCGATGCACGCGGAGGACGGGACCATGGAGCACCTTTGAACCAACGACGACGAAACCTCCGCCAACACGATGTGTGTTGGCACACAATCATCCTGACCGGCCGTTTCGTCAAGCGCCTTGCCCGCGCAGGCGGGGCCGTTGCCAGCGCCGCAAACGTTCGTTAAAATGAACGAATGATCGACACACCAAACGATTCATCCCCCCAGACGCCCAACGCGCTGATCGCTCAGGCGATCTTGCGCGAGCGCCTGTCTGCGGGGCTGAGCCTTTCGGCCCTTGCCGCGCGCGCCGGGCTGGCAAAATCCACCCTGTCGCAACTGGAGGCGGGCAAGGGGAACCCCAATGTGGAAACGCTCTGGGCCATTGCCACGGCGCTCGGCCTGCCGTTCAGCGCGCTTTTCGCGGAGGCGGCAGCGCCGCGCGCCCTGATCCGGGCGCAGGAGGGGCGCGCGCTGGCCTCCGATGCTGCGGGGTTTGCGGCGGTTTTGCTCGACCGCTGCCCTCCCGACCGGCGGCGCGATCTGTATCGCCTGGCGCTGGAACCGGGCGCGCGCCGCGCCGCAGCCCCCCATCCGCCGGGCACGGTGGAACATGCGCTGGTGGCAACGGGCAAGGTGCGGCTCGGCCCGGAGGGCGCCCAAGAAGAGCTTGGCCCGGGCGATTACTACCGCTTCGCCGGGGATCTGCCGCATCTTTATGCCGCGCTCGATGCGCCGGTGCTGCTTTTTGTGGTCATGGAGGTCACGCGCTGACATGAAACCGTTCTCCCCCATCCGCACGGGCTTTTTGACAGCGATTCCGCTGATGCTTGGCTATTTTCCGATCGCGCTGTCCTTCGGCATCGCCGCCACCCGCGCCGGACTCAGCCCGACCGAGGCGGTGCTCTTTTCGGTGATCATCTTCGCCGGGGCGGCGCAGTTTCTGGCGCTCGCGCTTGTCACCTCCGGCGCGCCGCTTGCGGTTTCGGTGCTCACCCTCGCGGCGATGAACCTGCGCCATGTGATTTATGGCCCCGCGCTTTTGGAAAAGGCCGGAAAAGCCGCGCGCACGCGCTATTCCTGGGCCTGGGGCTGGGGCCTGACCGACGAGGTCTTTGCCGCGATGCTGGGCGCGATGGCGCGCGGGCTGCCATTTTCCGAGGCCTTCATCGGCACGCTCGGGCTCGGTGCCTATGCCGCCTGGATCGCGGGCACCGCCGTGGGCGCGCTTGTCGGCGGCGAGGCGTTGCGGGCCTTTCCCGTTGTGGATGCGGGGCTCGGCTTCATGCTGCCTGCGCTCTTTCTGGCGCTGCTGCTCTCGATCCTTGAGCGGCGCCAGATCCCCACCGTTGCCGCCGCCGCGCTCGCCACCGCGGCGGGCACGCTCCTCGCCTCGCCCACCCTTGGCATTCTGGCGGGCATCCTCTTTGGCGCCACGCTCGGCACGCTGCGAAAGGCCACCGCATGAGACCGGAACTGCTCCTCCTCGCCTGCGCGACCGGCCTTGTCACATGGGCCTTCCGCGTTCTGCCCACGAAACTGCCGATGCACGCCAGCTCGCGGCAAACGCTCCTGCGCCGCTTTCTGGCCGCCACCGGCCCGGCGGCCATCGCCACGCTTCTGGCCGCCTCGCTCCTGCCGATGCTGCCGCCCGCCACCGCGCTCTCCCCCGCACTGCCGCTCGGCATCGCCGCGGTGCTCGCGGTTTATGCCTGGCGCCGCTCGGTGGTGCTGGCCACGCTTGCGGGCGCGCTGGCCTATGGTTTGGGGAGCCTGCTGTGAGCCTGCCTCTGCCCGAGGGGCCGTTTCGCTTCATCGCGCTCGACGTGGAAACCGCCGCAAGCGACAGCGCCAGCATCTGCCAGATCGGGCTTGCCTGCGTGCGCGCCGATGCCACGATCGAGACATGGGTGAGCTTTGTCGACCCCTGCTGCGCCTTTTCGCGCTTCAACACCGCCTTGCACGGCATCGGCCCGGCGCAGGTGCGCGGCGCCCCCGCTTTTGCGCAGCTCGCGGCCCGGCTCGAACCGCTTCTGGGCGCGCATCTGCTGATCCAGCACAGCGGGTTTGACAAACGCGCGATCGCCGGAGCCTATGCCGCGCTCGGACGCCTGCCGCCGCAATGGCGCTGGGGGGATAGTGTGCGCATTGCCCGGCGCGCATGGCCCGAGTTCACGGGCAACGGCGGGCACGGGCTTGCACATCTGAAAACGCAGCTCAACCTGCGCTTCACCCACCATGATGCCGGAGAAGATGCCCGCGCCGCGGCAGAGGTGGTGCTGCAGGCCGAGGGCCGCACCGGCCTTGCGCTTGAGGCTTTGCTGGGCAAGGGCTGAGCCCGCGCCAAGGCTGCGGCGGTTCTCCGCCGCGTCTGGCTTACGGCTCCCCCGCGCCAAGCCGGGCAAACAGCCGCCGCACCGGCCAACGCAGAACGCTCACGCCCCCCGCCAGCACGATCAGGCCCAGCACCGGGCCGTTTTGCAACGTCACCCATCCGAGGATCGGCACGCCTGCGGCAATCAACCCCCAGGCCGCCGGCCAGTGAAACCGGCGCGGACCCAGGGCGATGAAGGTTGCGATCACCGCCCAGAGACAGGCGGCGACAAGCGAAAGTGTCATGGCGTCCTCCGGTTCCGGTTATGCACCCAGCCGCGCTGGCAGCGCCTGCGCCCAGGTCGAGATTGTCCCCGCGCCGAGGCACACGACGATGTCGCCGGGGCGCGCCTGTTCCTTCACGAGCCGCGCCAGATCCTCCTCGTTCAGGATCGCGCGCGCATGGCGATGGCCGTGGCGAATGAGCCCCGACACCAGATCGTCGCGGCTTGCGCCCGGGATCGGGTCTTCCCCGGCGGCGTAAACCTCGGCGATGGCGACCACGTCAGCTTCGTTGAAACAGGTGCAGAAATCGTCAAAGAGGTTGGACAGGCGCGTGTAGCGATGCGGCTGGTGCGCCGCGATCACGCGCGCGCCGGGCGTGCCCGAAACCGCTTGCCGCGCGGCCTTGAGCACGGCCGCGATCTCGACCGGGTGGTGGCCGTAATCGTCGATGATGGTCACGCCGCCTAGCACTTCGCCCACTTTGGTGAAGCGCCGGTTGACGCCGCCAAAGGCCGCGAGCGCGGCACGGATCTCGTCTTTCTTCATGCCGAGATGGCGCGCCACCGCCACCGCCGCAAGCGCATTCGACACGTTGTGATCGCCCGGCATCGGGAGGGTGCAGCCCTCGATTTTCGCGTCCGCGCCTTCGGATTGCAACAACACGTCAAAATGGGCGTTGCCATTTGCAAAGCTGAGGTTCACCGCGCGCACATCGGCCTGCGCATTGAACCCGAAGGTTGTCACGCGCCGGTCCGTGACCTTGCCCACAAGCGCCTGCACCTCGGGGTGATCGGTGCAGCACACCGCAAGCCCGTAAAACGGAATGCCGGAGACAAAATCATAAAAGCCGCGGCGCAGATTTTCGATCGTGCCCCAATGCTCCATATGCTCGGGGTCGATGTTCGTGACGATGGCAATGGTGGCGGGCAGGCGGTTGAAGGAACCGTCGCTTTCATCCGCCTCGACCACCATCCATTCGCCCGCGCCCGCGCGCGCATTGGAGCCGTAAGCATGGATGATGCCGCCGTTGATCACGGTCGGGTCAAAGCCCCCCTTGTCCAAGAGCGTCGCCACCATCGTCGTGGTGGTGGTTTTGCCATGCGTGCCCGCAACGGCAATATTCGAGCGCAGCCGCATCAGTTCGGCCAGCATCTCGGCGCGGCGCACCACCGGCAGATGGCGGCGGCGTGCCTCTTCCAGCTCCGGGTTGCCGGGTTTGATCGCGGAAGAAATCACCACCACGGCGGCATCGCCAATATTCTCGGCGCGCTGGCCCTCGTGGAAAATGGCGCCAAGCTCTTCAAGCCGCGCGGTGATCTTGGACGCTTTCGCATCCGAGCCCTGCACCGAAAACCCCTGCGTCAGCAGCACTTCGGCAATGCCCGACATGCCGATGCCGCCGATACCGACAAAATGGATAGGGCCGAGTTCCCCCGGCAGTTTGGTGGCGTTCATGGGGTGGATCCTGCAAGCTGTTCGACAAGGGCGACAAGGCGCGCGGTGGCATCGGGGATGCCGTAGGAAAGCGCCGCCCGCGCCATCTGCCCTGCCCCTTCGGGATTGTCCAGCACCAGCGCGATCTGATCACGCAGGGTTTCCATGCGGGCCGAGGCCTCGGGCACAAGGATCGCGGCCCCGGCATCGACAAGGCCGCGGGCATTGGCGGTCTGGTGATCGCCCGCCGCAACGGCATAGGGAATGAGGATCGCCGGCCGCCCGATCACGGAAATGTCGGCGACAGAAGAGGCCCCCGCGCGCGAGATCACAAGCTGGCATTCGGCCAGGCGGCGCGGCACATCGTTGAAAAAGGGCTCGACCTCGGCATCAATGCCCGCCTCGGCATAGGCGCGCTTGACGCGCGCGGCATCTTCGGGCCGGGCCTGATGGGAGACCCGCAAAAGGTGCCGCAGCCGCTCGGGCAAGGCCGCAAGAGCCGCGGGAACGAGATCGGAGAGGATCCGCGCGCCCTGGCTGCCGCCGATCACCAGCACCGACATCGGGTAATCGCCGGGCGAGATATAGGGGGCAGCGGCGCGCTCGGCCACCGCGGCGCGGACCGGGTTGCCGGTATGGAGGCCTTGCACCCCCGCGGGCAGATCCGTGGGCCAGGTGCCGCAGGCAAAGGCATTGACGCGCTTGGCAAAGACCCGGTTCACCTTGCCCATGACGCCGTTTTGCTCATGGATCGCGCGGGGCAGGCCCAAAAGCGTGGCAGAGGCGAGCGCGGGGATTGTCGGATAGCCGCCAAAGCCCACCACCACCCGGGGCCGGTCCTTCATGTTGCGCAGCGTGGCCGAGAGCACCCCCCCCGCAAGGCGGAACGGCACGGCCAGTTTGGCCAAGGCGCCGCCGCGCGCGAAAGTGGCGGAAGAGACCTTTTCCACCTGCACAATATGCGGAAAGCCGCCGGTGTAGCGCGCGCCGCGCGCATCGGTTGAAAGCTTCACGCGCCAGCCGCGGCGCACCATCGCCTCGGCCAAAGCCTGCGCGGGAAACATATGCCCGCCGGTGCCGCCAGCGGCGATCAGCAGCAGCGGCGCGGGGTCGGAATGTTCGCTCATGCCCGCCCCCTCAGCCGATCGACCGATGCCCGAGAATCCGCGCGATCTCGTTTTGCGGCCGGGACCGGGTCAGCGCGAACAGGAACCCGAGCGCGATGCCGGTGGCGATGACGGAGGAGCCGCCATAGCTGACGAAAGGCAGCGTCATGCCCTTGGCGGGCAGGAGCCGCACCGCAACCCCCATGTTGATGAAGGCCTGCACGCCAAAGGCGCAGGCAAGCCCGGTGCCCGCGATGCGGGCAAACGGGTCGCGTTCGCGGGTCATGCGCGCGATCGAGCGCACCACGACGGTGGCATAAAGCGCGATGATCACCAGAACGAGGATCAGGCCATATTCTTCCGCCGCGACGGCGATGATGAAATCGGTATGCGCATCGGGGAGCGACCATTTCACCGAGCCCTGCCCGACGCCAACGCCGAAGAACCCGCCTTCCTGAATCGCGTTCGTCGCATAGCCGATCTGGGTGCGCGGGTCGATATCGGCGCTCAGAAAGCCGTTGATCCGCCGCGCCACGTGTTCGGACATGTTATAGGCCATGAACCCGCCCGCCGCGCTGAGCCCGGCCGTGGCGGCCAAAGGCAGGATCGGCGCGCCGGAGACAAAATACATCACCATCCACGAAAAGAGCACAAGCGAGGCCTGACCAAAGTCGGGTTGCAGCGCGAGGGTGATCACGATCACCGCGGTGAGCAGGAAGGAATAGAGCCGTCCGGGCGGGCCCGCGACCTCTTGCGCCGCCGCCATGAACCAGGCGCCGACGATGACAAAGCCGGGCTTGAGAAATTCCGAGGGCTGGAACGAGGCAAAGCCGAGCGAGATCCAGCGCACCGCACCCTTGCCGAAATCCGTGCCGATGACGGGCAGCGCCATCAGCGTGATGAAGGCCCCCAGAAAGCCGATCACGCCGATGCGGCGCACCTGCTGGGGCGTCATCAGCGACAGGCCAACCATGACGAAGAGCGCGATTGCGCCGAAAAACGCCTGTTTCTTGACGTAGTAAAACGCCGGCAGGCCGTTTTTCTCGGCCAGCGGCACAGATGCGGCAAGGCCGAGCAGCATGCCGACGCCAAAGAGCGCCAGAACCGCCGCGAGGGCCCATTTGTCGATTGTGCGCCACCAGCGGGGAAGCACAGGATCCGTGGCCCGCACAGGCGCGGTGCCGAAAACCATTTCCGTCATGGGGATATGCTCTTGCTGCCTCTGATCGCCCGGTGTCCGGGTCTTGGCGTCGACTCTAGCCCAAGTTGTGGCCGCTGCCTAGCGCAAACACCCTGCGGCGCAGCGATGCGGAAGATGTTTCGCTTCGGCAGGGCCGAAGCGACCCGCCGGGGGGCTGCGCCCCCCGGACCCCCTGCAAGACAGACAGGCACCGGGCCGAAACGGGTTTCGCTTTTGAGACCGGAATGCGATGGTGGCGCTAACGAATGGAAGGAATCGGACGATGAAAGTCGGTATCGTGGGCGCGGGCATGGTCGGCTCGGCGGCGGGATTTGCAATCGTGATGCGGGGCGTGGCCTCGGAAGTGGTGTTCGTGGACCGCAACGCCGCCTTGGCGCAGGCACAGCGCGAAGACATTCACCACGCCGTGCCCTTCGCGCAATCGTGCAAGCTTGGCGCGGGCGGCTATGAGTCGCTTCAAGGCGCGGGCGTGGTCATTCTGGCCGCGGGCGTGGCGCAAAAGCCCGGCGAGAGCCGGTTGAGCCTGCTCTCGCGCAACGCCGAGGTGTTTTCGGAGGTGATCTCCCAGGTCCGAACCTATGCGCCGGACGCGATCCTGATCGTCGCCTCCAACCCGGTCGATATCATGACCGAGGTGGCGCAGCGGGCCTCCGGCCTGCCGCCCGAGCGGGTGATCGGCACCGGCACCTTGCTCGACTCGGCGCGGTTCCGGGCGCTGCTCGCCGGGCATCTGGGGATTGCCGCGCATTCGGTGCATGGATTCGTGCTTGGCGAACATGGCGACAGCGAGGTGCTCGCCTGGTCAAGCGCGCGGGTGGGCGCCGAGCCGCTGGACCGGATCGCGGCACAGCTGGGCGTGGACATCACCGAGTCGGTGCGCGCGAAGATCGACGAGGGCGTGCGGCGCGCCGCCTACCGCATCATCGAGGGCAAGGGCGCAACCTGGTATGGCATCGGCGCGGGGCTTGCGCGGCTGGTGCTGGCGATCCGCGACGATCAGCGCGCGGTGCTCACCCTTTCGGTGCGCACACCGCATGTGGCAGGCGTCGATGACGTGGCGGTGAGCCTGCCGCGGGTTGTGGGGGCGGCGGGCGTTGTCTCGACGCTCATCCCCTCGCTCGATCCGCCCGAATGGGAGGCGCTGCACCGCTCCACCGCGCTTCTGAAAGAGAGCGCAAAAGGGCTCTGGTAAGCGCGGCTCTGACAATCGACCGCGCGCCCGGCTGCGGCGCGCCCGAAAAACCTGCGTCCAAAATCCCCGCGTGCGGAGTCGGTGCGCCCGGAGGCGGGGCGCGCGCTCAGCCCCTGCCGAGTGCCGCCTTGCGCCGCGCCAGCGCGGCCGGGCTCCAGACCTCGGCAGAGCGATAATATTCGGCAAACACCTTCGCCCCCTCGGGCAGGACGACCCAGGGAAGCTTGGTGGAGGTGTAGATATGCACATCCGGCGGGCAGGCGGCGGGGTCTTTCAACGTGCCCACGCGCACAAAGGCGGCAACCCGCCCTGCCCCCGCGTAATGGCTGAAAACAGCGACCTTGCAGATCGGGCAGCGCGCGATCTCCTGCCCCTTGCCGGAGGCGGACGGCGTCATCACATAGTCGAACGCGCCGGTGATCTCGAGCTTGTCGGTCTCGATCACCGCATTGAGCGCAAAGGCAGATCCGCTCTCGCGCTGGCACCAGCTGCAATGGCAGCAATGGGTGATCATCGGCGCATCCAAGAGCCGATAGCGCAACGCGCCGCAGGTGCAGCTTCCTTCCATCATCCCCTCCCCGAGGTCAGTCGGCAAGAGCCTGCACCAGTTCGGCGAAATGGTCACCCCGTTTTTCAAAGTTCGGGTATTGATCGAAGCTCGCCGCGGCAGGCGCCAGCAAGACCGTATCGCCCGGCTCTGCCTCTTCTGCCGCCCGCGCCACCGCCTGCGCCATCGTCTCGCAGATCTCATGCGTGAGCGGGGCCAGCTCAAGCGCGAAATCCCGCCCCGAATGGCCGATGAAATAGGCCTTCTTCACCGTGCCAAGAAGCGGTTTGAGCGCGCTCACCCCGCCTTCCTTGCCGAGCCCGCCCGCGATCCAGCGAATGTTGTGGAACGCTTCGAGCGCTTTTGCGGCGCTGTCGACATTGGTGGCCTTGCTGTCGTTGACAAAGCGCACGCCGCGCTTTTCGGCCACGGTCTGGCTGCGATGCGGCAGGCCGGCAAAACTGTGAAACGCCTCCTCGATCAGCTTCGGCGCAAGGCCAAGCGAGCGGGTGGCGGCATAGGCGGCGCAGGCGTTTTGATGGTTATGCGCGCCGGGCAGGCCCGTGACCGCGCGCAGGTCGATCGACGCGACCTGCCGCCCCTTGCGCCACTCTGCCAAAAACCCTTTGCGCGCAAAGACAGACCAGCCGTAATCGCCAAGTTTCTTTGCCGAAGAAACGCGGATCAGCCGGTCATCCTCGCGCCCCATGGCAATCTGGTTGGCAAGATAAACGCCCTCGGGCTCATCCACGCCAATCACCGCGCGGTCCGGCCCGCCCTCGGCAAACAGGCGCCGCTTGGCGGCGAAATACCCGCCCATGCCGCCGTGGCGGTCCAGATGATCGGGCGAGAGGTTGGTGAAAACCGCAATATCGGGGGTGAGGGCCCGCGCAAGGTCGGTCTGATAGCTCGACAGCTCAAGCACCACCACCTCGCCATCGTGCGGCGGATCAAGGTCCAGCACACCGCGGCCAATATTGCCCGCCATCTGCGTCGGGCGCCCGGCATGGGCGAGAATGTGATGGATCAGCGCCGTGGTGGTCGATTTGCCGTTCGAGCCGGTCACGCAGATGGTGCGGGGCGTCACATCGAACTCATCCCAATCCGCGCCCGCCCAGGAGCGGAAAAAGAGCCCGATGTCATTGTCCACCGGCACCCCCGCCGCCATGGCGGCGGCGATCACCGGGTTCGGGCGCGGGTAAAGATGCGGGATGCCGGGCGAGGTGATCAGCGCCGCGATCCCCTCCAGCGCGCCGGCGCGGGTCAGATCGGTGCAGCTCCAGCCCGCCGCTTCGGCCTTCGCGCGCGCCTCGGGGCTGTCATCCCAGAGCACGGGCTCGGCCCCGCCCGCCTTGAGCGCCGCAGCCGTCGCCAGCCCCGACCGCCCGAGCCCCAGCACCGCCACCCGCGCGCCCTCATAGCCCTGAACCGGAATCATCTTCTCTCAACCCTCTCGCAAGCGGGGCGGCGCCCCGCCCCCCCGAGGTATGTCAAGCCAGATGAAAGGGAAAGCCCCTACCCTGCCGCGCGCCCAAAATGCCGGCCGGTTCAGTCGCTTTCTTCGTCGCGCAGCCGTCGGCGGTGTTGGCGCAGAAAATGCAGGCCAATCGCCGCAACCAGGAACCCCGTCAGCGCCACCCCCAGATGCGGCGGTAGCCGCAATTGCCCGAACATCCGCGTGATCGCTCCGCCCGCGGCATAGCCCAGCCAGCAAAAGAGATGCGCCCAGATCACGCAAGCGAGGGCATCCAGCGCGGCAAAGCGGCGCCAGGGCACGGGGCTCGTGCCGATCAGCACCGCCCCCGCAAGCTTGAGCCCGTAGACAAAGCGAAAGCCCATCAGCGCGATCACCTGATGGCGCTCGAGCAAGCCATGCAGCGCGCGCACCGGCCCGCGCTTCAGCTCGCGGCGCACAAACGCCCCCTGCCCCGCGCGCCGCCCGATTGCAAAGCCCAGATTGTCGATGCTGATCGCGCCCGCAGTCACCACGGCGCTCACCAGCTCGATCGGGAAAAAATGCCGATGCGCCAGCACACCGCCAAAAAACGCCACGGCCTCCCCCTCGGCCATCGTGCCCAGAAAGATCCCGGGCAGACCGAGGGTGGTGATCAGAGTTTCAAGAGACATGCGCGGCTTTCGGGCAATCAGGCGGGATCGCCCTCTCTTTCCTTAGGAGGCTGCGCCGGGAAGGAAAACCCCCTTCTCCGCACAGATGCAAAAGCACATGGGCAAAAGCGGGGGGCAAAAGCGGGCGCCAGACGGGGTGAATTGGGCCACAGCCGTGGCCCAAGAGGGGGCTTGCCCCCTCCTGCGGGCGGGCGCGGTGCGCCCCGCGCAAGGCGAGGGGTGCGCCGCGCCCGCCCGCGCCCCCCGGTCAAAGAAAAACCCCGCCTCCTTTCGGACGCGGGGCCGCAAGACGAAGAGGTCCGGCCTCAGCCGCGCTTTTTCAGGCCCGGGCCCAAAATGCCAACAAAGCCAAAGGTGACCGCGAGCGCCGCGACAAGCCAGGTCAGGCCCGGTTGCATCATCGCAAAGATCAGCGCCACGAGGTCGAGCATCATCAGGAACACCCAGATCGCCACACGGGCGCGCTCGGCCGTCATCGGGCGGTCATCCGCGCCCACGATCACATCGAGAAAGCGGCACAGCGCCAGCAGCCCGATGGTGATGGCGAACACCGGGCCCCAGCCCAGCGTCAGATTGCTCATCCCCGAGAGATCGGCGAAGAACACGAGAAACGGCAGCAGCAGCGCGGTGATTTTGAGCGGGTCGGTGAAGTTCTTGATCATCGGGGTGTCAGACATGGGAGTTCCTTTGACTGTATCCGGAGCGAGGCGCGAAACGCCGGAGCCCCGCAGGCCGCCGACGCTGCGCCTCGATCCGTCGCCCCGGGAGGGTGGTGCCGCCCCCCGGGCGGACGAAGCGCTGCGCGGATGATTACGACAAAGCCGGACACGGAAAAGAGAGCAATCTGACGCACAGGGCCCTTGCCGCATGGGCGTTTCGTCGCGGGGCAAAGCAAAACCGGCGCTCCCGGGGGGGGCGCCGGCTCCAGATCTTTCCAAAGCGGCTGGCCGGGATGGCTCAGCGCACTTTCAGCGTTGCGAGCCCGATCAGGGCGAGGATCAGCGCAATGATCCAGAACCGGATCACGATCTGCGGCTCGGCCCAGCCCTTCTTCTCGAAATGGTGGTGAATCGGCGCCATCAGGAACACCCGCTTGCCGGTCGCCTTGAAATAGCCGACCTGAATGATCACGCTGAGCGCTTCCACCACGAAAAGCCCGCCGACAATGCCAAGCACCAGTTCGTGCTTGGTGCAGACCGCGATCGCGCCAAGGGCGCCGCCAAGGGCCAGCGAGCCGGTGTCGCCCATGAACACCGCCGCAGGCGGCGCATTATACCACAAAAAGCCAAGGCCCCCGCCGATCAGCGCGGCGGTAAAGACAAAAAGCTCCCCCGTGCCCGGAACAAAGTGCACGCCCAGATATTGCGTGAAGTCGGCCCGCCCCACCACATAGGCAATGGCGCCGAGCGTTGCGGCGGCAATCATCACCGGCATGATGGCCAGCCCGTCGAGCCCGTCGGTCAGGTTCACGGCATTGGCCGCGCCCACGATCACGAACATCGCAAACGGGATGAAGAAGAAGCTCAGGTTGATCAGCGCATCCTTGAACACCGGCAGCGCGAGTTGCCAGGCCAGCTCGGGCGGATGCACAAGCGCCGCAAGCGTGGCCGCCACCGCGGCGAGCGCAAGGCCAAGCGCCATCCGCACCCGCCCGCTCACGCCTTTCGTGTTTTGTTTCGTGACCTTGGCGTAATCGTCGGCAAAGCCGATCCCGGCATAGCCATAGGTCACGCCAAGCACGATCCAGACATAGGCCTCATCGAGCCGCGCCCAGAGCAGCGTTGAGAAGAGCAGCGCCGAGAGGATCAGCAAGCCCCCCATGGTCGGCGTGCCGGCCTTGGCAAAATGCGTGGCCGGGCCATCATTGCGGATCGGCTGGCCCTTGCCCTGTTTGCGGCGCAGCACATTGATGAGCGGGCGCCCGAACAGAAAGCCAAAGATCAGCGCGGTGAAGAACGCCCCGCCCGCGCGAAACGTTATGTATCGGAAAAGGTTGAAAAAATCCCCCCCATCGGAGAGATTTGCAAGCCAATAGAGCATTATTCTTTTCCCCTGAAAGCATCCGCCGCGCCCGGTTGGCCGAGTTTGCGCAGCGCGTCAACCACCAGACTGACTTTCGACCCCTTCGACCCCTTCACGAGCACGACATCGCCCGCGTCCACCAGATGCGGCGCCCGCGCGACCAGCTCGGGCGCGCTTGCATACCATTCGCCGCGCTGCTCGCGCGGCAGCGCCTCGTAAAGATGGCGCATCAGCGGGCCCGCGGCATGGACAAGATCAACCTGCGCCAGCGCCGGATGGCGCGCCATTGCCACATGCAGCGCCACTTGTTCCGGGCCCAGCTCCAGCATGTCGCCCAAAATCGCCACGCGGCGGCCATGATGCACCCGCCCCACCCCGTCGCGCGGGCGCTGCCCGGCCAGAACTTCGAGCGCGGCCTCAAGCGAGGTCGGATTGGCGTTGAAAGCATCATCGAAGAGATCGAAGCTTTGCGCCTCGTCGATCAGGTCGAGCCAGATCCGCTCCCGGCTGCCGCGCCCAGCGGGCGGGCGCCAGAGCGCCAGATCCAGCGCCACAAGGGCCGGGTCCGCCCCCACCGCCGCGGCAATCGCAAGCACGCCCAAAGCATTGGTGGCAAAGTGCTTTCCGGGCGTCATCACCTTGAACAGAAGCGGCCCGGAAGCGCTCTCGGCCTGCACGATCGTGGCGTCGCCCGAGATCGTGGCGGATTTCAGCACGTAATCCGAGCCCGGTTCGGGGCCAAAGGTGACGATCTCGGCGCCCTGCGCCTGCGCCGCCGCCCGCAAGATCGGCGTTCCCTCAAGCCCGGTCGGCAGCACCGCCGTGCCCCCCGGCACAAGCCCCTCAAAAACCGTGGCCTTCTCGCGGGCAATCCCGGCAAGGCTCTCGAACGCCTCAAGATGAGCGGCCGCAACGGTGGTGATCAGCGCCGCATGCGGGCGGGTGAGCCGCGCAAGCGGGGCGATTTCGCCGGGGTGGTTCATGCCGATCTCGACCACGGCAAAATCGGCATCCTCGGGCAGGCGCGCGAGCGTGATCGGCACCCCCCAATGGTTGTTGAAACTCGCCTCGGCGGCATGCACCTTGCCCTGCGGCGCAAGCACGGCGCGCAGCATCTCCTTGGTCGAGGTCTTGCCCACAGAGCCGGTGACGGCGATCACGCGCGCCTTTGTGCGCGCCCGCCCCGCCGCACCAAGCGCCTGCAGCCCTTCCAGAACATCCGCCACGATCAGCAGCGGGTCGGCCTCGGTGCAGCCCTCGGGCACGTGGCTCACCAGCGCCGCCGCGGCGCCCTTCTTGAGCGCATCGGCCACGAAATCATGGCCGTCGCGCACATCCTTCAGCGCCACGAACAGATCGCCCGGCACCACGCTGCGGCTGTCGATCGAGATCCCCGTCACCGCAAAGGGGCGGGTGGCGCGGCCATTCGTGGCAAGGGCGGCATCGGCAGAGGTCCAGAGCGCCATCTCAGATCACCCCATCGAGCGCCGCGACCGCAATCGAGGCCTGCTCGGCATCATCGAACGGGAAGACATCGGTGCCGATCACCTGACCGCGCTCATGCCCCTTGCCCATGATCAGGAGCGCATCGCCCGGCCCCAGCGCATCGACCCCGCGCAAAATCGCCTCGGCCCGGTCGCCCACTTCCACCGCCTCGGACCCTGCCCCCTCCATCACCGCGGCGCGGATCAGGGCCGGATCTTCGGTGCGGGGGTTGTCGTCCGTCACGATCACAAGATCGGCATGGCGGGTGGCCGCGGCCCCCATGATCGGGCGCTTGGTGCGGTCCCGGTCGCCGCCCGCGCCGACAATCGCAACAAGGCGGCCCATCACATGCGGCCTGAGCGCTTTCAGCGCCGTTTCAATCGCATCGGGTGTATGGGCGTAATCGACAAAGACCGTGGCGCCATTCGTTCGGGTGGCGGCCAGCTGCATCCGCCCGCGCACGGTCGAAAGCTGGCCAAGCGCGGCAAACACATCGCGGGGCGCCGCGCCGCAGGCGATGCAGAGCCCTGCCGCCGTGAGCGCATTCATCGCCTGAAAACCGCCGATCAGCGGCAAGCGCACCAGTTGCGGCCCCCCAATATAAAGAAAGCGCACATCCTGCCCCGCCGCATCGAACCGTTGCGCCTGAAGCTGGATCTCGCAGGCATCGGCGCGCCCGACCCGGATCACCTTTTGCCCCCGCGCGGTGGCGCGGCGGGCCAGCTCGGCGCCCTTCGGATCATCAATGTTGAGCACCGCCGTGCCCTCGTCGGGCAGCACCCGGTTGAAGAGCCCGGCCTTGGCCTCGAAATACTCCTCGAAGGTCTCGTGGTAATCGAGATGGTCTTGGGTGAAATTGGTAAAGGCGGCGGCGCGCAGCATCACCCCGTCAAGCCGGCGCTGCGCAAGCCCGTGCGAGCTGGCCTCCATCGCCGCATGGGTGACCCCGGCGGCGGCCATTTCAGAGAGCAGCCGGTGCAGCGTGATCGGCTCGGGCGTGGTATGGGCGGAGGGCGCGGTGAAGGCGCCCTCGACCCCGGTGGTGCCGATATTGGCGGCCTCGAGCCCCATTGCCTGCCAGAGCATGCGGGTGAAGGTGGCCACCGAGGTTTTGCCATTGGTGCCGGTGACTGCGATCATCGTCTCGGGCTGGGCGCCGAAAAAGAGCGCGGCGGCACAGGCAAGCGCAAGGCGCGCATCTTCCACCACCACAAGCGCCACCGGAGCCCCCAAAAGGGCGGCGCGCGCGATCTCTTCGCCCGCGCGGTCGGTGAGCACCGCCCCCGCGCCCTTCTCAAGCGCGGCCGGCACGAAGGTCGCGCCATGCACCTTGGTGCCGGGCAGCGCGGCGAAAAGATGGCCGGGGGCAACCTGTCGGCTGTCCACCGAGAGACCGGTCACCGAGATATCTTCGCCCGACCGGGCGGTCAGGCCCAATGCGCTCAATGGCTTCGCTGTCGGGGCCATATCTGGTGTCCTTTCGTGGCGTTTTGCCCATTTATCGGGGAAGCGCGCGCCCCGTCAACGCGCCCCTGCCGCAATGCGCCAGAACCGGCGCACAGCCGCGCGGGCGCAGGGCGGGGCAGCGCCCCTCCCCGCTCAATGCCCTTTCGCGGCCTTGACGAGCTGGATGCCTTCCATCTCCTCGGGCACCACATCGGCCGGACGCAGCCCCAAAAGCGGCGCGATGCGGCGGATCACCTCGGCGGCGACCGGCACCGCCGTCCAGCCCGCGGTGCGCCGGTTGGCGTTGGCCGCATAGGCCGAGGGCTCGTCGAGCGTCAGCACCAGCACATATTTCGGGTCCGAGGCCGGGAAAGCGGAGGCGAAAGTGGCGATCACCTTGTCGTCGTAATAGCCGCCCGAGGGGCGCACCTTGTCGGCGGTGCCGGTCTTGCCCGCGATCTCGTAGCCCGGCACATCGGCAAAGGAGGCGGTGCCGCGCGTCACCACCGCGCGCATCATCGCAAGCGCGGTATGGGCCGTTTTCTCGGTCATCACGGCATCGCCCTGCGGATGGTCCGCGCCATGCACCAGCGTTGGCGTGATCTTGTGCCCGCCATTGGCAATCGTTGCATAAGCCGACGCAAGATGGATCGGCGAGGCCGCGATCCCGTGCCCGTAAGCCACGGTCATGGACGAGATTTCAGACCATTTCGGCGGCGAGAGCGGGCGCACCGAGGGGGCCTCGGCCAGCTCGACCGGTGAGGGGTCAAGAAGCCCGAGCCGCGTGAGGAAAGCCTTCTGCCGCTCGCCGCCGATCATCAGCGCAATCCGCGCCGTGCCGATGTTGGAGCTTTCCACGATCACGTCGGTGACCGAAAGCCAGGGGCCGTAATTGTGGAAATCGCGGATCTTGAAGCGGCCCCATGTCATCGGCGAATTCGCCTCGATCATCGTCGTCGGGTTCACGAGGCCAAGCTCAAGCGCCTGCGCCACGGCAAAGATCTTGAACGTCGAGCCAAGCTCGTAAACGCCCTGCACCGCGCGGTTGAAAAGCGGGCTGTCGGAGGCATCGCCCTTGGCGAGCGGCGCGGGGCGGTCATTCGGATCGAAATCCGGCAGGCTCGCCATCGCCACCACTTCCCCGGTGTGCACTTCCATCACCACCGCCGCCGCGCCCTTGGCGCTCATCAGCCGCATGCCGCCGGCCAGAATCTCCTCAAGCGCCTGCTGCACCGTGAGATCGATCGACAGCGCGAGCGGCGCGCCCTTGTTCGCCGGGTCCCGCAGCCAGCCGTCAAAAGCCTTTTCGACCCCGGCAGTGCCGATGATCTCGGCCGAGGCCACGCCTTCGGCGCCAAAGCGCGCCCCGCCGAGCACATGCGCCGCAAGCCGCCCGTTCGGATAAAGCCGCATCTCGCGCGGCCCGAAAAGGAGGCCCGGCTCGCCAATGTCATGCACCGCCTGCATCTGCTCGGGCGAGATTTTCTTCTTGATCCAGACAAACTTGCGCGTGCCGGTGAAATCTGAGGTGAGGCGTTTCAGGTCGAGATCAGGGAAGATCTTGACGAGCTTTTTCGCCGTGCCCGCCGGGTCGACCATCATCGGCGGCTGCGCGTAAAGCGCATGGGTCACGAGGTTGGTGGCCAGCACCCGCCCCTCGCGGTCGGTGATATCGGCGCGTTGCGCCAAAATCGCGGGAGCGTGGTCGCCGCGCTCGGGCTCCTCGGGGGGCGCCGCGGCAATCGTGCCCATGCGCAGGCCAACAGCCGAGAAGCACATCACGAAAATCGCGACGACAAGCCAGATCCGCCATTCCACGCGGGCGCGCGCCGCCTCCCGCCCCGCCTCACCGCGGGCCCGGATGTTTTCGCGTTCGATGCGGTCGGGGTTTTCGCCGCGCGCACGCGCATCGAGGATTCGGGCCAGCGGACGAAGAGGGGTGCGCGGCGTGGTCATTGGCCGCCCTCCCGGTTCGAGGCCACCACATCAATCGCGCGCGACAGGCCCATATCGGCCATCGCCGGGCTCTCAAGCTCCGGCTCCGGTTGCGGATAGGCCACCTGCGCCACGGCGCCAAACTGCTCGGGCGCAAGCGGCAACAGGCCGAGCGTGACAAAGTTGAGATTGACGAGCTCGCGCAGCCGCTCGGGGCGGTTCAGATAGGCCCATTCGGCGCGCAGAACGCTCAGCCCCTCCTGCAGATCGGCGATCTGGTTATCCAGTCGGCGCAGCTCCGCAAGCCGGTCCTTGGTGGCGTAATTGACATGGTATGCCCAGAAGGCGAGCCCCAGAACGACAAGCGCGGCAAGGAGATAGGAGATGGTCTTCATCTACGGCGATCCCGATTGGCGGGTTTGGAAAGAACGGGGGCGGGCAGGCCCAGAGTGGCGCGGTCTGCGGTGCCCGGCGCGGCCTCGGTGCGCAGCCCCACCCGCAGGATGGCAGAGCGGGCACGCGGGTTCTCGGCCAGCTCCTGATCGTCGGGGCCAACCCCCTTGCGCGTGAGCAAGGTGAAGGCCGCCGCCGCCTGCGCCGCTTCAGGCGCATAGCGGTTGCCGCCCGCGGCCCGGCCGGAGCGGGCCTGAAAGAAGCGTTTGACGACGCGATCTTCAAGAGAATGGAAGGTAACGACGGCCAATTTGCCCCCCGGTGCGAGCGCGCGTTCTGCGGCTTCGAGACCTTCAATCAATTGCCCGAATTCATCGTTCACTGCAATGCGGAGCGCTTGAAATGATCGTGTAGCAGGGTGGCTCTGGCCGGGCTTCGGGCGCGGCAGGCACCGCTCGATCACGCTCACGAGCTGCTTGGTGCTCTCAAAGGGCGCAGCGGTGCGCGCCGCCACGATCGCGCGCGCGATCCGGCGCGAGGCGCGCTCCTCGCCATAATGATAGAGGATGTCGGCCAGCGCCCCCTCCTCGGCGGTGTTGACAAGGTCCGCCGCACTCGGCCCCTCTTGCGACATCCGCATGTCGAGCGGCCCGTCGCGCAGGAAGGAAAACCCGCGCTCCGCCTGATCCAGCTGCATCGAGGAAACGCCAAGGTCGAGCACCACCCCCGCCACGCCCTCCGGCGCTTGCTCCGAGGCAACGGTGTCGAGTTCGGAGAATGTGTTCTCCACCAGCGTCAGCCGCTCGCCATACTCCCCGCGCCAGGTCTCGGCCATGGCGAACACGGCCGGGTCGCGGTCGATGCCGATCACCCGGCCCGCGCCGGCGGCCATGAGCCCGCGCGTATAGCCGCCCGCGCCGAACGTGCCGTCAATCCATGTGCCAAAGACAGGCGCGACCGCTTCAAGGAGCGGCCGCAGCAAAACCGGAATATGGGGCCGGGCTTCCATCTCAGACCCCTCCGAGCAGGCTCAACGGGTCGAAATCCTCGCCCTTGTCGGCCATCAGCCGGTCGAGCCGCGCCTTGTCCACCTCGGCGAAGGTCTCGGGGTTCCAGATCTCGAAAATATCGCCCATGCCGGCGAAATAGGCGTCGCCCGCGAGCTTGAAGCGCTCACGCAGGCTTGCGGGCAGCACAAGGCGGCCATCGGGGTCGATCTCGGTCGGATGGGCCTTGTTGAGCACGAAGCGCTGCAAGATCGCGCGGCTCGGATCGCTGTAGGGCAGCGCGTTGATCTTCGCCGCCAGCGCCTGAAAGCCCGTGTAGGAATGAACCTGCAGCATTTTCTGGGTATCGGCGCCGTAAACCAGCACAAGACGGGGGCGTTTGGTGACGGCGGCCTCGGCATCGCCCTCCTCGAGTTCCCGACGAAACAGCGCCGGGATCGACACGCGTCCCTTGCTGTCCACCTTGAAGGTGTATTCGCCGATGAACATGCCCGCCAAGGCGGCAACTCCTGTCCCGTCCCCCGCCGTCTCTGGTATGGAAAACGGCGGACCGAGCTGCTGCCACTGCTCGATCCGCCGCCCTCGTCCCATTCCTGGGCTGTCCGGTCTGCACGCGCCACCTGGGGGGATGTCTGCTCGCCCGCGCGCCGGATCTCTCTCTCGTTCGTGAAGCGGGTGCCTGTATGAAACCCGGTCTTTGCGCCGTGGGGTCTTGTTGCCCCTTGCCCGTCTTCTCGATGAGCAAGAGATGCCATGGTCAGCCATGGGATTTCAAGGGAAATTTCGAACAGGCCGCCAATTTTCCCAACAAGATGCGGCTTCAGAAGCACCGCAAACTCAAGACCTTGTGCCTGCCCGGCCGTGAAGTCACGGAAAACCTTGATCCATCTCACATAAGCGCCACAAGATATTGTTTACCAGAAAAATCCGCACGCAGGATCGACTGGTGGGGCAAATTCCCGTCTTTTTGCAAGTTCCTCCCAAGATCTCGCGCAGAATCGGGGCCACAGCCCCTCCTCACGCGCAAACACGGCCCGGTGATTCGATGTGAAGCGCGAAATCTCACGCCAGATCCCGTCATTTCCCATGATGCGCCCCCCGGCCTGCGGGCGGTGGGGCACAATCCCGTGCCGCCCCCCCACCGGCGCCCGCCCCTCCCCGCCCGCGCCGC
>NZ_JBHUIX010000013.1:0-182377 GCF_042683065.1 Rhodobacter lacus | reverse complement strand
TCTCCCGCGTCACGGGGCTGCTCCACTATCGGAAACAGGCGGCGCATTTGCGACACCGGCCCTGACGTTTTTCGCTCGCGCGTCGTCGCATCCCGGCTGGAGCTTTCCGCAGGGGCGGCGAATATGCATCGACGCCCCCCGAGATCCCGGCACGGGGCCGCGAAAGGAACCCGGAATGACCGACTATGTGCTGACGGTGAACTGCCCCACGACCCGCGGGATCGTGGCCGCGATCGCCAACTACCTTGCCGATACCGGCTGCAACATCACCGATTCGAGCCAGTTCGACGATCTGCTCACCGGGCAGTTCTTCATGCGGATCACTTTCGCCTCGCAGACCGGCAAGGATCTCGACACGCTCAAGGCCGGCTTCGCGCCGCTTGCGGAAACCTTCGCGATGGACTGGGCAATGCATGACGCCAGCGCCAAGATGAAGGTGCTGCTGATGGTGTCGAACTTCGGCCACTGCCTGAACGACCTGCTCTACCGCTGGCGCATCGGCGCGCTGCCGATCGAGATCGTCGGCGTCGTTTCCAACCACCTTACCTATCAGAAAGTGGTGGTGAACCACGACATCCCCTTCCACCACATCAAGGTGACGAAGGAGAACAAGCCCGAGGCCGAGGCGCGCCTGCTCTCGGTGGTCGAGGATTCGGGGGCCGAGCTTGTCGTGCTCGCGCGCTACATGCAGATCCTCTCGGATGCGCTGTGCAAGAAGATGTCGGGCCGGATCATCAATATCCACCACTCCTTCCTGCCCTCCTTCAAAGGCGCCAACCCCTACAAGCAGGCCTATGAGCGCGGCGTGAAGCTGATCGGGGCGACCTCGCATTACGTCACCGCCGATCTCGACGAAGGCCCGATCATCGAGCAGGACACGGTGCGCGTCACCCATGCGCAAAGCCCCGAGGATTACGTCAGCCTCGGGCGCGATGTCGAGGCGCTGGTGCTCGCCCGCGCGATCCACGCCCATGTGCAGCACCGCACCTTCATCAACGGCAACAAGACCGTGGTCTTCGCCGCTTCGCCGGGCGGCTACACGTCCGAACGGATGGGCTGAACCCCGACCGGCGCGGGGGGCGCTGCCCCCCGTCTGCTGACGCAGCCTCCCCCCGGGATATTTTCACAAAGTCGAAGCAGAGCCGCTTTTCCTTCGACTTTGTGCAAATATCCCGGGGGGTGAATTTGGCGCAGCCAAAGAGGGGGGCAGCGCCCCCCTGCCCGGCCCGCCGCTCGCGGTGGTTTTATCCCTCTGCCCTTGACCTTTCAGCGCCCCCGGGCCAGCTTGCGCCGACCTTTGGGAGCGCCCTTCATGGCCAAGAGCACTGCGCCGTTTTCCGGCTTTGAATTCCTGATCGCCTGGCGCTACCTGCGCGCGCGCCGCGCCGAGGGCGGCGTGAGCGTGATGACCTGGATCTCGCTCATCGGCATCATGCTCGGCGTTGCCGCGCTGATCCTCACGCTCGCGGTGCGCGCGGGCTTTCGCGCCGAATTCGTCGACACGATCCTCGGTTCGAACGCCCATGTCACCGTTTACTCCGCGCAGATGGAGGTGGCGCCCGGCACCGGCATCTATTCCAACCTGATGGCGGATTATCCAGACCGCGCCGCGCGCATCGCCGCGATCCCCGGCGTGACCCGCGCCGCGCCGCTCATTCGCGGTCAGGTGATGGCAAACTGGGGTGAGCGCTCGAACGTGGCCGAGGTTTACGGCATCGCGCTTGACGACCTGCTCACCGTGCCCCGCGTCGCTCATTCGGATCAGGCCGAGGGCGATATCATGAGCCTCGATCAGGGCATCGCCATGGGCTCCGAACTGGCGCGCGAGCTGGGCGTGACGGTGGGCGACATGGTGAAGCTGATCTCGCCCAATGGTGTGAAGACCCCCTTTGGCACCTCACCCCGCGTCAACGCCTATCGTGTCGTCTATATCTTCACCGCCGGGCGCTGGGACATTGACCGCACCCGCATCTATATGCCCTTTGCCGAGGCGCAGAGCTACTTCAACCGCGAGGGCGGTGCGGACGAGATCGAGGTGATGGTCAAAGACCCCGAAAGCGTCGACGAGCTCACCCCGGCGCTACTGGCGGCGGGGGGCGCGGGCACGATGCTCTGGAGCTGGCGCGATGCCTCCGGCAGCTTCCTGCGCGCGCTGACGATGGAGGACAACGTGATGTTCGTGATCCTTTCCGTGCTGGTGCTGATTGCGACGATGAACATCACCTCGGGGCTGATCATGCTCGTCAAGAACAAGGGCCGCGACATCGGCATTTTGCGCACCATGGGGCTCAGCGAAGGCTCGGTGATGCGGGTGTTCTTTCTGTGCGGCGCCTTTACCGGCGTGATCGGCACCGCCATGGGCGTGGCGGTGGGCGTGGTGCTTGCGCTCAACATCGAACATGTGATGGCCGGGGTGAACTGGCTCTCGGGCGGCGGCGCCTGGGACCCCTCGATCCGCGGGATCTACGAACTCCCTGCGAAATTGCAGGCCTATGACGTGGCCCGCGCGGTGGCGCTGGCGCTCGGGCTGAGCTTTGTCGTGACGATCTTCCCGGCGCGGCGCGCCGCAAGGCTGAACCCGGTGGAGGCGCTGCGCTATGAATGAGGTCTTGCGGCTCGACGCGCTCGAAAAGGGCTACCACCGTGGCAAGCCCAATGAAATCATCGTGCTGCGCGGGGCCTCGCTGGTCATTCCCCGCGGTCAGGTGGTGGGCCTCATCGCCCCCTCCGGCGCGGGCAAATCCACGCTCCTGCATATTGCGGGGTTGCTCGATACGCCGGATGCGGGCCGCGTGGTGGTGAATGGCACCGACATGACCGGGGCGAAGGACGGCGCGCGCACCGCGGCGCGGCGTGAGGCGCTGGGCTTTGTCTACCAGTTCCATCACCTGCTCCCCGAATTCACCGCGCTTGAAAACATCGTGCTGCCCCAGCTTGCCAATGCCACCCCGCGCAAGGCCGCCGAGGCGCGGGCGCGCGAGCTTTTGGCGCGCGTTGGCTTGAGTGCGCGCGAGAGCCACCGCCCATCCGAGATGTCGGGCGGGGAGCAGCAGCGCGTTGCCTTTTGCCGCGCGCTCGCCAATGCGCCTGCGCTGCTGCTCGCCGACGAGCCCACCGGCAACCTTGACCCGACGACCTCGGAAACCGTTTTTGGCGCGCTGATGGAGCTTGTGCGCGCAACCGGGCTCTCGGCCCTCATCGCAACCCACAACCTCGAACTGGCCGCCCGGATGGACCGGGTGCTGCGGCTCGAAAATGGCGAATTGGTGGAGGCAAAATGATCGTTTACGGCATCAAGACCTGCAGCACCGTGCAAAAGGCGATGGCCGCGCTTGCGGCCGCAGGCAAGGCGCCCGAACTGCGCGACGTGCGCAAGGCGCCGCTCTCGCCCGCCGAGATCGCGGAATTTGAGGCGGCTTTCGGCGAAAAGCTGATCAATCGCGCGTCGACCACCTGGCGCGGCCTCTCTGAGGAGGAGCGCGCGCAGACGATTGCCGCGCTGCTCACCGCCCATCCGACGCTGATGAAACGCCCGGTGATCCGCGGCAACGGGCTCACCCTCGGCTGGGACGCGGCGGCGCAAGAGGCGCAGCTTGGCGCCTGAGCGGGCGATCCGTCCAATGCTGCGCATTTCGCGGATTTCTTAACCCTGTCAGTTCGTGCAATTGCGCCGCCCCGGGCGCATCACTCTGCAATTCCCTGGCGTGTGTGGCCGGGACGTGCAGGAGGCACGCGGATGATCGCTGTGAACCATCGCCGACTGGCGGCGGAAGATCGTGAGGATGCTCTCGAAGACCGGCTCGATTACTGGACCCAACTTGCCTGGATCAGTGCGGGCGCCGTGCCGCTTCTGGCGTGGCGCCGTGCCGCGCGGTTGAGCCACGCGGATCTTGCGGAAATGACAGGGATTGCGGCGCCGCGGATTGCCGCCTTCGAGTTGCGGGCGGCGCAGGCAAGCCCCGCGGAGCAGGCGCTTTTGGCAACGGCGCTCGGCCTCAGCCCCGGCGATCTGGACGACTGACGCGCCCGGGCCGCGCCCCCCGCAACGGGACCGGTCGCGCAACACTGCTGCCGCGCGACCGAAGGGAAACAAACAAACGAATCCACAAAAGAAAAGCCCGCGTGGGCGCCGCGGGCCTTCGACGACCTCGCCCGCCGATCAGAGCAGTTTAAGCTCTCCGGCCGACGAGCGGCCATCGCGGCCCGAGATCAGTTCATAGCTGATCTTCTGGTTGTCGCTCAGTGCTTTCAGCCCGGCGCGTTCCACCGCCGAGATATGCACGAACACGTCCTTTCCGCCGCCATCGGGGGCGATGAAGCCGTAGCCCTTGGTGGTGTTGAACCATTTAACGGTTCCGGTAGCCATAGTTCTCTCCTCGTAGTGATCCCAAGGCTTGATTGCCCCGAGACGTGCAGCCATGCCTTCCATTTCCCGGCTGCCCCAGAGGGAGCGGTTAGAAAGTCTTTTGCTCACGCATCGAAAGCCTGCCACAGGCACGTCAAAAAGCAACGGTCAAAGCGCCGCAGGCGGGCAAAGCGAGCCAGCGTGTGTCCATACACGCAAAAGATGTGCCGCCCCCGGGAGAAAGGAGCGGCACGAGGGAGGCTTGATCCGATGGTCTCAGCGCAGATCGGGCGGGGTCGCCTCGGCCGCAAGCGCGGTCACGATCTCCTCAAGGGCCACGGTTTCGGTTCGAGTATCGCCCAGACGGCGCACCGAGACCGTGCGATTTTCGACCTCTTTCAGACCGATTGCGAAGATATAGGGCACCTTGCCGAGGCTGTGCTCGCGCACCTTGTAATTGATCTTCTCGTTGCGGGTGTCGCATTCGGCGCGCAGCCCCGCCGCGATCAGCTTGGCGGCCACTTCCTCGACGTAATCATCGGCCTCCGAGACGATCGAGGCGACCACAATCTGCCGCGGCGCGAGCCAAAGGGGCATCTTGCCGGCGAAGTTCTCGATCAGCATGCCGATGAAACGCTCGAAACTGCCAAGGCAGGCGCGATGCAGCATCACGGGGCGATGCTTGGCACCATCTTGGCCGATGTAGCTGGCGTCGAGCCGCTCGGGCAGGTTCGGGTCGACCTGCAGCGTGCCGCATTGCCAATCCCGCCCGATCGCATCGGTGAGCACGAACTCGAGCTTCGGCCCGTAAAACGCGCCCTCGCCCTCAAAAATCTCGTATTCATAGCCCGCAGCGGTGACCGCGTTTGCCAGCGACGCCTCGGCATGGTCCCAGCTTTCCTCGGTGCCGATCCGCTTTTCGGGCCGGGTCGAGAGCTTGATGCGCCATTTGTCAAAGCCGAGGTCGTCATAGACGGCGGAGAGAAACTCGATGAATTTCTTCGTTTCCGCCTCGATCTGGCTTTCCATGCAGAAGATATGGGCATCGTCTTGCGTGAAGCCGCGCACCCGCATGATGCCATGCAGCGCCCCCGAGGGCTCATAGCGCGCGCAGGAGCCAAATTCCGCCATCCGCAGCGGCAGGTCGCGGTAGGATTTCAGGCCGTGGTTGAAGATCTGCACATGGCAGGGGCAGTTCATCGGCTTGAGCGCGTTGATCACCTTTTCCCGCGCGCCCTCTTCGTCCACCTCGACGATGAACATGTTCTCGCGGTAGTTCTCCCAGTGGCCCGAGGCTTCCCAGAGCTTGCGGTTCACCACCTGCGGCGTGTTCACCTCGACATAGCCATCGGCGCGCTGGCGGCGGCGCATGTAGTCTTGCAGCTGGGTGTAGATCGTCCAGCCGTTCGGGTGCCAGAACACCTGGCCAGGCGCCTCTTCCTGCATGTGGAAGAGATCCATCTCCTTGCCGAGCTTGCGGTGGTCGCGTTTGGCGGCCTCCTCCAGCATCGTCATATGCGCTTTCAGTTCATCGCGCGAGCGGAAGGCGATGCCGTAGATGCGCTGCAGCATCGGCCGCGTGCTGTCGCCCAGCCAATAGGCACCCGCGACATGGGTGAGCTTGAAGGCATCGGCGGGCACCTGCCCGGTGTGCTGCAGGTGCGGGCCGCGGCAGAGGTCTTGCCAGTTCCCGTGCCAATACATGCGGATCGCCTGATCTTCGGGGATGCGGTTGACGAGCTCGACCTTGTAGGGCTCGTTCGTCTCCTCGTAATGCTTCAGCGCCGCCGCGCGCGACCAGACCTCGGTTTTCACCGGCTCGCGCGCATTGATGATCTTCTTCATCCGCGCCTCGATCTCGCCCAGATCTTCGGGCGTGAAAGGCTCGGCGCGGTCAAAGTCGTAAAACCAGCCCGCATCGCGCACCGGCCCGATGGTCACCTTCACATCGGGCCAGATCTCCTGCACCGCGCGCGCCATGATATGCGCGAGGTCGTGGCGGATCAGTTCGAGCGCCGGGACCGGGTCTTTCATCGTGTTGAGGGAGATCCGCGCATCATGGGTGATTGGCCATTGCAGATCCCAATGCGCGCCGTCGAGCTGCGCCGAAATCGCCGCCTTGGCGAGCGAGTTCGAGATCGAGGCCGCCACTTCGGCCGCCGTCACCCCTGCGGGGTAGTCACGTTTTGCGCCATCGGGAAAGGAAAGAGTGACCTGGGACATATGTCCTCCTCGTCGGTTTGGCGCCCACGGAACGCCCGGTTGCGGGTTATATGATGCAGCGGATATGCGCCGATCGCAGGGGGCTGTCAACGGCTCCCCCCGGGGCGCGGGGTGTGACAAAGCGGGCAGATGCCCGCCGGGCATGGAAAAGGGGGCCTGCGCCCCCTCCTCCGGTCTCGATATGTGCCCCGCTCAGAAGCGATAGGCCGCACGCACCTGCACGGTGTTGAAATGGTTCTCGACGCTGCCGCCACCACCGTTGAAATCGGTATCGAGTTCGCGCCGGATCAGCTCCGCACCCACGAGCCACTTGCTGTTGAGCGCATAGTCGAGGCCGACACCGTAGTTCACACCATCGGGGTTGTCGTTCGACAGGCCGCCCGCGTTTTTCCATTGCCCTTGCGAGTAGCCAACAAAGGCATAGGGGAGGAACTTGCCGTAAGCCATCCCGACACGCGCCTTGAGGTCGATCATGTTGTTGAAATGGCCCGCCCCGTTGTCGAGGTCGTAATCGGTCGCCTGAAGCGCGATCTCACCACCGTAGACGATCTTGCCTTGCTGGAAGTTATAGCCGCCAAAGAGGCCATAGCTGCCGCTTCCGAGCTTGCTCGACGTATCCCCGGCACCGGAGAATTTGTAGGTGCCGCGACCGCCGATCACCGAACCTGCGGTAGCACCGCCATAAAAGCCCTGCCAGTTTTCATCCTGCACAGGCGCGGGCGCTGCGGCGGCAATCGGCGCGCTTTCCATCACCGGCGCATTCAGCCCACCGGCAAAGGCAGGCGCCGCGACGCCGGCCAGCGCGGCAATGGCAATACCCAGTTTTTTCATCGTCATCATCCTTCAGACAGAGTCTTCGTCTGCCCGTGAAGATGGAACCGACACCGCCCTAAATCAATGTTTGCAAAGGGAAACTCAGAACACGATCCTTCAAGAACCCGTGCTTTGACTGTGAAGAAAAGGCCCGCGCAATGCCTGCGCGGGCCCGATTTCAAAGCCGTTTCAGCCCGCTTGGCAGCTCACTTTCCGGCATAAATCTCGACGATCCGCGCCACGGCCATTTCCGCCGAAAGCTCCTCGCTTTCGCCGCTGCGGCGCGAGGTCAGCTCGACCACGCCATTGGCAAGCCCGCGCGGGCCCACCGTGATCCGCCACGGCAGGCCGATCAGATCCATGGTGGCAAATTTCGCCCCGGCGCGCTCTTCACGGTCGTCATAAAGCGGTTCGAGCCCCTTGGCGACAAGCGCCTTGTAAAGCCCCTCGCAGGCCAGATCGGTGGCCGCATCGCCCTGCTTGAGATTGACGATGCCGCAGTGGAAGGGCGTCACCCCCTCCGGCCAGATGATGCCCTTGTCGTCGTGGTTCGCTTCGATCAAGGCGCCCAGAAGGCGCGAGACGCCGATCCCGTGCGAGCCCATCTCGACCGGCACGCGGGTGCCATCGGGGGTGGAGACGGTCGCGCCCATCGCCTCGGAATATTTGGTGCCGAAGTAGAAGATCTGCCCCACTTCGATGCCGCGGCCCACGCAGCGGCGCTCTTCTGGGATCTGGTTGAACACCGCCTCGTCGTGGGTTTCGTCGGTGCGGGCATAGAGCGTGGTGAACTCTTCGCAGATCGCGGCCACCGCGGCGCGGTCGTCGTAATCCACTTCCCGCGCGCCCAGTTTCAGCTCGGGCACCTTGGCATCGTAGAACACTTCGCTCTCGCCGGTTTGCGCGAGCACGAGGAATTCATGCGTGTTGTCGCCGCCGATCGGGCCGGAATCCGCGCGCATCGGAATGGCGGTGAGCCCCATCCGTTCATAGGTGCGCAGGTAGCTCACCATATGGCGGTTGTAGGCGTGGAGCGCGTCTTCTTTCGTCAGGTCGAAGGAATAGCCATCCTTCATGTAGAATTCGCGGCCACGCATCACGCCAAAGCGGGGGCGGACCTCGTCGCGGAACTTCCATTGCACATGGTAAAGCGTGAGCGGCAGCTCTTTATACGAGCTGACATGGGCGCGGAAGATGTCGGTGATCATCTCCTCATTCGTCGGCCCGTAGAGCATCTCGCGGTCGTGGCGGTCCTTGAAGCGCAGCATCTCGGGGCCATAGGCGTCATAACGGCCCGACTCGCGCCACAGATCCGCCGATTGCAGCGTCGGCATCAGCAGCGGAATGTGCCCGGCGCGGATCTGCTCTTCATGCACGATCTGTTCGATGCGCTTGAGCACCTTGAAGCCGAGCGGCAGCCAGGAATAGATCCCCGCCGCCTGCTGCTTGATCATGCCGGCGCGCAGCATCAGCCGGTGCGAGACGATCTGCGCCTCGGCGGGGTTTTCCTTGAGAACGGGCAGGAAGTAGCGGGACAGGCGCATGGCAAGCCTCTGGAGCGGGTTAGGGTTCATGGCTGGGTAGAGGAAACAGCCGGCCGGAGCAAGGTCGCCCTGCATCCGCGACCTTTCCAGCGCCGCAAAACCCTGCCATCTTGCCCCCATTCATCGCCAAGGGTTTCCATGGATCTCTTTTTCGACAGCCTGCCGCTTTTGATCGCCCTGCCATTGGTTTACCTGGGCTTGTGGCTGCGCGACCGGCTGCGCCGCCGCGGGCGGGGGCGGACCCCGATCCTGATCGACGGCTCGAATGTGATGCACTGGCGCGACAACACGCCCTCGCTCGAGCCCGTGATCGAGATCGTGGCGCTTCTCAAGGCGGCGGGGTTCCGCCCCGGTGTCATCTTTGATGCCAATGCCGGTTACAAGCTCGAGGGCCGCTACCGGGACGATGCGGTCTTTGCGTGCCGCCTCGGGCTGCCCGCGGCGCAGGTGCTGGTGGTGCCGAAAGGCCAGCCCGCCGACCCGACGCTTTTGGCGGTGGCGCGCGATCTGGAGGCCCGGATCATCAGCAATGACCGGTTTCGGGACTGGGAAGCAGAGCATCCCGAACTGCGCCTGCCCGGACGGGTGATCCGCGGCGGCTACCGCAACGGCGCGCTTTGGCTCGACCTCGATTGAGCACGCAAAGACGATGAAGCGACGCACTTAAAAAAACCTGTGCGAAAGGCGCGACTCGCCCTATAGTTGTTTTGCGATCCTCTCCGGCGGGCTCAACCCCTGACCGGTTTGGCGCGAGATGCCCCGTCGTGCGACCGGCGCCCCCGGTCGCCGAGACACTTCGATACCTTCACCCGACGTTGTTCAGAGAAAGGTCGAACTCATGTCGCAAGATCTCCAAGTCGTCAAACTGCAATTCGAAACCGGCCGTGTTGGCGCGGGCTCGATGCTGCTGCAACTGGCCGTGAATAGCGAACTGCAAACGATCGACGGGACCGCCACCGGCACGATCCTCGAAGGCACCCAGCATCCGAAAAAATTCTCGGGCCGTGTCAATGGCGTGACCCATGCGACCGGGCTTGGCACCCATGTGCGCGCAGGGTCGCTGCAAGGACAGGTGATCGTGGCAACCGAGGGCGGCGGGGCAAGCGCCTATCTGGCGCCGTTCTCGGCGCAATTCAGCGTTGATGCCAACTGGAACGGCACCGGCGAGTTCCGCATTGCCGACCAGATGTATGATTGCCAGGTGACGCGGATGCGCACACTCGAGATGGCTGATTGAGGTTCGGGCGGTGCGGCCTTCCGGCCGTGCGGCTCCCTTCGGCGTAGCGCAAGAGCGCACCGTTCCCCTGCGGTGTTTGTGCTGCGCCCTGCCCACCCGGCCGGCCTGGACACCCGGCATGGAAAAAGGGCTGCCGGTCGCGCGCGGCGCGTGCGACCGGCAAAACCACGCCCGAACGGCACGGTTTCGGCAAGGCGCCGCGCATGGTGTGGGGCTGCGCCGATTTTTCCGGTTGGAACCGGACGCGGCTCTTGTCATCATGCGCGCATGACCGATGCGTTCAGCCCCCCTCCCGACCCTTTGCCGCCAGAGACCGCGCTCTCCGCCGGGTTTCTGACCGAGGCGGACCATGCGCTGATGCGCCATCATCTGCGCGGCGTGCGGATGATCGAGTTGCGCCAGATCGGCGGGCCGCCCGAGGCCGGGGCCGAAGTGCTTGCCCATCTCGAAGCCGCTGGTTTTGCAGTGAAATTCCGCCTGCTTGAGCGGATGTCCCCGCCGCCGCTCTGCCGTATCGTGTTCCGCTATCCGGGGCCGAAACAGGCCGAAATGACCATCGCCCCCGAGGTGAGCGGCTGAGCGCGGGTCCGGCGCACCCCAGCGCCCCCCCCCCCTGTTGCCACCGCCTGTTGCCGCCGCCTGTCGCCTCAGCCTGCGACTGCAGCCCGTCACCGCAGCCTGCCGCTCGGCACGGAACTGCCCCGGCCCCGGTTCCGAATTGGGCGTCACGATAGCGTCAAACCCCTACCGCGCGCGCGAGAACCCTTGAAACCGGGGCATAAAACCGCGATCCTGACAAGGATTACAGGGAGATCTACATGGCTTTGCCGGTGCGGCAACAGATGACTTACTGGGGCGTCTCGATGGCGGCTCTGGTGCTCGTGCTGTGGAAGCTTGGTGATGTGCTGCTGCCCTTCCTTGTGGGCGGGGCGATTGCGTATTTCCTGGACCCGCTGGCTGACCGGCTTGAGCGCGCGGGGGCGAGCCGCGCCATTGCCACGACCACGATCGCGCTGATCGCAACGCTCGGCTTTGTCATTCTCGGCCTTGCCATCGTGCCAACCCTCGTGCGCCAGCTCTCGGGGCTTGTCGCCACCGCCCCCGAGATTGCCGCGCGGCTGCAGGCCTTCCTCACCTCGACCTTCCCGTCGTTGATGGAACCGGGCTCGGTGATCAACGAGACGCTGGCAGGCGTTGGTGCGGCGATCAAGGCGCGCGGGGCCGAACTGGCGCAAACGCTGCTCTCCTCGGCGATGAGCGTGGTCAATGCGCTCATCTTCATCGTCGTCGTGCCGGTTGTGGCGTTTTACATGCTGCTCGACTGGGACAATATGGTGGCGAAGGTGAACGGCCTTTTGCCGCTTGACCACGCGCCCACGGTGCGCCGCATCGCCGGCGAGATCGACCGGGTGCTGTCGGGCTTCGTGCGCGGGCAGATCTCCGTTTGCCTGATCCTTGCCACCTTCTATGCCGTGGCGTTGATGGCCGCGGGGCTGAATTTCGGCCTGCTCGCAGGCGCCATCGCCGGGATGCTCACCTTCATCCCCTATGTCGGCGCGCTCGTTGGCGGCGTGCTCGCCATCGGCCTTGCGCTGTTCCAGTTCTGGGGCGACTGGCTCTCGATCGGGGTGATCGCCGGGATCTTCGCGCTTGGCCAGTTTCTTGAGGGCAACGTGATCACGCCGCGGCTTGTGGGCGGCTCGGTCGGGCTGCATCCGCTGTGGCTGATCTTCGCGCTCTCGGCCTTCGGCACGCTCTTTGGCTTTGTCGGCATGCTGGTCGCGGTGCCGCTCGCCGCAATGATCGGCGTTCTGGTGCGCTTTGCGATCGAGCATTACCGCGACGGGCGGCTTTATCAGGGGCTCGAATGGCAAAAGGCCGAGGCGCCCACCACCCTCACCGATGCCTCCGAAACCGACGCCCGACAGAGCCGTGCCCACGGCAACGAGGGCTGACATGATCCGGCAGATGGCTTTTGACCTGCCGGTGCGCCAGGCCCGGGGACGCGAGGATTTCTTCGTTGCCCCGGCAAATGCGCTGGCGCTCGCCGCGCTCGACACGCCCGATGCATGGCCCTCGGGGCGGATGCTGCTGATTGGCCCGGAGGGCGCGGGCAAGACCCATCTCGCCGCGATCTGGGCGGAGGATCATGGCGCCGAGGTGATTGCCGCGGCGGATCTGACCAACCCCGAGGCCGAACGGCTTGCGGCCCGGGGCGCGGTCGTGCTCGAAGATGCCCAGCAGCTCCATGGCACCCCCGAGGCGGAGGAAGCCGCCTTTCACCTGATCAACCTGATCGCGGCGGAGGGCGGGCGGCTGCTCTTTACCGCCGATGCGCCGCCGCGCGACTGGGGCCTGCGCCTGCCCGACCTCAAGAGCCGTCTGGATGCCACCACCGCCGTGCATATCGCCCCCCCCGATGATGCGCTTTTGGGCGCGGTGCTGGTGAAGCTCTTTGCCGACCGTCAGCTTGTGGTGCCGCAAACGCTGGTGAGCTGGCTCGTGCCGCGCATGGAGCGCTCGCTTGGCGCCGCGCGCGCGCTTGTGGCCGCGCTCGATGCCCGCGCGCTGGAGGAGCGCCGCCCGGTCAGCCGCACGATGGCCGCCGAGGTGCTGGAGCGGCTCCGATGAGCCCGGTCAACCTGTCACATTCCTATCATATTGAAGCAGCATAAGCCCCCCATGACACAGGCAGATTTTCTCACCGCCCCGTTCCCCGTGCCGCATGAGCTCCCCGAAGAGGAGATCACCGGCCCAAAGCGCTTTTTCAACCGCGAACTGAGCTGGCTCGCCTTCAACTGGCGCGTGCTGGAAGAGGCGATGAACCCGCGGGTGCCGCTTTTGGAACGGCTGCGGTTTCTGTCGATCTCGGCCACCAACCTTGACGAATTTTACACCGTGCGCGTGGCGGGGCTGATGGAGCTTGTGCGCGAGCGCAACGCCCTGCCCTCGGATGACGGGCTCACCCCCGCCGAACAGCTTGTGCTGATCAACGCCGATGCGCGCGCGCTGATGGAAACGCAGCAGGCGACGTGGAACACCCTCAACCGGGAGATGGAAGAGGCCGGCATCCAGCTTCTGACCCGGACGATGATCACCGCCGAGGACCGCAAGTTCCTTGCCAACCACTTCCTCACCAATGTGTTCCCGGTGCTTTCGCCGCTCGCCATCGACCCGGCGCACCCCTTCCCCTTCATCCCCAACACCGGCTTCTGCCTGGCGCTCGAGCTTGAGCGCAAAGGCGACAAGCGGCGGATGCAGGCGCTGCTTCCGATCCCGCAGCAGATCGACCGGTTCGTCACCCTGCCGGGCGAAACGGCGCGGTTCCTGCCGCTTGAGGAGCTGCTGCTCCTTCATCTCGACATGCTGTTTCCGCGCTATACCGAGACCGGGCATTGCGCCTTCCGGGTGCTGCGCGACAGCGATCTTGAGGTCGAGGACGAGGCCGAAGATCTCGTGCGCGAGTTCGAGACCGCGCTCAAGCGCCGCCGCCGCGGGCAGGTGATCCGGTTGAAAATCACCGCCGGCGCGCCCAAGGCGCTGCGGCGGCTGATCATGGAAGAGTTGCAGGTCGCCCCCGACGAGGTGGTTGAGGTGAAGGGCCTGCTTGGCGTTGCCGATCTGAAGGAACTGGTGCTCGATTCGCGCCCCGATCTGCTCTGGCCGCCGTTCGTGCCCCGCGTGCCCGAACGTGTGCAAGACCACGATGGCGACATGTTCTCCGCGATCCGGCAAAAGGACATGCTGCTCCATCACCCCTATGAAACCTTCGACATGGTGATCCGCTTCCTTACCCAGGCGGCGAATGACCCGAATGTGCTCGCGATCAAGCAAACGCTCTACCGCACCTCGAAAGACAGCCCCGTGGTGGATGCGCTCTGCGAGGCGGCAGAGAACGGCAAATCCGTCACCGCGCTCGTGGAACTCAAGGCGCGCTTTGACGAGGCCGCGAACATCCGCCAGTCGCGCCGGCTCGAACGCGCGGGCGCGCATGTCGTTTACGGCTTCATGCACCTGAAAACGCACGCCAAAATTTCGACCGTGGTGCGGCGCGAAGGGGACAGCCTTGTCACCTACACCCATTACGGCACCGGCAACTATCACCCGATCACGGCGCGGATCTATACCGACCTGAGCTTTTTCACCTGCAACGCGCCGCTGGGCCGGGATGCCACCAAGGTGTTCAACTATCTCTCGGGCTATGTGCAGCCCGAAGGGCTTGAAAACCTTGCGATCTCGCCGATCACGCTCAAGCCGCGGCTCCTTGATCTGATCGCGGCGGAGGCCGAGCACGCCCGCGCGGGCCGCCCCGCCGAGATCTGGGCGAAGATGAACTCGCTGATCGACCCCGAGGTGATCGACGCGCTTTATGCCGCCTCGAACGCGGGCGTGAAAATCTCGCTGGTCGTGCGCGGCATCTGCGGCGTGCGCCCCGGCATCAAGGGGCTGAGCGCGAATATCCGCGTCAAATCCATTGTCGGGCGGTTCCTTGAGCATTCCCGCATCGTCTGCTTTGGCAATGGCGCGGGCCTCCCTTCGGATTCGGCGCGGGTGTTCTTTTCCTCTGCCGACTGGATGGGGCGCAACCTGACGCGGCGGGTGGAAACCCTTGTCGAGGCGAAGAACCCGACCGTGAAAGCGCAGATCGTCAGCCAGATCATGGCGGCGAACATGGCCGATACGGCGCAAAGCTGGGTGCTCGGCCCCGATGGCCGGTTTATCCGCTCACTGCCCGAGGGCAAGGATCTGTTCTCCTGTCACCGCTTCTTCATGGAGAACCCCTCGCTTTCGGGGCGCGGATCTGCGGGCGCCAAGGATGTGCCAGTGCTTGCCCACGGCCCCGAAGAGAGGATAGTTTGATACCGCTCACACGGACCGACTCGGAAGGCTGCCTGATGACCCCAAAGACCGTTTCGCCCGCCGATGATGGTGAGGACCGGGACGCTTTCGGCAAACCGCTTTTCGACGATCCGTCGGCACGGGCGGTGTCACGCGTCGGCGTGGTCGATGTCGGCTCGAACTCGGTGCGGATGGTGGTGTTTGACGGCGCCGCCCGCTCGCCCGCCTATTTCTACAACGAAAAGGTGATGGCGGGGCTTGGGCAGGGGCTGGCCGAGACCGGGCGGCTGAACCCCCGCGGGCGCGAGCGCGCGCTCTCGGCGCTGCGGCGCTTTGCGCTTTTGGCGAAGGGAATGGACATTGGCCCGCTCACCTGCGTGGCCACCGCGGCGGTGCGCGATGCCGCCGACGGGCCGGAGTTCCAGCGCCTCGTCGAGGCGGAAACCGGGCTCCGGCTGCATGTGATCGACGGCGCCGAAGAGGCGCGGCTTTCGGCGCAGGGCGTGCTTGTGGGCTGGCCCGATGCGCAGGGGCTCATTTGCGACATCGGCGGCAATTCGATGGAGCTCGCGGTTCTGGGCGGGCGCAAGGTGGGCGCGCGCGACACCTCCCCGCTGGGGCCGTTCCGGCTGCAACAGGTTGAGGGCGGCAAGAAGGAACAGCTCGCCCATATCCGCAATCATATGGCGCGGCTGGCAAGATCTGTCGGCACCGGGCATGAGAAGCTCTATCTTGTGGGCGGATCGTGGCGCGCGATTGCCCGGCTCGACATGGAGCGGCAGAATTATCCGCTGCTGGTGTTGCACGAATACCGGATGGAGCCCGAGGGGCTGTTGAAAACGCTCGACTGGATCGGCAAGCAGGATGTGGCGGAGTTGCGCGCGAAAACCGGCACGTCGGCGGCCCGGCTTGAGCTTGTGCCGCTCGCCGCGCTGGTGCTGCGCGAGCTGATCGAGACGTTCCAGCCCAAGGAGATCGACGTTTCCTCCTATGGCATCCGCGAGGGGCTGCTTTACGAGCAGATGCCCGACAAGCTGCGCGCGCGCGATCCGCTGATCGAAGCCTGCCGCCATGCCGAGCGCACGCAATCGCGCCTGCCGGGCTTTGGCAAAAAGCTCCATGCCTTTATCGAGCCGCTTTTTGGCGAGGTGACACCGGCGCGCTACCGGCTGATGCGGGCGGCCTGCCTGCTGCATGACACGACCTGGCGCACCCATCCCGATTACCGGTTCGAGGCCTGTTTTGACAATGTCACGCGGGCGAATATGGCGGCCTTGAGCCACCCGGAGCGGGTGTTTCTTGGCGTGGCGTTGTTGCACCGCTACAAGAATTCGCGCTCGGGGAGCCGGTTCGAGCCGCTCTTTTCGCTGCTTGGGCCCGAACAATTGCGCGAGGCGGAGATCCTCGGCAAGGCGATGCGCTTTGGCGCGATGTTCGCGATCCATGATCCGGCGGATGCCGGGCAGCTCGCCTATAACGAGAATACCAACAGCATCGAATTGACGCTGACAAAGCGCGGCGCCGGGCTGTTTGGCGAGGTGGCGGAGGCGCGGTTCTCCTCGCTCGCGGCGGCGATGAAGGCGACACCGTTGGCGATTGTGCCAAGCTGATCTTTCGCCTCGGCAGGGCCGAGGCGACCCGGCGGGGGGCCTTGCCCCCCGCACCCCCCGCTGTTCACGGGGGGCGAGGCCCCCCGCGCCCCCCTACCCCGCCCCCTCCTCAGGGCAGGGGCGCAAGAGCAGCGGCTCCGAGGCACTGGCCCCGAGCTGCAGGCAGCCCGCGTTGGTGCAAAGGCGCCAGGCGGAGGGCGTGAGGCCGGAGGCGGCGAGGAGGAGTTTATCCACGGGCGCGGCGGCGGGCTCCCAGACCCACCAGCCGTTCTCCAGCCGGGCGCCCGCCCCCGGCTCCATCCCCGCGCCCGAGCCCTTGACCGCAGCGCGGGTGAGCACGAGCGCGCCCGCCACGACGCGCCACTCCTCCTGCCAGCGGGTCTGTTCGACTGAATGGGTCCATTCGAGGCTGAAGGCGGCATCGGCTCCCAGAGCCAGTGTCAAAGCCCCGGCCAGAAGGCAGGCGCTCATGCAAGCGCCCGCGTGCGGCGCAGCCAGAGCAGGGCGCCAAAGCCCGCGGCGAGGGCAAAGCCGATCTCGTCGGTGAGTGGCAGCGCCGCAATCAGCGTGAGCGCGCCCGCGCCAGCAAGCCCCCGCTCCCAAAGCGCAAGCGCGCGCCCCGCCCAGCCGATCACCGTCACCCCCCAGAGCCCGAGCGCGATCAGCGCCTTCAGCACCACATAAGCGACCGCCGGGACGTAACCGATCGCTTGCGCGAGCGGGCCGCCGTCTTGCAGCATCAGCGCGGGCGTATAGACCGCCATGAAGGGCACGACAAAACCGGCCGCGGCGATCATCACCGCCTGCAGGCTGATTTTCAGCCCGCTTTCACGCGCGATCGGCGCAGCCGCAAACAGGCGAGCGCCACGGGCGGGGTGAGATCTGCCAGAATGCCGAAATAGAACACGAACATGTGGCTCACGATCAGCGGCACGCCAAGCGCAAGAAGCGCCGGGCCCGCGATCGAGGCGGTGATGATGTAATTCGGGATCGTCGGGATCCCCATGCCGAGGATCAGGCAGGTGATCATGGTAAGGATGAGCGACAAAAGCAGCGAGCTTTGCCCCACCCCCACAATGAACTGACCAAAGCTGTTGGCGGCGCCCGTCAGTGTCATCACGCCGATGATCACGCCCACGAGCGCGCAGGCGATGCCGACGGGAAGCGCGGTGCGGGCGCCATCGGCAAGGCTGTCGCGGCAGATCCGCAAAGTCTCGCGCCCGCCTTGCGAGGCGAGCGCAACGAGGGCGAGCGCCGCGACCGCGGCGAGAACCACGGTGATGCCAAACTCGAAAAAGGCCGCGGCCACAAGGCCGAGCCCGATCCAGAAGATCATACGCAGCGCCCCCGCAGGCAGGCCGAGCGCGGCAGAGCCGCCAAGGATCAGGAGCACTGTGAGCCCGAGCCCGACCGTGCCGGCATAAAGCGGCGTGTAGCCCGAAAACAGCAGCCAGACGAGCACCGCGAGCGGCAAGAGCAGATGCCAGCCCTCCTTGAGCGCCGCGCGTGCCGAGGGCAGGGCCTCGCGCGCAAGGCCACGCAAGCCGCAGCGCCCCGCCTCCAGATGCACCATCCAGAACACGCCGACGAAATAGAGAATGGCCGGGATCAGCGCCGCGCGCACGATCTCGACATAGTCGACGCCGAGCGTTTCGGCCATGATGAAGGCCACCGCGCCCATCACCGGCGGCATGATCTGCCCGCCCATCGAGGCGGTGGCCTCGACGCCGCCCGCAAAGGCCGCGCGGTAGCCAAAGCGCTTCATCAACGGGATGGTGAACTGACCGGTGGTGACCACATTTGCCACGCCCGAGCCCGAAATCGTGCCCATGAGACCCGAAGAGAGCACCGCCACTTTCGCCGGCCCGCCGGTGCGGTGGCCCACCAGCCCCATGGCCACATCGGTGAAAAGCTTGATCATCCCCGCCTTTTCCAGAAAGGCGCCGAACAGGATAAAAAGGAAGATATAGGTGGAGGAGACATAGGTGGGGATGCCGTAGATCCCCTCCGTGCCATAGGCGAGATGCTCGACCACCTGCGACAGGTCATAGCCGCGATGGTTGAGCGGCGCGGGCAGATGCTCGCCCAAGAGCGCATAGGCGAGAAAGAGCCCGGCAATGATCGGCAAAGCCGGGCCCATCATCATCCAGGCGGCCACGAAAGTGGTGATCAGCGCGGCGATGCCAAACCAGATGTCGCGCGGGAGCGGGTCGCCCGCGCGCAACAGAAGGTCCGTGTACTCAACGGCCTGATAGGCGGCGACGGCAATGGCCAGCGCGGCACAGCCCATGCCGAGCGCGCGAACGAGCGCGCCGCGGTGCTGGGCGAGGATCAGGAAGGGGAAGCCCAGCGCCATCAAAAAGCCGACATGGAGCGCGCGCGCGATCTGGCTTGGCAGGTCGATCAGATGCGCGGCCAAGGCGATCTGGTAGCTGGAAAAGAGGATCGCCAGCCAGAACAGCGCCCGCCCGGCCGCAGTTTTCGGAAAGCCGTCGCCCAGCGGGTCATGCCCGGCCTGGGCCGGGGCTTTGGTCTCGGTCATTGCATGTCTCCCCTCACGCGCGGGCGGCCCGGCAGGCCACCCGCCTCCAGCTCAGCCGCAGCCTCCCCTCAGAGCAGCCCCTGCTCGCGGTAATAGCGCTCTGCCCCGGGGTGCAGCGGCGCCGGGCCGGGCTTGGCCGCCTCTTCAAGCGAGATCGCGCCCGCCGCGGCATGGGCGGCCTTGAGCGTGTCGAGATGCTCAAAGAGAAGCTTGGTCATCTGATAGACGGTCTCTTCGGGCACATCCGACGAGGTGACGAGATAGTTGATCACGGAGGCCGTGGGGACATCTGCCTCCTGCCCCTGATAGGTGCCCGCCGGGATCACGCTCGCCACATAGGGCTGGCCGATCGAGGCCACCACATCTGCCGGAATGGCGACCATGGTGATTGCCTGCGAAGAGGCCAGATCCTTGAGCGCGGCATTGCCAAGGCCGGAGGATTGCAGCGTCGCCTCAAGCTGGCGGTTTTTCATCAGCT
The DNA here is from genome assembly GCF_042683065.1 of Rhodobacter lacus. Lineage (NCBI taxonomy): Bacteria > Pseudomonadati > Pseudomonadota > Alphaproteobacteria > Rhodobacterales > Rhodobacter > Rhodobacter lacus. Next base: position 162,746 of record NZ_JBHUIX010000013.1, on the reverse strand, counting down.
CGACCGATTCCGCAAAGGGCAGATATTCGACCTTGCCGAGATCGTCATAGCTCATCCCCGCCGCGCCCAAAATCGCGCGGGCATTGAGTTCGGTGCCCGATTTCGGCGCGCCGACCGAGAGCGTCTTGCCCTTGAGATCGGTGATCGTGGTGATCCCCGCCTCGGACAGCGCGGCGATCTGCACATGGTTGGGGTAAATCGCGGCGAGCACGCGCAGCTTGTCGAGCGGCGCCTTGAAGCCCGCCTCGGCATTGCCGGTCACCGCCGCCATCACTGAATCACCCAGAGCAAAGCCCAGCTCACCCCGGCCCTGCTGCAACAGGTTGAGGTTTTCGACCGAAGCCTTGGTCGCCTGCACCTGCGTGCGCGCGCCCTCGATGCCCTGCGCGTAGATCTCGGAGAGCGCAACGCCAAGCGGATAATAGACCCCGGACGTGCCGCCGGTCAGAACGTTGATGAATTGCTCGGCCCGGGCCGCGGGGGCCGAGAGTGCGAGCGCGCAGCCGATCAGGGCCGCGAAAGAGACGCGTTGAAACATGGTTCCTCCCTTCAGCCGGCCCACCTCCCGCAGGCCGGATTGGGCCCTCCCTTGGGCCGAAGAGAAGTCTGCCGCGCGAAGGCGGGGGGAGACAAGCCCGAGTTTGCCCGCCGGGCAGGTTTTTACCCCGCCCGGCGGGCAAACGCCGCGTCAGGCGCGGCTCAGCCGCGCGCAGGCGGCGGCAATGCGGGCCAGCGCCTCGCGCAGTTCCGCCTCTGCCGTGGCATAGGAAATGCGGAAATAGGGCGAGAGGCCGAAGGCCGCGCCGGGCACCATCGCCACATCTGCGGTTTCGAGCAGCCAGGCGCAAAAATCGCGGTCCGAGGTGATCGTGCCGCCCTCGGGCGTGCGCGCGCCGATCAGCCCCGCGCAGCTTGCAAAGGTGTAAAACGCCCCCTCCGGCACGCGGCAGGAGATGCCGGGAATGGCGTTGAGCCCCGCCACCACGAGATCACGCCGGCGCTGAAAATCGGCGGCGCGCTCCGCCAGCAGGTCTTGCGGGCCGGTGAGCGCCGCCTCGGCGGCAGCCTGAGAGATTGACGACGGGCAAGAGGTGGATTGGCTCTGCACCACCGCCATCGCCTTGATCAGCGCCTCCGGCCCGCCCGCATAGCCGATCCGCCAGCCGGTCATCGCATAGGCCTTGGAAACGCCGTTGACGGTGAGGATCCGGTCTTTCAGCCGCGGCTCGAGCGCGGCGGGCGTGGTGAAGCGGAAGCCGTCGTAGCAGATATGCTCATACATGTCGTCCACCACCAGCCAGAGCTGCGGATGGGCAAGGAGCACATCGAGAAGCGGGCGGTAATCCGCTTCGGAATAGGCGGCGCCCGTCGGGTTTGAGGGCGAGTTGAGCATGAGCCAGCGCGTGCGCGGCGTGATCGCGGCGGCAAGATCTTCCGGTTGCAGCCGGAAGCCGCGCGCCCCCGCGCAGGGCACGGCCACCGGCACCCCGCCTGCGATGCGCACGATGTCGAAATACGAGGTCCAGCAGGGCGTCGGGATGATCACCTCATCGCCGGGGTTCAGGCTCGCCATCATCGCATTGTAAAGCACCTGCTTGGCGCCGGTGCCCACAGTGATTTCCGAAGCTTTGTATGCCACCCCGTTCTCACGACGGAACTTTTCGACAATCGCCGCTTTCAGCCCCGGCGTGCCGTCGAGCGCGGTGTATTTCGTCTCCCCCCGCGCCATCGCCGCCGTTGCAGCGGCCTTGATCGGCTCGGGCGTGTCAAAATCGGGCTCGCCCGCACCAAGGATGATGGTGGGCCGCCCCGCGCGCTTCATCGCCGCCGCCGTCGCGCCGATCTGCACGATTTCAGAAACGCCCAGCGTGGCGATACGGTCGGCAGGGCGGAAGGCCGCGCCGGTCTGATCCTGGATCGTCATGTCACACCTCAATCAATATCGAAAACGACGCCCTGCGCCAGCGGCAGCTCGCGCGAGTAGTTGATCGTGTTGGTGGCGCGGCGCATGTAGCCTTTCCAGGCATCCGAGCCGCTTTCGCGCCCGCCGCCGGTCTCTTTTTCGCCGCCGAAAGCGCCGCCGATCTCGGCGCCCGAGGTGCCGATATTGACATTGGCGATGCCGCAATCCGACCCCGCCGCCGAGAGGAACTGCTCCATCTCGCGCAGATCGAGCGTGAAAATCGACGACGAGAGCCCTGCCCCGACGGCGTTGTGATCTTCGATCACCGCATCGAACGCTGACCAGCGCATCACATAAAGGATCGGGGCAAAGGTTTCCTCAAGCACCGGGCCGGTTTGTGCGGGCATCTCGACCAGCGCGGGGCGGACGTAATAGGCGCCCTCGCCGCCAAACTCGACGCGGCTGCCGCCATGCACCGTGCCGCCCGCCGCGCGCGCCGCCGTGAGCGCCGCCTGCATCGCCTCATAGGCCGCGCGGTCGATGAGCGGGCCGACAAGGGCGTTCGTTTCCAAGGGGTTGCCGATTGAAACGGAGGCATAGGCACGCACCAGCCGCGGCACCAGCGCATCGTATACGCTCTCATGCACGAACAGGCGGCGCATCGTCGTGCAGCGCTGGCCCGCCGTGCCCATGGCGCCAAAGGCCACCGCGCGCAGCGCCATGTCGAGATCGGCCGAGGCGCAGACCACGCCCGCATTGTTGCCGCCAAGCTCAAGGATCGACCGGCCAAAGCGCGCCGCCACCCTGGGGCCGACAATCCGGCCCATCCGGGTCGAGCCGGTGGCGGAAATGAGCGCCACTTTCGGGCTCTCGACCAGCACTTCGCCCAGCTCCGGCCCGCCGATCAGCACCTGCGCAAGGCCCTCCGGCAGCGCCCCGAAGCGGGCCGCGGCGCGCGCGAACACCGCCATTGAGGCGAGCGCGGTGAGCGGTGTCTTTTCCGAGGGTTTCCAGAGCACCGGATCGCCGCAGACAAGCGCAAGCGCCGCGTTCCAGGCCCAGACCGCGACGGGGAAGTTGAAGGCGGTGATCACCCCCACCGGGCCGAGCGGGTGCCAGGTTTCCATCATCCGGTGGCCCGGGCGCTCGGTGGCGATGGTGAGCCCGTAAAGCTGACGCGAGAGGCCAACGGCGAAATCGCAGATGTCGATCATCTCCTGCACCTCGCCCAGACCCTCGGACGGGCTCTTGCCCGCCTCGATCGACACAAGCCGGCCCAGATCGGCTTTGGCCGCGCGCAGCTCCTCGCCCAGAAGGCGCACCAGCTCCCCGCGCCGCGGCGCAGGCACCATCCGCCAGGCGCGGAAGGCGGTGGCCGCGCGTTCCACCGCCGCCGCCGCGCCCTCTGCCGTGTCGGGCGTGAGCGCGCCCACTTGCGCGCCGCTCACCGGCGAAAAGCTCGCCATCGCGCCGCCCTCAAACCGGTCGGGCGCGACCCCGAGGCGCAGGAGCAGGCTCTTGGTCTCGTCACGAAGCGTCATCGGAAGTCCTTTCGTTCGGCTTTGGCCGGTCATTCGAAGAGATAAAGAAGGGAGACGAGCACCGCCGCCGCCGCCATCAGCCCGAGCGTGAAGCGCAGGTTGAGCGCAAAGGTGACACGGGTTGGCGCCACGCCAAGTTCACGCCCGGTGATGATCGCCATGGCCGAGATCGGCGAGGCGGCAATGGCCAGCGCCCAGGCGAAAAGAAGCGCGATGCCAAGCGCATAGGGATGCTCTGCCCCCACCGGCCCGGCGCCAAAGAGCTGCGCGGCCATGATCATCACGATCGTATGCGGGATCATCATCGCCCCCACCGCCGGGATCAGCACGAGGCAGGCGAGGATCACCGCAAGGGGCGGAAGCTGGCCGCCCGCGATCAGCGCGTCGATGCCCGCGGCCTTGGCGGCGGCGGCAACGGCGGCCCCAATCACCGCGGCGGCAAGAAAGATCGTGCTTTCCGTCGCCATGCCCTCGGAGGCGGCGGAGAGCCGCGCAAGCCCGCCCGGCTCGCCCGGGGCCGCGCGCAAGCCGGGCTCGATGCGCGGCCAAAGCGCTGCAAGCAGCGGCAGCACGAGGCAGGCGGCAATCAGAAAGCTCACCTCCAGCAGCCGATGCGCGGCGAGCGTCAGAACGATCAGCCCGAGGATCGCGGCGATCACCGCGCCCAGCGCCCGGCCCGCACCCGCAGGCGCCGGATCATGCACGGGCACCCCTTCGGGCAGCGGCGTGGCCGCGGCCTGCAGCAGCGCCGCGGCCACCGAGAGCAGCGCGACAAGGCCAAAGGCGAGCGCGAGGATTGCCACCGGATCAAGCCCCGGGATCGCGCTTGTGACGATGGCAAAGCCCAGCCCGATCGGCGACCAGACCGTCATCAAAAGCGTGCCGCGCAGCGCCGAAAGGGTCATCGCGCGGGTGTCGATGCCGCGCTTGCCCGCGGCCTTCCGCGCCCCGTCGTGGTTGCGCGCGATATCCGAGATCATGCCGATCGTGCCGATGTTGAAGAGCACCGAAATGCCCTGCGCGCCAAGGCTGACGGCCAGCACACGGGCGCGGGCGGAATGGGCAAAGAGCCCCTCTGCGGCACGGGCAATCAGCTTTGAGCGGCGCACCGGCGCGCGAATGAGGCCAAGCGCGGTCAAAAAGGCCGCAAAAGCCGTGCCCTGCATCAGCGCCTGTTGCATCGCGGGGAGCGCGCTGGGCAAGAGCACAGCCACCGCGAGTGTCGAGACCACGGCCCCGGCCAGAAACACCTGCGCGATGCGCGAGACCCGGCCAAGGCGCAGGAGCGCCAGCACCACCGCGGCACCGGCGGCAAGCGCGAGCAGCGCGCCCGCGCCGGGCATCCGCCCCTCTCCGATCTTGCCCAGCACCAGCGCGGCGAGCATCACAAGCGAGAGCACACCCCCCGCTGCCAGCGCGATTTGTGGCGCCCAAAGGCGCGCGATACGGGGGGAAAGGCTCACTCTCATCCTGCTCCTCAGATCCGGTCGGCAACAAGATGCAGCGCCGCGGCACCGCCGGTATACCAGGCCTCTCGCAGCCGTCGCCAGGGCGCGGGGGTGATCGTGCTCACCGGCAGCGGCATCGCCTCCAGCCGGCAATCGCCACAGATATACCGGGCAATCGCCTTCCCGAACACCGTGCCCGGCGCGATGCCGCGGCCGTTGTAGCCGCTCACCGCAATGGCGTTGCGCCCGGGCAGATGCAGCCGCGGCAGGTTGTTGGAGGTCATGCCGATCCAGCCGAACCATGCGCTTTCAAAACCGATCCCCTTCAGCTGCGGAAAGATCCGCACCATCGCCCGCTCGGCCCAGGCGCGGTGGAGCGCACGATCTGCTAACCCGAGCCGCCCCACCGAGCCGAACACGAGCCGGCCCGCCGCATCGGTGCGAAACGAGGAGAGCACCTCGCGCGTATCCCAGCAGCCTTCGCCCCCGGGCAGGATCGTGGCGCGCAGCGCCTCTGGCAGGGGCGGCGTCGCCATGTTGAAATAGGGCAGCCCGACCTGCTCACGGCGGAGGGAGTCATTCGGGCCCCGGGTGTAGGTGTCGGTCGCGGCCACCAGCCAGCGCGCGCGCACCCGCCCGGCCGGGGTCGTGACCTCCCAGCCCAGCCCCTGCTCCGCCACGGCGGAGGCGGGGCTTTCGGTATGGATCTGCGCTCCGCAGGCAAGCGCCGCGCGCGCAAGGCCGCGCACATAGGCCAAGGGCTGGATCGTGCCCGCGCGCATATCCAGAAGCGCGCCCATGTAGCGCCCGCCGCCGAGCCGCAGCGCGGTCTCGTCTCCGTCCAGAAGTTCGACCGGCGCACCGCGCGCCGCCCATTGGCGCGCCCGCGCGCCGATTTCGGCCAGACCCGCACCGCCAACGGCACAATGCAGCGTGCCATTGGCCACCGCCTCGCAGGCGATGCCATGGCGCCGCACGAGCGCAAACACCTCTGCCGGGGCATTGCCCAGAAACTCCAAAAGCCGCGGCCCATGGACCGGGCCGAGCGCCTGCGGCAGCTCTTCGGGCATCACCCACATGCCGGCATTGACAAGCCCGACATTGCGCCCCGAAGCGCCAAAGCCAATCATCCCGGCCTCAAGCACCACCACGGATTTGCCTGCCTCAGCCAGATGCAGCGCCGCCGAAAGCCCGGTAAAGCCCGCGCCAATCACCACGACATCGGCCTCGACGAGGCCCGAAAGGGGGGTGGTTGCGGGAGCGGCCGGGGCAGAAAGCGCCCACAGACCATGGCTGGAAGAGGTGTTTTTCATGAGAGATCCGAAACGGCAATCAGGCAAGGCGCCTGCCCCTTCCTGCCCGGTTCCGCGTCCGGGCGCCAGTGCTCTGTCAGACCGAGGTCATTCCATTATGGAATGATCTGGGGCCAAAACCCCTTGCCCTCGCAGGCGCAAGACGGCAGGAATGGTCCATTCCGCCCCGGAGAGACGCCGATGAAAACGCCGCGCCGCTTCCTGCCCTCGCTCTCGCTTTTGCAAGCTTTCGAGACGGCGGCGCGCACGCAAAGCATCACCGCCGCGGCGCGGGAGCTGTCGCTCACGCAAAGCGCCGTTTCCCGGCAGATCCGCGCCCTGGAGGCGCAACTCGGCAGCGTGCTTTTTTACCGCGAAAAGCAGACCATCCGCCTCACCCCAGCGGGCGCGGCCTATGCCGTCGAGATCCGCGCGGCCTTGCACAAGATTTCCAGCGCCTCGCTCACGCTGCGCGCCAATCCGGGCGGGGGCACGCTTTCGCTGGCGATCCTGCCCACCTTTGGCACCCGCTGGCTCGCCCCGCGCCTGCCCGAGTTCCTCGCCCTTCACCCCGGCATCACGATCAATCTGGTGACGCGGCTCACCCAGTTCGATTTCGCCACCGAGGCGGTGGATGCCGCGATCCATTTTGGCGCGCCGGACTGGCCGGGGGCAGAGTGCAGCTATTTGCGCGGCGAGCATGTGGTGCCCGCCTGCGCGCCCGGTCTGGTGGAAAAATACGGCATCACCGCGCTTTCCGATCTGCGCGCGGCGCCGCTCCTGCATCTGGCCTCGCGCCCCGATGCCTGGGAAAAGTTCTTTGAGCGCAACGGGCTCGCGCCGCAGCGGCTGCACGGGATGCTGTTTGACCAGTTCGCCACCGCGGCGCAGGCGGCAATGGTGGGGCTTGGCGTGGCGCTTTTGCCCGAATTCCTGATCGAGGAGGAAATCGGCTCGGGGCGGCTGGTGGTGCCGCTTGAGGCGCGCATGCGCTCGGACGAGGCCTATTACCTCTGCACCCCGCACGCACGCGGCCAGAACGGCCCGGTCGAGGCGTTCCGCACTTGGCTCGGCGCGGTGGCGCAGGCGGCGGAGGCGGCCGAAACCGCCCGCCGCGCGGCACAGCCCTGAGCGCTCAGGCCGTGGCGGCGTGCGTGTCGCGCCCGGCAAAGCCTTGCGCACAAGCCGCAATCCGGCCGCAAGCCTCGGTGAGCAGGGGATCGGGCACGGTCAGGCTCAGTCGCACCAGCCGCTCCGCCTGCGCGCCAAAAGATGAGCCCGGCATCACCGAGACCCGATGCCCGGCAAGCAGCGCCTCGGCAAAATCATGGCCCGAAATGCCAAGCGCGCCGACATCGAGGAGAATGAACATCCCCGCCTCGGGCGGCAGCGGCTCGATGCCCGGCACATCTTGCAAAAGCTCCGCCACAAGCCTTGCCCGGCGCGCATATTGCGTGCGCATCAGTGCCGCGGTGGGCAGATCATGGGTGAGGGCATAGGCCGTCATGTCGGAGATGAAGGGCTGGCCGCCGAACAGCATCGATTCCGAGAGCGGCAGGATCCGCTCGCACAGCTCGGGCGTGCCCACCGCCCAGCCGGAGCGGAACCCCGGCGCGGCATGGGATTTGGAGATCGAGGCGGTAACAACCACCCGCTCTTCGAGCGCGGCAATATCGAGCGGAGAGGCGAAGCTGCCCTCGAACACAAGCTCTTCATAAACCTCGTCGGCGATGATCCAGAGGTCATGGCGCCGGCACACCTCGCCAATCGCCGCCACTTCCGCGGCGCTGAGCACCGCGCCGGTCGGGTTGTGCGGCGTGTTGAGCAAAAGCACCCGGCAGCCGGGCGTGATGGCCGCCTCCAGATCCTCGGCGCGCAGGTGGAAGCGGTTTTCCTTGCGCAGGCGCACCGGCACGATTTCGGCGCCGGTGGCGCGGATCACGCCTTCATAGGTCGCGTAATAGGGATCGGGCAGCAGCACCTTGTCGCCCGTGCTCACCAGCCCCAGCATGACAATGGCAAGCGCGGTCTGCGTGCCCGGAAAGCACAGGAAATTCTCCGGCGTGAAGGTCCGCCCGGTGCGGCGGCTGTATTTGGCCGAAAGCGCCTCAAGCATCGCGGGCTCGCCGCGACCGTTGGAGTAGCGCACCCGCCCCGCCCGCATCGCCCGGTCACAGGCATCGTAAAGCGCGGTATCGGGCGCAATGTCCGGCTCGCCAATCGTCAATTCGATCACCGGCTCTCCCGCCGCCACCATCTGACGGCCGCGGAAATGCAGATCCCACTTGTCCGAGCCGAGGTTTTTGAGCCGATCCGTCATCGGTGCGTAATGCATGGTCAGTCCTTCGTGTTGGTCGGGCGCGGCAAGGCCACGCGCAAAAGCGCCTCGGCGGCCTCGAGGCCGATGGCGACGTAATCTTCCGAGGTTTCAGCCTGTTTCGGCAGGCAGCCCTCAAGCCAGAGCCCGTCGATCACGGCGGTCATGGCAATCGCGAGCCGGGCGATCTCTGCGGGGGCGAGGTGGCGCCCCTCCGCCGCCATCACCGATCCGATCAGGGGCTCAAAGCTTGAGCGGTAGGGCAAATGCGCCTCATCATGGATGCGCTTCATCTCCGGGTCGGCATTGAGCTGGCTCATGAAGGCCGCCCAGAGCGAGAGAATGCGCAGATCCGAGATCTCGCCACCGATGCTCGCGCGGATGAAGCGGGCAAGCCGTTCATGCGGGCTGTCGATCTCGGCCACCAGCACCCGGTCACACGGCGCGGTGAGCATGCGGATGGTCTCGCGGTAGGCCTCGAGCACCATGTTTTCCTTGGTCTCGAAATGGTGCCGGATCAGCCCGATGCTGACCCCCGCCGCAGCCGCAACCGCCCGCACGGTCGCCCCCTGAATGCCCTTGTCGGCGATACAGTCGAGCGTGGCGCGCACCAGTTCCGCGCGCCGGTCGAACTCTTGCATGCGCCGGAATGTGTCCGACATTCTCGCCTCCCTCCGGCTCTGGCCTCTCCCTGCCATCCGGCGCCCCCGCCGCCAGTGCAAGCGGGATTCGCCCCCCGCAACAATACGACCGTATAGTTATTGCACGTTTGTATAGTCTTTGGGCACTGCATACCGAAAACAGCCAAAATTTCATCCCGGCGTCATTTTTGACCGCATTCCGCACGCCGCGGGGCAGACAAGGGCGCAAAGCCCCGTCAAGCCTGAGCCTCGAAGCGCCACGGCGGCGCCAGACCGGCAGGAGGAATGCGTGGCACAACCGGCCCGAGCGATCGAAGTGAAAGACCTGCACAAGCGCTTCGGCACGCTCGATGTTCTCAAGGGCGTTTCGCTCTCGGCCAAGAAGGGCGAGGTGATCGCCATCATCGGCGGCTCGGGCTCGGGCAAGTCGACCTTCCTGCGCTGCATCAATTTTCTCGAAACGCCCTCGGCGGGCTCGATCCGCATTCATGGCGAGGAAATCGAGATGCGGCCGGACCGGCATGGCGACTTGCACCCGGTCGATCCGCGGCAGGTGCAACGCATCCGCACGCGCCTTTCGATGGTGTTCCAGAACTTCTGTCTCTGGCAGCACATGACGGTGCTGCAAAACGTGATCGAGGCGCCGGTGCATGTGATGGGCGTGCCGAAGGATCAGGCGATTGCCACCGCCGAGGCGGTGCTCAAGCGCGTTGGCCTTTATGAAAAGCGCAACAGCTACCCCGTGCATCTCTCGGGCGGCCAGCAGCAACGCGCCGCGATTGCGCGCGCGCTGGCCGTCGACCCCGAAGTGATCCTCTTTGACGAGCCCACCTCGGCGCTCGACCCGGAGCTTGTGGGCGAGGTGCTCACCGTGATCGGCGATCTCGCCCGCGAGGGGCGCACGATGATCCTTGTCACCCATGAGATGGCCTTCGCCCGCAACGTCGCCACCCGTGTCGCCTATTTCTGCAACGGCCTGATCGAGGAGGAGGGACCGCCAGAGCAGATCTTCGGCGCCCCCCGGTCCGAACGGCTGCAACGCTTCCTCAACCCGGCTCAGTGAACGCGCCGGGGTCCACCAACCACTACAACCGACAGGGAAATCATGAAAAAGCAAATCGTTACGCTGCTCGTGGCCGGGCTGGCCGCGGTTTCGGGCGCCACTGTGGCGGCGGCCGATCCGGTCAAGGTCGGCATCGCCGCCGAGCCCTACCCGCCCTTCACCGTGCCCGATGCGGCGGGCAACTGGAGCGGCTGGGAGATCGACTTCATGAACGCCGTTTGCGCGGAGGCAAAGCTTGACTGCGTGCTCACCCCGGTGGCCTGGGACGGCATCATCCCGGCGCTGACGAGCGGCAAGATCGACATGATCATCGCCTCGATGTCGGTCACGCCCGAGCGCAAGCAGGTGATCGACTTCACCGATGGCTATTACCGCTCGAAAGCGGTGGTGATCGGGCTCAAGGACATGACCTTTGACGCCACCCCCGCCGCGCTCGCCGACAAGATCCTTGGCGTGCAGGTCGGCACGATCCACCAAGCCTATGCGCAAAAGCACTTTGCCCCGGAAGGCACGACTTTGCGCGAATACCAGACCCAGGACGAGGCGAATGCCGATCTGGCCGCGGGCCGTGTCGATGCGGTGCAGGCCGACGAGATCACCCTGCGCGACTTCCTCGCCTCGGAGGCGGGCCAAGCCTGCTGTGACCTGAAAGGCGTGGTCGAGAGCGACCCGGAGATCTTGGCCGAAGATGCGGGCATTGGCCTGCGCAAGGAAGACACGGAGCTGAAAGACAAGCTCAACACCGCGATCAAGGCGATCCGCGAAAACGGCACCTATGCCGCCTTCAACGCGAAATACTTCGACTTCGACATCTACTGAGATGCTCCGGGCGGGCCAGCGCTGGCCCGCCCCTTTCCTGACAAGGCCGCGACAGCATGGATCAGACCTTCTGGCAGCTTCTTGCGCTCGCCCCCCCCGGCTGGGGCGGCGTGCTTCTGACGGGGCTGGCGCATTCGCTTGAAATCGCCGTGGGCGGCTATCTGCTCGGGCTGATCCTCGGTGTCGGCGGTGCGGTCGGCAAGCTATACGGCAATGAGATCGTGCGCGATCTGATGGAGACTTACACCGTCGTCGTGCGTGCGGTGCCCGAACTCGTGCTGATCTTGCTTCTCTATTATGCGGGCACCGATGCGCTCAACCGGCTGATGGCGGCCCTGGGCCATGGCCCGGTCGATATTTCGGGGCTCGCCGCAGGCATCTTCGTGATCGGCGTGGTGCAGGGCGCCTACGCAACCGAGGTGATCCGCGGCGCGATCAAGGCCATTCCGGCAGGCGAGATCGAGGCGGGGCGCGCCTACGGCATGCCGGGCGGGCTGCTTTTGCGCCGCGTCACGCTGCCGGCAATGCTGCCCCATGCGCTCCCGGGGCTGGCAAACCTCTGGCTCATCGCCACCAAGGATACCGCGCTTCTGGCGGTCGTGGGCTTCAGCGAACTCACCCTCGTCACCCGGCAAGCGGCGGGCGCAACCAAGCATTACATGCTCTTTTTCCTGGCTGCGGGCGCGCTTTATCTGGCGCTGACGCTCCTTTCCAACCTCGCCATCGCCCGGATCGAAAAATGGGCCCGGCGCGGCATGCCACAGGTGCACGCATGAGCGCCCCCTCCCCTCTGCGCGGCTGGCTGCGCCCGCACCGGCTCGTGATGCTCGCGCTTGCGCTCGGCATCGTTCTTTGGGCGGTGCTCGCGGGCGACTGGACGTGGCTGCCAAAATACACCCCGCTCTTGCTCAAGGGCCTTGGCACCACGCTTGCCATCCTCGCCGGATCGGTGATCCTCGGCGCGGCGGTGGCGCTGCCGATCGGGCTTGTGCAGGTGACCGGGCCGCGCTGGCTCTCGGCCCCGGCGCAGCTCTTTTGCACGGTGATCCGCGGCACGCCGCTTCTGCTGCAACTGTGGCTCCTTTATTACGGCATCGGCTCGCTGTTCCCGATGATCCCCGGCATCCGCGGCAGCTTCCTCTGGCCTTACCTGCGCGAGGCCTGGCCCTACGGGCTGGCCGCGCTCACCATTTCCTTTGCCGCCTATGAGGGCGAGGTGATGCGCGGCGCCTTTGCCGGTGTGCCGCGGGGTGAGTTGCAGGCCGGGCGCGCTTTCGGAATGAGCCCGCTCAAGCTCTTTTGGCGGATCTGGCTGCCGCGCGCGCTTTACCGCGCGCTGCCAACGCTCAATGGCGAGATGGTGCTGCAGCTCAAATCCACGCCGCTCGTCGCCACCATCACCGTGGTCGATCTTTACGGCGTGATCTCGCGCGTGCGCTCGGCCACGCTGCTCACCTATGAGCCGCTGCTGCTGCTCGCGCTGATCTACCTGATCCTGACCGCGCTGATGGTCGCGATCTTCCGCTTCTTTGAAAACCGCCTGCCCACAAGGGGAGCCTGACGTGACCCCGATCTCTTCGCACCAGATCACCGACCTCGACCATTTCATCGCGCTGCGCCAAGACCTGCACCGCCATCCCGAAATCGGGCTGGAGGAGCTGCGCACCGCCGATATCGTCGCGCAAGAGCTGGAGCGCTACGGCTATGCCGTCTCGCGCGGGCTTGCGCGCACCGGCGTGGTGGGCACGCTCAGCTGCGGCGCGGGCAATCGCGCCATCGGCCTGCGCGCCGATATGGATGCGCTGCCGATCCTTGAGGAAACCGGCGCCCCCTACGCGAGCCAGACCCCGGGCAAAATGCATGCCTGCGGCCATGACGGCCATACCGCAACCCTGCTCGCTGCCGCCAAAACCCTGGCGGAGCGGCAAAATTTCGATGGCACCGTGCATCTGATCTTCCAGCCCGCCGAAGAGAATTTTGGCGGTGCGCAGATGATGGTCGAAGAGGGGTTCTTTCGCGCCTTCCCCTGCGATGCGGTCTTTGGCATGCACAACGACCCCGCGCTGCCCTTTGGCCAATTCACCTTTCGGGACGGGGCGATCATGGCCGCGGTCGATGAATGCACGATCACCGTGACCGGCCTTGGCGGGCATGGCGCCACGCCCGAACTCACCCGTGACCCGGTGGTGGCGGCGGCCTCGATCGTGATGGCGCTGCAAACCATCGTGGCGCGCAATGTCTCCGCACTCGACAATGCCGTGGTGACGGTGGCGGCAATCCATTCGGGCACGGCGAGCAATATCGTGCCCGAGCGGGCCGAGATTGTCGTGGGCATCCGCACCTTCGATGCCGGCGTGCGCGACGCGATCGAGGCGCGGATCAAGGCGATTGCCCTTGCGCAGGCGCAAAGCTTTGGCTGCGCGGCGCACATCGATTATGTCCGCAGCTACGACCCCACCATCAACCACGCGGCAGAAACCGCCTTCGCGCGCGAGCTCGCCGCCGAGATGTTTGGCGCGGAGAAGGCCAAGGACTTTCCCCGCCCGATGATGGGGAGCGAAGATTTCGCCTATTTCCTGAACGAATGCCCGGGCACCTATTTCTTCCTTGGCACCGCAAAAGGCCCGAACGACCCGGCCCATCACCATCCGAAGTTCGACTTCAACGATGCGGCCATCGCACCCGGCGCGGCCTTCTTTGTCGGGCTGGCGGAGCGGTTTTTGGAACGTGGCCGGTCATGACCCGGCCCGCGCGCGAGGCTTGAATGAAACGTCTCGATCCCGCCTTGACGGGCGTGCTTTTGTGCGTGCTCGCCTATGGGCTTCTCGGGCTGCAGGATGCGGCGATGAAATGGCTCGTCGCCGATCAATCGGTGCCGGTGTCGCTGTTCTTCCGCTCGCTTGCGGTGACGGCGGCCTGCGTCGCCTTCGGGCGCGGGCCAATGGTGCGGGGCGCGCTCGCCTCCTCGGCGCAGGCGATGGTGATCTTGCGCGCCGCGATCTCGATCGTGGCCTGGATCCTTTATTATACCGGCGCGCGTGACCTCTCGCTCGCCGAGATGACGGTGATCTATTTCTCCGCCCCGGTGATGGTGGTGGTGCTTGCCGTGCTGGTCCTGAAAGAGCGGGTCGGGCCCTTGCAATGGGCCTCGGTCGCGGTTGGGTTTGCGGGGGTGATCGTGGCGGTGCATCCGACCCATGCGCCCGCGCCCACGGCGACCGCGCTCGTGCTGCTTTCGGCCCTCCTTTGGGCCTTTGGCTACATCTTGCTGCGCCGCATCAACGGGCGCATGACGGTGGGCGCGCAAGTGCTTGTGACCAATATCGTCTTTTGTCTCGTCACCGGCGTGATGCTGCCCTTTCAGGGGCCGATGCCGGGGCTTTCGCAGATTGCGCTGATGGCTGCGGTCGGGCTGATCGGCGGGGCCGGGCAATATGCGCTTTTCGCGAGCTTCGAGCGCGCCAGCGCCGCGGTGCTCGCGCCCTTTGAATATACCGGCCTGATCTGGGCCTTCCTCCTTGGCGCGCTGATCTGGGGCACGCGCCCCGATCTCGCGCTGATCCTCGGCGCGGTGCTGATTGCGGCGAGCGGGCTGATAGGTGTGCATGCGGTCAACCGCGACAAACGCCGCCCCGCCCCGCTTCCCGACCCTGCCCTTTCTCCCCTCAACGGACCCACCCCATGACCCAGAAGATCCCCGTTACCCGTTTCAATTCCATCCTCGCGCGCACGCCCTCCCGCTCGATCACCGCAGGGCTGCGCGCTGTCGACATGGGCGATCCGAGCTATGAGGGCGTGATCGCCGAACACCGCGCTTATGTGACGGCGCTTGAGGCGGCGGGCTGCACCGTCACCGTGCTGCCCGCGCTCGAAGACTTCCCCGATTCCGTCTTTGTGGAAGACCCCGCCCTCGTCTTTACCGAAGGCGCGATCGTGCTGCGCCCCGGCGCCCCCACCCGCCGCCATGAGGCGGGGTTCATGGCGCCGGTGCTGGCCGAGCATTTCGAGACGGTGCTGCATCTGCCCGGCACCGGCTTTGCCGATGGCGGCGACATCCTGCGCACCGCCGACAAGGTGATGATCGGGCTGAGCGCGCGCACCAACGCCGAGGGCGCCGAGGCATTGCAGGGCTGCCTGAAAGCGCTGGGTCATGCCTCTGAAATCGTCACCACGCCGAAGGGTGTGCTGCATTTCAAGAGCGATTGCTCGCTGCTTTCGGAAGACACCGTGCTCTCGACCGCGCGGCTCGCCGCCTCGGGCGTGTTTGGCGATCTGCGCACGCTGCTTGTGCCCGAGGGCGAGGAAGAGGCCGCCAACGCACTGCGTGTGAACGATGTGGTGCTGGTGGGCGCAGATTTCCCGCGCACGATCGAGATGCTGACACAGGCGGGTTACGCGGTGGTGCCGCTCGCCACGCGGGAAATCCGCAAGGTCGATGCGGGGCTGTCGTGCATGTCGCTGCGCTGGTTCGCCGCCTGAGTTCAGCGCCGAACGAGAGCCTTGCCCGCCCCCGGCTGCCCGAGGGCGGGCATTTTGTCAGCGCAGGTCTTCGGGCAGAAGATCGGCAGGGATGTCCTGATAGCAGACCGGGCGCAGGAAGCGGCGGATCGAAAGCGTGCCCACCGAGGTGGCGCCAAAGTTCGTCGAGGCCGGGAACGGCCCGCCATGAACCATGCTGTCACAGACTTCGACGCCGGTCGGGAAGCCGTTGGCAAGCACCCGGCCCGCCTTGCGCTCGAGGATCGGCAAAAGCCGCCCCGCCAGCGCGCGGTCGCCCGCATCCATGTGCAGCGTTGCGGTAAGCTGGCCGCGGAAGCTTTGCGCCACGGCCACCATCTCTTCCACGTCACTGACTTCGATCACAAGGCCGAGCGGGCCGAACACCTCTTCCGAGAGCGCGTGATTGCCAAGCCAATCCGCCGCGGACACCTTGTAAAGGAAGGGCCGCGCGGAGCGCGGTTCGCACATCGAGGTGAGCAGCTCCTGCACACCGGTCTGCGCGCCGATTTTTTCGGCCCCCGAAACATAGGCCTTGGCGATCCCCTCGGTCAGCATCACCTGCGCCGCGCTTGCCGCGAGCGCGGCATGGGCTGCGGCCACGAAAGCCTCCGCCGCGGCGCCCTTGATCACCACGACGATGCCCGGATTGGTGCAGAACTGCCCCGCCCCCATCGTCAGCGAGCCCGCCCAGCCGCTGCCCAGCGCCGCGCCGCGCGCCGCCACCGCTTCGGGGAGCAGGAACATCGGGTTCACCGCGCCCAGTTCGCCAAAGAACGGGATCGGCTCGGGGCGCGCGGCGCAAAGGTCATAAAGCGCACGGCCCGCGGCATAGGAGCCGGTAAAGCCCACGGCAGTGATCAACGGATGCTGCACCAGCGCGGCGCCGACCTCGCGCGCGCCGCCCTGCACGAGCGAAAAGACCCCCGCGGGCATGCCGGTGCGCGCGGCGGCGGCGGCAATCGCCTCGGCGACGATCTCGCCGGTGCCCGGATGCGCCTCATGGCCCTTCACCACCACCGGGCAGCCCGCCGCCAGCGCCGCCGCCGTATCGCCGCCCGCCGTCGAGAAGGCGAGCGGGAAGTTCGAGGCGCCAAACACCGCGACCGGGCCGATCGGGCGCTGCATCATCCGCAGATCGGGGCGCGGCAGCGGCGCGCGCTCGGGCAGCGCCGGGTCGTGGCGCCGGTCCAGATAATCACCCGCCAGAATGTGACGCGCAAAGAGGCGCAGCTGGCCCGTGGTGCGCCCCCGCTCGCCCTCCAGCCGGCCCTTGGGAAGGCCGCTTTCCTGCATCGCGATTTCGGTGAGATCGGCGCCGCGGGCCTCGATCTCATCGGCAATCGCCTCAAGAAAGGCCGCGCGCTCCGCACGCGTGAGGGCGCTGTAGGCCGGGAAAGCCGCCTCGGCCGCCTGCGCGGCCTGATCGACCAGCGCGGGCGTGCCCTTGGCAAAGCTGTGCACCGGCCCCTCCACCGGCGCCGAGGCGAAGCGTTCGCCGCCACCGATCCAGGTTCCGGCGATCAGATGCATGCCGCGGGGGGTGAAACTCATGGGAGGTCCTTCCATCTGTGCCCGCAAACCGGGCAACCGGCTCGCGAAATCTGCGTCAACGTGACCTATTGCTCTGGGCTTCCTTCATAAACTGCCCTTTTAAGAGCACGAATTCAGCCGTTTAGATCGCAACTTCGCTCTATCCAAAATTTTCCTGTTGCGCCAGCTTTTTTCTTATATGAAAATTTATTGCGAGAAAGAAAAACCCCGGGCAGGGTTGCCCGAGAATCAGCAGAGAGGTTCCCCTATGAAAACGCTCACCATGGCCGCGGCCCTGATCGCCACCACGGCGCTTGCGGGCACGGCGCAAGCCGACAAGCTCGATGACATCATCGCCTCGGGCACGCTGCGCTGCGCGGTCGTGCTCGACTTCCCGCCGATGGGGATGCGCGACGAGAACAACAACCCGATCGGCTTTGACGTCGACTATTGCAACGACCTCGCGGCCGCGCTCGGCGTGACATCCGAAATCGTCGAGACCCCCTTCCCCGAGCGCATCCCGGCGCTGATGTCGGGCCGTGTCGATGTGGGCGTTGCCTCCACCTCGGACACGCTTGAGCGGGCCAAAACCGTGGGCTTCTCGATCCCCTATTTCGCCTTTGAAATGGCCGTGACCTCGAATGACGCCGCGGGCATCAAATCCTTCGACGACATGAAGGGCCACACCGTCGGCGCCACCGCGGGCACGTTTGAAGCGATCGCGCTCGAAAAGCAGATCAACGAATGGGGTTCGGGCAGCTTCCGCCCCTATCAGACGCAGGCTGACGTGTTCCTCGCGCTGAGCCAGGGTCAGATCGACGCCACCGTCTCCACCTCGACCGTCGCGCAGGCCAACGTGAAGACCGGCAATTTCCCCGGCATCTCGGTGGTTGGCAAGGCGCCGTTTGACACCGATTACGTTGCGCTTTTCACCAACCGCGACGAATACGGGCTGATCAACTACCTCAACCTGTTCGTGAACCAGCAGATCCGCACCGGTCGCTATGCCGAACTCTATGAAAAATGGGTCGGCGGCGACCTGCCGGCCTTGACGGTCCCGAACGCCTACCGCTAATCGGCGCCGGAACCGGCGGCGGCGCGGGCCCTGCCCGCGCCGTTTGCCTTCCGCACTCCTCCAGCCAGGACACAGCCATGTTCGGATATACCTTCCAGTGGAACCAGGCGTTTGCCCGGCTTCCGAAGATCCTGGACGGCGCGGCGGTGACGATGGAAGTGGCGGTGCTTTCGATGCTGATCGGCATCGCGCTCGCCATTTTGCTCACCCTGCTGCGTCTTTCCGGCTCCCGCCCGCTCGGGGCGATCGCCACCACCTGGGTCGAAGTGGCGCGCAACACCCCGGCGCTTTTCCAGATCTACATGGCCCATTTTGGCGTTGCGAGTTTCGGGATCCATTTCAGCCCCTTCGTGTCGCTGCTGATCGGGATCACCTTCAACAATGCGGGCTATCTCGCGGAAAACTTCCGCGGCGCGCTGAAAGCCATCCCGGAAACGCAAACCCGTGCCGGCCGCTCGCTCGGCATGTCGCAGGGGCAGGCGTTTCGCTACATCATCCTGCCGCAGATGCTGCGCATCTCGTTTTTGCCAATGACGAACCAGATGGTCTGGGCCGTGCTGATGACCTCGCTCGGCGTCACCGTCGGCATGAACACCGACCTTTACGGCGTGACGCAGGATCTCAACGCGCTCACCTTCCGCACCTTTGAGCTTTTTGCCATCGCCGCGGTGATCTTCTACCTGATCACCAAGATCATCACCCTCGGCGCCCGGGCAATTGCCTGGCGGCTGTTCCGGTACTGAGGGAGCCATCATGTTTCACACCGCTCTCTCCTCGGCCGATCTGATCTTCCTCGTCAAGGGCGCGGGGATGACGATCCTCGTCACCGCGATCTCGGTGGCCATCGGCACCGTGCTCGGCATCCTCTTCGGGGTGATCAGGGTGCAGCTTGGCGCCGTGCTGGCCGCGCCGCTGACCTTCTTTCTGGATATCTTCCGCTCGGTGCCGCTCTTGATCCAGCTTGTGCTCGCCAATGCCTTCATGGGCATGGTGCTGCATCTGCGGTTCTCGGGCTTTTCCATCGCCTGCATGGTGCTTTCGCTCTACACGGCCGCTTACTGCGCCGAGATCGTGCGCGGCGGCATCGACGCGGTGCCCGCCACCACGCGCCGCGCCGCGCGCTCGCTCGGCATGAGCTGGTTGCAGGACATGCGCTATATCGTGATGCCGCTCGCCACCCGCGTGGCGCTTCCGTCCTGGATCGGCCTCGCGCTCGGGGTGATGAAGGACTCCGCTCTCGTCTATGTCGTGCAGGTGACCGAACTGCTCAAATCCACCCAGATCCTGATCACCCGGCTCCAGGAACCGCTGTTCCTGCTGATGATCTGCGGTGCCTTCTACTTCATCATCAGCTTCCCGCTTGCCCGGCTCGGCGGATATCTCGAAAAAAGGTGGTCCAATGATTGAGATCCAGAATGTCCACAAGTCCTTTGGCATGCTCGAAGTGCTCAAGGGCATCGACCTGACCGTCGAGAAGGGCGAGGTGGTGACGGTGATCGGCGGCTCCGGTTCGGGCAAGTCGACGCTTCTGACCTGCATCAACGGGCTTGAGCCGATCGACACGGGCAAGATCGTGGTGGACGGCACCGAGGTGCATGCAAAATCCACCAACCTCAACAAGCTGCGCCAGAAGATCGGGATCGTATTTCAGCAATGGAATGCCTTCCCGCATCTGACCGTGCTTGAAAACGTCACGCTGGCGCCGCGCAAGGTGCTGGGCATGGGCAAGGCCGAGGCCGAGGCGATCGGGGAAAAGCAGCTCAAGCATGTGGGTCTGGGCGACAAGCTCACCACCTATCCTTCGCGGCTTTCGGGCGGGCAACAGCAGCGCATGGCGATTGCCCGCGCGCTCGCCATGTCGCCCGATTACATGCTCTTTGACGAGGTGACTTCGGCGCTTGACCCGCAGCTTGTGGGCGAGGTGCTCGAAACGCTGAAGATGCTCGCCGAGGAAGGCATGACGATGATCTGCGTCACCCACGAGATGGCCTTTGCGCGCGATGTCTCGGACCGGGTGGCCTATTTCCACAAGGGCATCATGGCCGAGATCGGCAAGCCCGAGCAGATCTTCAACGACCCGCAACACCCGGAAACGCAAAAGTTTCTCGCCAGCGTGCGCTGAGACGGCAAATATAAAAGGCGCGCGCCCCAGCCCGGGACGCGCGCCTTATTATGCGTGGGCTCAGGCCTTGAGCGCGTCGAGGCCGAGCCGCTCGAACCGGTCGAGTTGCGCCAGTTCCGCCTCGCTGAGCGCGATCCCCTCCGCCATCGCTTTTGCCCGCGCCGCAAAGCGGCGCTCGGAGGGCAGCCGCGCGCCTTGCGCGCCAATCGCGGTGAGCAGCTTTTCCCCTTCTGCAATCGGGTCGCGGCCGCTGCGGGCCGCAAAAACCCGCGGATCAAGCGCCAGCACCAGCGCGCCATGCCGCGGCAAAAGATCCGTGCCGCCCATGAAATCAAGCGCTTCCTTGCTCATGAACTCGCCAAGCATCGCGCCCGCAAGCAGCTCCACCATCGTCGAAATCGCCGAGCCCTTGTGGCCGCCAAATGTCAGCATCGCGCCGCCGAGCGCTGCCTCCGGGTCGGTGGTGGGGTGGCCGTCGCTATCCACCGCCCAACCCTCCGGGATCGGTTTGCCCGCGCGGCGATGCAGTTCGATCTCGCCCCGCGCCGCAACGCTCGTGGCAAAGTCGAACACATAGGGAAAGGCGCCGGGGCGCGGCCAGCCAAAGGCAAAGGGGTTGGTGCCCAAAAGCGGTTCCTTGCCACCCGCCGGGGCCACAAAGGCATAGCTCGGGCACATGGAAAGCGCGGCAAGCCCGTCTTCCGCCAGCGCCTCGACATCGTGCCAAAGCGCGGAAAAGTGGAGACAATCGCGGATCACCAGCGCGGCGATGCCATGTTTGCGCGCCCGCGCCACCAGCACCTCCTGCGCGGCATAAAAGGCCGGGTTGGAAAATCCGCCCTTGGCATCAACCTCGATCACCGAGGCGCCCGCATCATGGATTTCGGGCAGCGCCTCGGGGTTGACCTTGCCCGCCGCAAGCACCCGCAAGCAGCCCTCAAGGCGGTAGATCCCATGCGATTTGCAATGGTCACGCTCGCCCGCGACGATCACCTTCGCCACCGCCTTGGCAGCGGCGGGCAGCACGCCCACAGTGGTGAAAATCGTCTCGACGCGCGCCAACAGCGCCGCGTAGGAAATCATGTTCGGCTCGGCCATGGTCGGGCAAACTCCTTGAGAAGGGATCAGATCGGCAGCGCGGGGGCGGTGCTATTTGTCAACGTCGACATAGGTGCAGGCCCAGAACACCCGCGCCTCCTCGGCATCAAGCGCGCGCAGCCCGTGCCGGATCGTGCTGTCAAAATAGGCGCAATCGCCGGGTTCCAGCACGACGGGCTGGTAATGCTCGACCACCAGCTCGATCCGGCCAGAAAGCACATAAAGCGTTTCCTCGCCGGTATGGGCCTCCAGCTCCTCGGGCCTGAGCGGGCCGCGCTGCTCCACCCTGGTCACAAGCGGGATGATCTTCTTTTCCGCGAGCGCGTTGCAAAGCACCTCATATTCGAAGTTCTTGGAGCGCACCTTGCGCCCCTGCCCCGCCTTTGTCACCGTCATCCGCGTTGTCTGCACCGCCTCATGGTCGGCCGAAAACAGCCGCTCCATGCCGATGTCATAGGCGCGCGCGATCCGCACGAGGTTCTCATAGCTCGGCGACACGCGCCCGTTCTCGATCTTGTGGATCGTCGAAAGCGCGAGCCCGGTGCGTTGCGCCGCCGCCTCAAGCGTGAGTCCGCAGGCCTGCCGCACCGCCTTCATCCGGCTGCCCAGATCCGAGCGCAATTGCAGCCGCTCCGCCTCCCAGCCCTCGGCGCTTGACGCGGGCTCGGCCTCATCGCGGGAAGATTTTTCCGTTTGCGTCATATTTTTCTTTTCTTACCATTTGTGATCGTTTAAGCACATTTCCATGGCCGTTGCAACACTCGCAAGCGCGCTGGAGCAAAGAGAGTCCCAAACGCGGATGCGGGCGGATGCCGCTGGGTCAGCGGTGCGACCGTTTTCGACCGAACGAGGTTCATCATGGCACAGGTCATCGTTCCCGCCAGCGTTGAAGGGCCGGTTCTGGTTTGCACCGAGGGTCTGAGCGTCTGGGGCGGGGTTGATCCCGAGACCGGCGTGATCATCGACGCGCTGCACCCGCAACACGGCGCCTCGCTCGCCGGGCATGTGGTGATGATGCCGACAAGCCGGGGCTCGTGCACCGGCAGCGGCGTGCTGCTGGGGCTCGCCTTTGCAGGCACTGCGCCGCGCGCGCTGATCTTTCGCGAGGGCGAAGACATTCTCACCCTCGGCGCGCTCGTGGCCGGGCGGCTCTTTGATCATCCGATCGCCGTGGTGCGCCTTTCGGCGGCGGAATATGACGCGCTCGCGCAGGAGCGCCACGCCGCGATCACCCAAACGCATCTGCACGCCGGTGCGCTCACCCTCCCGCTCGCGCCGGTCTCCGAAACGCTGGAGCTGAGCGCCGAAGACACGGCCTTTCTGGCGGGCGCGCAGGGCCCGGCAGCGCAGCTCGCGATGGAGATCATCACCACGATGGCGCGCGCGCAGGGCGCGCCCCGGCTCATGGATGTGGCGCGCGTGCATATTGATGGCTGCATCTATGCAAGCCCCGCCTTTCTGACCTTTGCCCGCGCCATGGCGGATCGCGGCGGGCGGGTGCGCGTGCCCACGACGATGAACGCAATCTCGGTCGATCATGCGAACTGGCGCGCTCAGGGCGTGGCGGAGCGCTTTGGCGCGAGCGCCGCAGCCCTTGCCGATGCCTATGTCGAGATGGGCGCCGAGCCAAGCTTCACCTGCGCGCCCTATCTGCTCGCAAACCGCCCCGCACAGGGCGAAGACATCGCCTGGGCCGAGAGCAATGCGGTGATCTATGCCAACAGCGTGCTGGGCGCGCGCACCGTGAAACACGCCGATTTCATGGATCTGTGCATCGCGCTCACCGGCCGCACGGCGCAGGCGGGGGTTTACCTCTCCGCGCAGCGCGCGCCGCGCCGGATTGTGGATGTGGTGATGCCCGCAGGCGCGGACGATGCCTTCTGGCCGATGCTCGGCTGGCTTTTGGGGCAAGCCGCGCCGGACCGCATTCCGCTTTTGCGCGGGCTTGAGGCCAGCACCCCCTCCGAGGATGACCTCAAGGCGCTTTGCGCGGCCTTTGGCACCACCTCGGCGGCGCCGATGCTGCATATCGCGGGCCACACGCCCGAGGCCGATATGCCCCCCGCCCCCGGCGCCGATCAGGTGACGATCACACAAGCGGATTTTGCCCGGCTCTGGGGCATCTTCAATCGCGGCGCCGGCAAGGTCGATCTGATCGCGCTTGGCAGCCCACATTTCTCGGGGGGCGAATGCGCCGCCTTTGCGCAGCTTGTTGAGGGCGCAACGCCTGCCCCCGGTCTGAGCACCCTCATCACGCTGGGGCGCGCCACGCTCTCCGAGATCTCGCAAAACGGCGTGCGGGCCACGCTGGAGGCTGCCGGGGTGCGGATCATCCCGGATCTGTGCTGGTGCTCGATCTCCGAGCCGGTGTTTCCGCCGCAAACGAAAGTCTTGATGACCAATTCGGGCAAATACGCCCATTACGCGCCGGGGCTGAGCCAGCGCGCGGTGCGCTTTGGCAGCCTTGCCGATTGCGCGCGCACCTTGCGCACCGGCCTTGCCCCCGCCGCGCCCCCCAAATGGATCACGGCCTGAGCGCCCCCACGAACAACCAACGGAGCCCCCACGATGAACAAAGATGTTTTCCTCGGCACGATCCCCGCGCTGCTGACCCCCTGCACCCCCGACCGCCGCCCCGATTTTGACGCGCTGGTGGCGAAGGGGCAGGAGCTGATGGCGGCGGGGATGTCGGGCGTCGTTTATTGCGGATCCTGCGGAGAATGGCCGCTTTTGACCGACGCAGAGCGGATGGAGGGCGTGGAGCGGCTCACCAAGGCGGGCGTGCCCGTGGTGGTTGGCACCGGCGCGGTGAGCCCGAAATCGGCGGTGGCCCATGCCGCCCATGCGCAAAAGATCGGCGCGGCGGGGCTGATGGTGATCCCGCGGCTGTTGTCCCGTTCGCTCTCGGTGCCCGCGCAACGCAACCACTTCAAGGCGATCCTCGAAGCGGCGCCCGATGTGCCCGCGATCATCTACAACAGCCCCTATTACGGCTATTCGACCAAGGCCGATCTGTTCTTCGCGCTGCGCGCCGAACACAAGAACCTCATCGGTTTCAAGGAATTCGGGGGCCGGGCCGATCTGAGCTATGCCGCCGAGCACATCACCTCGCAAGATGACGAGGTGATCTTGATGGTCGGCGTCGATACCGAGGTCTACCACGGTTTCGTCAAATGCGGGGCCGTTGGCACGATCACCGGCATCGGCTCGATCTTCCCGAAAGAGTCGCTCCTGCAAGTCGCACTGTCGAAACGTGCCGCCGCGGGCTGCCCGGAGGCGGACCTGCGCGCGCGCGAACTGGCCGAGGCTTTCTCGGTGCTGGCAAAATTCGACGAAGGCGTCGATCTCGTGCTCTACTTCAAGCATCTGATGGTGCTGAAGGGCGAGACCCAATATGCAATCAACCTCAACGAAACCGATGCGCTCTCGCCCTCGCAAGCCAAGTTCTGCGAGGCGCAATTCCACCAGTTCAACCGCTGGTTTGCGAACTGGTCGAAACAGGGCGGGGTGATCGCTGAATGCATGTGATCGACAGCCACACCGGCGGCGAGCCGACGCGGGTGATCCTCGATGGCGGGCCGGACCTTGGCACCGGGCCGCTTTCGGAACGCGCGGCCGCCCTCGCCACCGACCACCGCGATTTTTACCGCTCGGTGATCCTTGAGCCGCGCGGTCAGGCGGCGATGGTCTGCGCGCTGCTGGTGCCGCCGGTCGATCCGAGCTGCGTCACCGGCGTGATCTATTTCGACGCCGAGGCCGTGCTTGGCATGTGCGGGCACGGCACCATCGGGCTTGCGGTGACGCTTGTGCACATGGGCCGGATCGGGCTTGGCCAGCACCGCATCGAGACGCCGGTGGGCGTGGTGACGGTTGATGTGCGCGACCCGAACACCGTCACCGTGACCAATATCGAGAGCCGGCGCATTCACCGCGCCGTCTCGGTCGAGGTGGCGGGGCTTGGCACCGTGACGGGCGATATCGCCTATGGCGGCAATTGCTTCTTCCTGGTCGATCCGAGCCCGATCCCGGTCGAGCCCGGCAACATCAAGGCCCTGACCGAGGCGACCATCGCCGTGCGCACGGCACTTCATGAAGCCCGGCTTGGCGGCGAGAACGGGATGCCCGTCGATCACGTGATCTTCTATGGCCCCGCGCGCACGCCCGAAGGGCATTCGCGCAACTTCGTGCTCTGCCCCGACGATGCCTATGACCGCTCCCCCTGCGGCACCGGCAGCTCGGCCCGGCTCGCCTGCCTCGCCGCCGAGGGGCGTTTGCCCCAGGGCGAAGAGATCGTGCAGGAAAGCGTGATCGGCAGCTCCTATCGGCTCTCGTGGCAGCCCGGTGCGGGCGGCGGCGTGATCCCCTCGATCACCGGACAGGCGCATGTGATGGCCGAAAGCCAGCTCTTCTTCCTGCCGAATGACCCGTTCCGGCAGGGCATTCACCTCTGACCTCCTGCGCCCCCGGCACCCGCTGCCTCGGGGGCGCCTTTCCTCCAACCGCGCGAGCCTCGCCATGCCTCAGTCGACCCAACCGGATATCCTCGTCATCGGCGCCGGGATCATCGGCATCAGCACCGCCCTCGCCCTTCAGGCAGAGGGGCATCGGGTCTATATCCTTGACCGCAAGGGCGTGGCGGCAGAGGCCTCGCGCGGCAATGCCGGGGCCTTTGCCTTCACCGATGTCGAGCCGCTGGCCGCGCCCGGCATCATGCGCAAGGCGCCGAAATGGCTCCTCGATCCGCTCGGGCCCTTGTCGCTGCGCCCGGCCTATGCGCTCAAGATCCTGCCCTGGATGGTGCATTTCTGGCGCGCCACCGCCAAGGCCCGCTTTGCCGCCGCCATCGAGGCTCAGGCGGGGCTGATGGCGCTCTCGCGCGCCGCGCTGGAGCGCCAGATCGCGGCTGTCGACGGCGAGGCGCTGATGCGCCGCGAGGGCCAGCTTCAGCTTTATGAGGGCCGCGGAGAATTCGACGCCGCCGCCCCCGCCTGGGCGCTGCGGCGTGCCCATGGCATCGCCTTTGATCTGTTGCAAAGCCCCGAAGCGATTGCAGAAATTCAGCCCGGGCTGAGCCCGCGCTTTACCCATGCGGGCTTTACGCCGGATTGGATGAACACCGTCGATCCCGCACTCTGGACCGAACATCTGGCCGAGCGTTTCCGCGCGCAGGGCGGCACGATCGAGATTGCCGAGGTGACATCGGTGCGGCCCTTTGACGGCGGGGTCGAGGTGGTCACGCCCGCGGGGCTGCGCCGCGCCGGGCAGATCGTGGTTGCAGCCGGGGCCTGGTCGCACCGCATCGCGCGGATGCTGGGCGACAAGATCCCGCTTGAAACCGAGCGCGGCTACAACACCACCTTCCCGACCGCGAGCGTCGATCTGCGCACGCATGTGACATTCGCCAACCACGGCTTTGTGGTGAGCAAGATCGGGGGCGGGCTGCGCGTCGGCGGCGCGGTGGAACTGGGCGGGCTCGACCTCGCGCCGAATTACCGCCGGGCCGAAATTCTCGTGGAAAAGACCGCGGCCTTTTTGCCCGGCTTTGACCCGAAGGGGGGCGTGCAATGGATGGGGTTCCGCCCCTCGCTTCCCGACAGCCTGCCGGTGATCGCCCGTGCGCCGGGCTGCGAGCGGGTGATCTATGCCTTCGGGCATGGCCATCTGGGGCTGACGCAATCGGCGGGCACGGCGGAACTGGTCGCGGCGCTGGCCGCGCATCGCGCGCCGCCGATCCCGCTTGCGCCCTTCGATCCGCGCCGCTTCTGACGCGCCGCTTCTGACGCGGGCCGGGGCGCGTGCCCCAGGCTCAGGGCGCGCTCCGCCCCGGTTCGGAGGGGGGCGCGGCCAGCTTGCCCGGCACAATCTCGGGGCGGCCAAACAGATAGCCCTGCAGATAGGTGACGCGCATCGCCCGCAGCAGATCGGCCTGCGCCTCCGTCTCCACCCCTTCGGCAACGGTGGCAATGCCGAATTTCTCGGCAATGCTGACGCTGCCTTCGATGATCGCCACCGCCTGCGGGTCCATCCGCCGCACGAAGGACTGATCGATCTTGATCGCCTGAACCGGCATCTCATGGAGCCGCGAAAGCGACGAGAAGCCGGTGCCGAAATCGTCGATATGGATGTCGATGCCGAGATCCTGAAGCTGCCGCAGCACGCGGTGCGTCAGATCCAGATAGGTATCGGCAAAGATCGTCTCCGTCACCTCGACGACAATGGCGCTGGGCGGGATGCCGTGGCGCGCCGCCGCCGCGCGCAGGGTCTCCACATAGCCCGGCGCAATCAACTGCCGGATCGAGGCATTGAGCGCGATGCGGCAGCCCGCCCCCTGCCCGCCCCATTGCGCAAAGCGGCGCAGCGCGGCCTCCATCGCAAAGGCCCCAAGCTCGACGATCAACCCCGCCTCCTCGGCCATCGGAATGAACTCCTCCGGCGAGATCCGGCCCAGAACCGGGTTGTTCCAGCGCAGCAAAACCTCATAGCACTCCGGCTCGCGCCGCACCGCATCGACGATGGGCTGAAACACGACGGAAAGCTCACCATTGCTCACCGCCCCCTTGAGCGCCTGCACAAGGATCGCCTGCCGTTCCTGCCGGGCGGCAAAGGCCTCGGAAAAGACCACGGTGGCGCCCCGGCCCCGGCCCTTGGCCTCGCTTGCCGCGAGATCGGCAAACCGGATCGCCGCGCTCACAGCCGCAGCCTCAAACGCGCTCACGGCAACACCGGCGCTCAGAGATACATGGATTTCGCGCCCGTTGACGCAGATCTTCTCGCTGATCGCCGCGCGCAGCCGGTCTGCAAGCGCCGCCCCTTCGGCAATGGCCTCGCCCGCTTCGGCGGGGGCAATCGCCACGAATTCATCGCCGCCCCACCGGCACAGCGCCGCGCCCTCCGGCAGGGCCGCGGCAAGGCGGCTTGCAACCTCGGTGAGCACGCAATCGCCCACCGCATGGCCAAGCCCGTCATTGATCTGCTTGAAACGGTCGAGATCGAGAAAGATCGTGGTGCAGACCCGGCCCGGCCGGGTCTGGCCATCCACCCATTCGACAATCCCCGCACGGTTGAAAAGCTGGGTCAGGCAATCGTGCTCGGCCGCGAATTTGAGATCTGCGGTGCGCAGCGCAACGCGGCCCTCAAGGGTGGCATTCAACTCTCTCAGCGCGCTCTGTTTCGCTTTCAGATTGGTGACAAGATCATCATTGCGAAACCGCAGGTCGAGCGATTGCACAAGGATCGTGTGGTTGTTGCGGTGCACGAACAGCATCACCACCAGAAACACCACCGCCAGCGCGGCCAGAACGGAATCGCCATTGCCGTCAAGGGCAAGTTGCGCCGCGCCCTGCACCAGCATCAGCGCAATATAGACCCGCCCGATCCACAGCTGCGCGGCCAGAATGCCGGTGGCGCCCGCCGCCAGCGCCGAAAGCACGATCAACGCGGTGTAGCGCACCCGATCATCGCCCGAGGCAAGGGCCAGTGTGGTCATCCCCGTCCAGAGCAACGCGCCAAGCATCAGCCCCGTGGCATAGCGCCTCCGCAACGTGCGAAACCGCTCGGCCGACGCCAGCAACGGATCGTCGCAACCGACCCCGGGGCCGCAACTGAAGGCAAACCGCGCCGCCGAGAGCAGGACCATTGCCCCCCCCCAGAGCGTCGCAGGCCAGACGCTGGCCGAGGCCTTGGCCAGCAGCACCGCCATCGCCACCCCGGCCACAAGATTGACGCCGATATTTGCGAAATTGTTGCGGTAAGCGGTCTGAAGGAGCCAGCGGTCGATCTTGTCGGGGGGCGACCCGGCTGCACTGGCCTGCACTCTGGGCGGCACATTGGCCTCCCGCTCGGAAGGGCCCAGAACTGCTGTCATACTCACACCACCATCGCTTCGCGGCGCCCGCGCGCCCGCCCGCTCACCCCCGGCATCGGCCCGAAGAGCGCGATCCTCTCGGCCATCCACCCTATGAAGCAGGCGTTAAAAAACTATGCGCAACGGCTGTTTTCCGGCTTCGGGAGCGGCTTCGATGGCGGATTTCCGAACGCGCGGAGACCCGTGCCACCTTTGAGCGCATGTCACGCGAGCGCGGGATGCGCTCGCGGTTCTGGCAGCGGGGTTTGCGGCGCCTGTGGGCCGGGTTAGGCTGTGCCTTCCGTGCTTCGCGACCGCCCTGCCGGGGCGCACCGAATGCCGCACGGGGCCCGCCATGCGGGCCCCTTCGTTGCAAAGGGTCTGACCCCGCCGCGCCATTGGCGCTCAGGCGATCTTGCGCTCTGCCGGGGCGTGCTCTTCCCACCCGCTGAATTGCGC
This sequence comes from Rhodobacter lacus, assembly GCF_042683065.1. Taxonomy (NCBI): domain Bacteria; kingdom Pseudomonadati; phylum Pseudomonadota; class Alphaproteobacteria; order Rhodobacterales; genus Rhodobacter; species Rhodobacter lacus. Next base: position 133,095 of record NZ_JBHUIX010000013.1, on the reverse strand, counting down.
AATCAGCTTGCTCAGATCGGCCACGGCTGCCGCCAGAGAGCTGGTCGCCGCGGTCGTCTCTTCAAACATCGCGGCGTTTTCCTGCGTGGCATTGTCCAGTTGGCTGAGCGCGCGGGTCACTTCCGAAATGCCCTGCTCCTGCTCGCCCGCGCTCCCCGCGATCTCGCTCACCCGCCCGGAAATATCAGAAACGGCGCTCGAAATCGTCTCAAGCGCGGTGCCGCAATCGCGCACGAGGCTCACCCCCTCGCGCACCTGCGCCCCGCTGTCGGCGATCAAGGTGCCAATCTGGCCCGCCGATTCCGCGGCCCGCTGCGCCAGCGCGCGCACCTCCGAGGCCACGACCGCAAAGCCGCGCCCCGCATCGCCCGCCCGCGCGGCCTCTACCCCCGCGTTCAGCGCCAGAAGGTTGGTCTGGAAGGCGATATCGTCAATCACCGTGACGATGCGGCTGATCGCTTCTGACGAGGCCTCGATCCGCTGCATCGCCTCGACCGCGGCGCGCATCGTTTCCTGCGAGCGGTCGGCACGGTCGCAGGCATCATGGGCGAGCGTGCGCACACTGTTGATCCCGGAGTTGGTCTGCCCCACCGCGGTCAGCATCTCATGCATCGCCGAGGAGGTCTCGTCGAGCGCCGCGGCCGAGGTCTCGGTGCGGCGCGACAGGTTCTGGGCCGCATTGGCGATCTCGTCGCTGTCGGTGCTGATCGAGCGCGCGGCCACCGAGATTTCGCGCACCATCTGGCGCAGGCTCTTGGCGGCGTCGTTGAAATCCATCCGCAGCGCCTTGTAGGAAACGCCGAAGAACTCGTCGATGGTGACATCGAGCCGACCATCGGCAAGCGCGCGCAACGAGGCGCTGAGCGCTTTCACCACCTGTTGCAGCGCCGCATCGGCGCTGGCGCGCTCGGCATCGATCTCGGCACGCTGCGCATCCTCGGCGGCGCGTTGCGCCGCTTCGGCTGTGCGCGCGCGCTCCTGCTCAACGCGGTCGCGCTCTGCCGCCTCGACCAGCAATGCGCGCTCGCGCTGCGCCGCGGCCTCGCGCTCTGCCGCAAGGCGCGCATCGGTCTCGCGCGCCTCAATCAGCGCAAGGCGGAACCGCTCCAGCCCGCGCGCCATCCGCCCGACCTCGTCCGCGCGCGCGCGGTCGGGCACCTCATGATCAAAGCGCCCCCGCCCCACCTCGTCCATCGCAACGGTGAGGCGCGTGAGCGGCTGGCTGATCGAGCGCGAAATCCGCATTGCGAGCAGCGCGGCCAGAACAATCATCAGCGCAGTCGTCGCCGCAAAGGCGAAGCGCAGATGCCACAGCGGCGCGAGCATTTCGGCCGCGCTCTCGCTTGTCAAAAGCGCCCAGCGCGCACCGAGGAAACTGAACGGTCGGTAATCGACGTAGCGGTCTCCGAACCCGTCCTTCAGTCGCATCACCCCGGTTTGCCCGGCGAGCGCCGCCTTGAGCGCGGCATTGTCCTCCCGGGTTTGCAAGATGTCATCAACCGGCGTCTTCAACATGTCGGAGCGCAAGAACCCGTCCGCCCCCACCAGATAGGCGGATTTGGTGTCGCTGCCATCGGCAACGCTCTGCAAAGCGGCATTCATCGCGCCGACCGGCAACTGGATTGCCATCACGCCAAGCCGTTTGCCATCTGCATCCAGCACCGGGGCGGCAATGAACGCGGCGGGCGCATCGGCGCTCGGCGCATAGGGGGCAAAATCACGGAAAGACGCCCCCCCGGCGGGCTGCGCCATCGCCTCGCGGAACACCGCGGCCAAACCAGTCTCTTTCCACTCGCCCGTCAACAGATTGGTGGCGAAATCGCGTTCCTTGAACACGGTGTAGACCACGCTGCCCGAGGGCGCGATCAGGAAAATGTCATAGTATCCGTGTTCTGCGAGGCGTTTGGCCAGCCCCGGATGCAGATCGGCATGAAGCGCATCATAGGCGCTGCCATCCTCCGCCGAGACCATCAGGTTCTTTTCGCCCAGCGGGTTCGGATTGGTGTCGATATAGGTATTCTGAAGCGTCTTGCGCGGATCGGGCAGCGCGTCATAGGCGCCGGACATCGCCACGAGCGCGCGCTGGATCGCGCGATCTTGCGCCATCGCGACAAGCTCGGCCCGCGTGCCATTGAGCAAAAGGTCGAGCGCCTGCTCCGGCCCGCGGCCGAGCGTGTCGAGCGTATCCTCGGCGCTTTCGATCAAGGCATTGCGGGTGATGAAATAAGCTGGCACCGCGGTGCAGAGCCCGGCAACCAATGCGATGAGGGTCATCAACAACGGCAGCCGCCGAGACAGATCCAGCGCATTCATTCTCGAAAACATGAGGGAACCTCGGAACAGATCACTAACGACAGGTCGCAACAGTAGCCTGTCGGAATTAATAATCACCAAAGGCGCTCATTGGCGCCGGGATCGGGCCAGATGAAAACGCCCCCCGCAAGCGGAGGGCGCTCTGGTTTGCGTGCCCGGCACGGCTCAGGTCTTGAAGATGCGGTAGATCGCCGGGATCACCAGCACCGTGAGCAGGGTCGAGCTGAGAAGCCCGAACAGGAGCGAAATGGCCAGCCCCTGAAAGATCGGGTCGGCAAGGATCACCGCCGCGCCGATCATCGCCGCAATCGCCGTGAGCAGGATCGGCTTGAACCGGATCGCCCCCGCCTCGATCAGGATTTCAATCTCGGATTTGCCCGTCCGGTCGGCATGGCGGATAAAATCGACCAGCAGGATCGAGTTGCGCACGATGATGCCCGCCAGCGCGATGAAGCCGATCATCGAGGTGGCAGAGAACGGCGCGGAGAACATCATGTGCCCGAGCATGATGCCAAGGAAGGTCAGCGGCACCGGCGTCAGCACCACGAGCGGCAGCCGGAACGAGCCAAATTGCGCCACCACGAGAATGTAGATGCCCACCAGCGCAATGCCGAACGCCCCGCCCATGTCGCGGAAGGTGACCCAGGTCACTTCCCATTCGCCATCCCACAACAGCGTGACATGGCTCTCATCCTCGGGCTGGCCATGCAGGCTGATCTCGGGCTTGGTGCCCTCGGCCCAGTCCATCGCATCGAGCGCATCGCCCACCGCGAGCATGCCGTAAAGCGGCGCCTCGAAACTGCCGGCAAGTTCGGCCGTGACCATCTCCGCCTCGCGCCCGTTGTGGCGAAAGATCGGAAAGGAGGCTTTTTCCGCGCGCACCTGCACCACGTCGCCCAGTTCCACCACCCCGCGCGCGCCGGGCAGAACATCGGCCGGGATCGGGGTCGAGAGCGTCGCCTCGTCCATCACCTTCGCGCCCTTGGCGCGTTCCATCACGATGGGCAGCGGCGGGCGCTCGTTGCCGCGGTGCGAATAGCCCACCGTGGTCGCGCCATTGAGCAGCCCCAGCGTGTCAAAGACATCGCTTTCCTGCACCTGATAAAATTCGAGATTGTCCGGGTCGACCGTGGCGCGCAGCCGCCGCGCCTCGACCCCGAAGGAATTGTCGACATCGACGATGAACGGCACCGAACGGAAGGCCTGTTCGATCTTGCGCGCCGACTCGCGCCGGGTCTCGGCATCGGGGCCATAGACCTCGGCCAGAAGCGTCGCGATGACGGGCGGCCCGGGCGGCGGCTCCACGGTCATCAGCCGCGTGCCCTCGGGCAGCTTGAGCGCCGTCACCCGCTCGCGGATCTCGAGCGCGATCTCGTGGCTGGTGCGGTCGCGCCCGTCCTTGCCATGCAGGTTGATCTGCACATCGCCCTGCCACGGGTATTCGCGCAGATAGTAATGCCGCACCAGCCCGTTGAAGTTGAAGGGCGCGGCGGTGCCCGCATGGGTCTGCACCGAGATCACCTCGGGCATCTGCGTGACCTCTGCGGCAATCTGCTGGGCGACGGCATCGGTCGCCTCGACCGAAGAGCCCTCGGGCAGGTCGATCACCACGGAAAGCTCGGATTTGTTGTCAAACGGCAGGAGCTTGACCGTGACATCCTTGGTGTAAAGAAGGCCCAGAGAGCCGAAGGAGAGCACCACCGTGGCGAGCAGGAAGAGCCCGGAGCGCCCCTTGCTGGCAAGGATTGGCCGCGCCACGCGGGTGTAAAGCGCGCCCAGCTTGCCGCCATGGGCATGATGCGCGTGACCATCGCCCCCGCCATGCGCCGACATGTCGGCCCGCCCGGCAATCTTCACCATCAGCCATGGCGTGATCATCACCGCAACGAAGAACGAAAAGATCATCGCCGCCGAAGCGACCGAAGGAATGGGCGACATATAGGGCCCCATCAGCCCCGAGACGGCAAGCATCGGCAAAAGCGCCGCGACCACAGTGAGGGTGGCGACGATGGTGGGGTTGCCCACCTCCGCCACCGCCTCGATGGCCTTTTGCACCCGGCTTCCGGGCGTTTTCATCGCCCAGTGCCGCGCGATATTCTCGATCACCACGATCGCATCGTCGACCAGAATCCCGATCGAGAAAATCAGCGCAAAAAGGCTCACCCGGTTCAGCGTGAAGCCCATTGCATTGGCGGCAAAGAGCGTGAGCAGGATCGTCACCGGAATGACGATGGCCACAACGATGCTTTCACGCCAGCCGATGGCAAAGAACACGAGCGCGATGATCGAGATCGTCGCAAGGCCGAGGTGGAAGAGAAGCTCGTTTGCCTTCTCGTTCGCGGTCTCGCCATAATCGCGCGTCACCTGCACCTCGACGCTTTCGGGGATCAGCGTCCCCTCCAGCTCATGCACCCGCTCCAGGATCGCCTCGCCCACCACAACGGCATTGGCCCCGGCGCGCTTGGCAATCGCGAGCGTCACGGCAGGGGAGCGGTGGAGCGCCGCCCCCTCGCGCGTGACAGTGGCCACGATATGCTCCGAGGTATCGCCCACATAGGCGACATCGGCCACATCGGCCACATAAACCGGGCGGCCATCGCGCGCGGTGAGCAAAAGCCCCGCGATCTCGGCGGGCGCGACCAGCGTTTTGCCGGCAACAAGGTCGATCTGCTCGCCGCCGTCGCGCAGCCGCCCGGTGTTGAACGCGCGGTTCGCCTGTTCGACCTTTTGCGAGAGCTGCTGCAGCGTGATCCCGTAAAGCGCGAGCTTTTCCGGGTCGGGCGAGATGCGGATCGCCTCGGTCGCCTCGCCGACGATATAGGTCAGCCCGACGTTCTCGATCTTCGTCACCTCGGTCTGCAATTCGCGGGTGATGCGGGTCAGGTCATTGGCGCCGATCTCGCTGCCGGGCTTGCCCGAAAGCGTGAGCGAGACAATTGCCACATCGTCGATGCCGCGGCCCACGATGATCGGCTCGTCGATGCCGGTGGGGATGCGGTCCGCATTGGCGCGCACCTTTTCATGCACGCGCAAGATCGCGGCATCCGACGAGGTGCCGACGATGAAGCGTGCCATCACAAGGGCATAATCGTCCATGGTGCGGGAATAGACATGCTCGACCTCGTTGATCGAGGTGACGATGGTTTCCATCGGCTCGGTGACGAGCTTCATCGCATCTTCCGCCTTCAGGCCGGGGGCCTGAATGTGGATATCGACCATCGGCACGGAAATCTGCGGCTCTTCCTCGCGCGGCAGGTTGACGAGCGCCACAAGCCCCACGGCGAGCGCCGCAAGGATGAAAAGCGGCGTCAGCGCCGAGCCGATGAAGCTTTTCGTCAGGCGGCCCGCAATGCCGAGCTTTGCCTCATGCAGATCGGCTGTTTCCTCCCCGGAGCGGGTTTCACTCGACATGTGCCACCACCTCTTCGCCGCCGGTCAGACCGGACAGGATCTCGACCATCGGCTTGCCCTCGATCACCTCGACCGGCCCCGGCACCACCGCGCGCTCCACCGTGCCGCCCGGCCCGGAGACATTGACGAAATCGAGCCCGGAGCGGGTGCGCACCATCTCCGCCGGGATCAGCACCGCCTCGCGCATCGCGAGCGGCAGCTTCACAAGCACCCGCGCGCCCACAAATTCGGAATTGAGATCCGCCACTTCGACATCGGCCTCGACACGGCCACCGGCGATCAGCGGATAGATTTTCGCAAGCCGGCCCTCGACCGAGCGCCCGGCGGTGTCGATGGCGATCGGCGCATCCTGCTGCAGCGCCCCGGCAAAACGTTCGGGCACCGAGAGCCGCAGGTAAAAGCCGCCGCCCGCGACCGTCGCCACGCTCTCGCCCGCCATCACCACAGCCCCCTTGGCCACCGGCACCTCAAGCACGCGCCCGGCCACCGGCGCCAGAACCACGCCCTCGCTCGCCTGTTGCTCGGTCACTTGCCGGGATGCCTTTTGCGCGGCGAGCTGTTGGCCCACGACCTCGGCCTGCGTGCGCAGGGTATCAAGCTGCTGCACCGTGATCACGCCGCGCGTGCGCAGCTCCTCACCGCGGGTCAGCTCGCGCGCGGCATTCGCCATCTGGCTCTCGAGCGCGGCGATCTGTGCATCGAGCGCATCCAGCTGAAAGGCGATCTTGGCATCGACCACGCGGCCAAGCTCCTGCCCCGCCGTGACCATATCCCCCTCGGAGACGCTCAACTCAACCAAAGTGCCACCAAGGCGCGCCCGCGCCGGGATCTGGTCTTTTGCCTCGATCTGGCCGTAGACAGTTTTCCAGTCAGTGACCATCGTCGGCACCACCCGGTAGCCGCTTTCGGCCAGCGCGAGCTGCGGCAAAAGCCCCGCCAGCGCCACCAACGTCACGACAAAGAGTTTCATGGCGTCATCCCTTCCCTGTGCGGCCTCACCAGAGGACTGATATTCCGGTCTTTGAATATTTGAAGCTCTTAACGCATTATACGTCTGATCCGCAAGCCCCCCCAAGGGCTTCGGTCACGGTTTCAGCCCTGCCGTGGCGCCCGCACCGCGGGCCGGGGCTTTTCTGGCCCGGCATTTATGCTAAACGCATCGCAGCAGCTTCGGAGGCTTTCATGCACGACATCCGCGCCATTCGCGAAAATCCCGCCCAGTTCGATGCCGATCTCGCCCGTCGGGGGCTCGCGCCGCTTTCGTCCGAGGTGCTCGCGCTCGACGAACGCCGCCGCGGCGCGATTCTTGCCGCCGAGACGGCGCAAGCCGCACAGAATGCCGCCGCCAAAGAGGTGGGGGCCGCCAAGGCCAAGGGCGACGAGGCCGAATTCGAGCGGCTGCGCGCGCTCGTGGCGGAAAAGAAATCCGAAGTGGCCGCACTTCAGGCCGAGGCCGCAACCCTTGATGGGGAGCTGCGCGACAAGCTTCTGACGATCCCGAACAGCCCGCTTGCCGAAGTGCCCGAGGGCGAAGACGAGGCGGGCAACGTCGAGATGCACCGCTGGGGCACGCCCAAAACCTTCGCCTTTGCGCCCAAGGAGCATTACCAGCTCTCGGGCGTGGGCGGCGCGATGGATTTTGAGACTGCGGCCAAGCTTTCGGGGGCGCGGTTTGTGGTGCTGAAATCCGGCGTTGCCCGCGTGCACCGCGCGCTGGCGCAATTCATGCTCGATCTGCATGTGACCGAACACGATCTGCAAGAAACGATCACCCCGGTACTGGTGCGCGCCGAGGCCATGCTTGGCACCGGGCAACTGCCGAAATTCGCCGAGGACAGCTATGAGACGACCAATGGCTGGTGGCTCATTCCGACCTCGGAGGTGACGCTGACGAATACGGTCGCGGGCGAGGTCTGGGATGAGGCCGCGCTGCCCTGCCGGATGACCGCGCATACCAACTGCTTCCGCTCCGAGGCGGGTTCGGCGGGCAAGGACACCTCCGGGATGCTGCGCCAGCACCAGTTTGAAAAGGTGGAGATGGTAACGATCTGCCACCCGGATGAAGCGATCGCCGAGCATGAGCGGATGACGAAATGCGCCGAGGCGGTGCTTGAGCGGCTCGGCCTGCCCTATCGGCGGATCGTGCTGTGCACCGGCGACATGGGCTTTGGCGCGCAAAAAACCTATGATCTGGAGGTGTGGCTGCCGGGCCAGAACACCTACCGCGAAATCTCCTCGGTCTCGACCTGCGGCCAGTTTCAGGCGCGGCGGATGAACGGGCGGTTCAAGCCCGCGGCGGGCGGCAAGCCCGATTTTGTCGCCACGCTGAACGGCTCGGGGCTTGCGGTCGGGCGCTGCCTGATCGCGGTTTTGGAAAATGGCCAGGAGGCGGATGGCTCTGTCACCCTGCCGGCGGCGCTCCACCCCTATCTTGGCGGCAAGACGCGCCTTGTCGAGGGCAAGCTGGTCTGACCCCGAATTTCGCCATCTCATCCGAGGCGAGCCAAAACCAAAGGGCGGGCCATGGCCCGCCCTTGTCGTTGCAGATGCGTTCCCGCTCAGGCTGCGCGCGCGGCGCGCTCCTTGTCGCCACCGACCTGAAACTGCCCCATCAGTTGCCCCAGCCCCTGCGCCTGCTCATTGAGCGCCATGCAGGCCGCCGCCGTCTCTTCGAACCCGGCCGCATTATGCTGCTGCGCCCGGTCAAGCTGCCCCATCGCCGTATTGATCTCGGCAATCCCGGAGGCCTGCTCATCCGCCGCCGAGGCAATCTCGCGGACATGGCCCGAAATCTGGTCGATCGACTTCACGATCGCCTCAAGTGCCTCCCCGGCCCGGCCCACAAGCGTCACACCATTGCTCACCTGCGCCTCGGAATCGGAGATCAGCACATTGATCTCGCGCGCCGCTTCCGAAGCCCGCTGGGCGAGCGCGCGCACTTCGGAGGCGACCACGGCAAACCCGCGCCCGGCCTCGCCTGCCCGTGCCGCCTCCACCCCGGCGTTGAGCGCCAGAAGGTTGGTCTGAAAGGCGATATCGTCGATCACCGAGGTGATGCGCGAGATCTGCGCGGAGGAATCCTGAATCGCGCCCATCGCCGCCACGGTCTCATCCACCACCCGGCTTGAATTCTGCGCCTCGTCGGTGGCCGAGCGCATCGCGCCATCAACACGTCGCGCATTTTGCGCCGCCGCCTGCACCGAGGCGGTCAGCTCGTTCAGCGCGGTCGCGGTTTCCGCGAGCGTCGCCGCGGAGGATTCGGTCTGGCTCGACAGATTCGAGGTGGCCCCCGTAATCTCCTGCACACCCGCCACGATGCTCACGGTGGCCGCGCCAATCGAGCCGATCAGCTCCGAGAGCCGGATCACGGTCTCGTTGAAATCCTGGCGAAGCTGGTCATAGCCTTCCGGGAAACGGTCCTCGATCGCGACATCGAGCCGGCCCGCCGCAAGACCGCGCAGCCCGGTGGCGAGCGTTTCGACCACCGCGCCCTGCTCGGCCTCATGCGCGGCCCGCACGGCCTCTTCGTTTGCGCGTTGCGCCTCGGCCTCGGCACGCTGACGGATCTCGCGCGCGGCATCCTCGGCCTGCCGCGCCTCGCGCTCGGCCCGCATCGCCTCTTCCTGCTGGGTGCGCCGCTCGCGCGCCGCCTCGGCCTCGGCCTGAAGCCGCTTTTGCTCGGCTTCGAGCTTGCGTCGCTCGATCAGCCGCTCGCGCAGCTCCTGCACCGCCCGCGCCATCGCCCCGATCTCGTCGCGCCGCGCCGCGCCCGTCACCGAGGCATCGTATTGGCCCTTGGCCAAGCCATCGACCGTCGAGAGCATCGCCGCCAGAGGCCGGCGCACCATCAGCGTCGAGGCAATGAAGTTCGAGCCCACCGCCATCAGCAGAATCAACAGCCCGCCCAGCGAGGTGGTGAGCACGTCATGGCGCACCGGCGCGGCGAAAACCTCTCCGGGCACGTCAAAAATCACCGCCCAGGTCGCGTTGGTGCCACGCGCAAGGAACGGATAAACGATCCGCCGCGCGCCCCCTTCAAGCCCAGTGATCACGCGCATCTGGCCATCGGCGAGCGCTGCCTGCACCAGATTGGCGCCCGCCTCCTCATAGGGCTTCGTCAACAGCTCCGGGTCGGGGTTTGCCACCCATTTGCCACCGTTGTCGACCAGCGTCATCCGGCTGCCCTCGAAGGGTTTCAGCGCGCCAAGCATCTCTGTCATCGCCTTGAGCGTGATGTCCACGCCCACCAGGCCAACCACCTTGCCCTCGACCCGCACCGGGACCGAAACCGAGGTGATCATGTAGCCCTCGTTGGCCACATAGGGCTCGGTCAACAGGCTCTGGCCGCTCGTCAACGGCCCCTTGAACCAGCTTTGCGCCTCGTCGATGTTGAAGGTCGAGAAATCGAGCCCGCCGCCATCGGCTTTGGTCCAGTAGGGCGTGAAAACCCCGGCCGCGTTGCGCCCGGTCTCGCCGGTCAGATAGCGGTCGGTGGTGCCGTCGGGCAAGCCCGACATCCAGGCCGAAAAGAGCGTGTCATAATGCCCGGGCACGGTCTCGAGCGTGGCGATGAGCGTATCGGTCGAAACCGGCCCCTTCGCCATCATCCCCTCGAGCATCCCCGCGAGCGCCGCCCCGGCCGATGTGGCCTCGGTGAGCTGCTGGGAAATCTCGCTCGACGCATTGCGCGCCTGCGTGCTCGCCAGCTCGATAACCTGTTCGTTGACACGCACAGACGTGCGCCAGCCGTTATAGGCCGTGTAACTGAGCAAGATCACGGCAATCGCCGCGCCCGTGACAAGCACCAGCTTGCCAGAGACGGTACGGAAAGGATTGTGCACGGTCGACCTCTTCGCAAAGAACTTTGCGCGCACCGTCTCGCAGAAATAAAAACATCCCGTAAATTTCGGCTCCGCTCGGTCGGCATCTGTCGTTGTGCGACCCTGGGTCGCGCTCGTGATCACGGCGCAAGGTTTTGTTCAGTATAAGATTTTATGCGGCGCTGCGCGCGAGGGGCTCGTGTGGCTGCAGCGGCACGAACCGCGCCGACGCGCGGAACCCCTGTGCTTGCCCGGGGATCGGCGAGGCAAGATCAAGCCCGCCGCCGGCACGTTCTGCAATGGCCCTCGCGATCGCAAGGCCAAGCCCCGCGCCCTCCGCCTGCGTCGCCGCCGCGCGCTCGAACCGCGCCGTGATCCGCGCCAGATCGGGCGCCTGAAGCGCCGGGCAGGCATTCTCGACCACGAGCCGGCCCGCTGGCGCGAGCCGCACCAGAACCGGCGCGCCGGGGGTGCCATGACGCAGGGCATTGACGATCAGATTGCGCGCGAGAATGCCAAAGAGATCGGGATCGAGATCAGACATCACCGGCGCTTCGGGCAGATCGAGCCGCACGGGGGCGCCGCCCGCAAGCCGCGCCGCATCCTCCGCCACAAGCTGCAACACGGGGGCCAGATCGCTTTGCACCTTGCGGCGCACCGGCCCGCCTTCGGCCCGCGCAAGGCTCATCAGCCCCTCGGAAAGCCGGGTCAGGCGTTTCAGCACCGTCTCGATCTCGCCCGCGCGCGCGGCAATCCCCGGTTCCGTGGTCTCGGTGCGCAGCCGCTGCACCTGCGCAATCGCCCCCGCCAGCGGCGTGCGCAACTCATGCGCGGCATTGGCGGCAAAGCTGCGTTCGGCCTCGAACGCCGCCGCAAGCCGGGCCAGCAAGCGGTTGATCGTCTCTGCCAAGGGCAGCGCCTCGGCGGGAAGGCCCTCCAGCGGCACCGGCGTCAAATCGGCGCCGGTGCGCCGCGCGAGGGAGACCCGGAACCGGCGCAGCGGCGCAAAGCCAAGCCGCATCAGCGCCGCAATCCCCGCAAGCGTGAAGGGCAAGAGCACGGCGAGCGGCGCGAACAGCCCGACCCGCAATTCCTGCCGCAGCGCACGGCGATGGGTGACAGGCTCCGCCACAGCGATTGTGACCGCCCCGCGCAGTGCGGCATCCTCATAGATCCGCAACCCCCGTGCGGTGCGAAAGCCCGGCCCCTCGTAGGGCGGAAAATCGGTCTCGCTTGCGCCATGGGAGAGCATCAGCACCTCCCCGCCCGCGGCACGCACGATATAGATCATCGGCTGTTCGCCGCTGTCATCGCGCAAAAGCGGCAGGATCTGGGCGCCGGTCTCGCCCTCTTCGCGGCCAAGCACCTCGGTCACCGCCAGCGGCAAGATCCGCTCTGCCGTGGCCTCGATCTCGGCGTCGAAAACGGCATCCACCCGCGTCAGCAGCCGATGCGCTGTGAACGCCGCCCCGGCTGCCCAGAAAGTCACCACAAGCGCGCCCAGCGCCCAGGCAAGCCGGGTTTGCAGCGACCAGCCCCTCATGGCTTGCGCAGCCGGTAGCCAAGGCCGCGTTCGGTCTCGATCAGCCCCGGGCCCAGCTTCTTGCGCAACCGGCTCACCAGCACTTCAAGCGTGTTCGAGCCGATCTCGTCATCGAAGGAATAGAGCCGTTCCTCAAGGGCCGCTTTCGGGAAGATCTGGCCCGGGCGGCTCAGCAGCGCCTCCAAAAGCGCCCATTCCCGCGCCGTGAGCGCAATCGCCTGCCCGCCCCGCGTGAGCCCGCGCCCCGCCAGATCCACCTCAAGATCGCCCAGCCGGATCAAGGGGTTGGGGTTGCCCGCATAGCGCCGCGCCACCGCCCCCACCCGCGCGGAAAGCTCGCTCAGATCAAAGGGCTTCACCAGATAATCATCCGCCCCGGCATTGAGCCCCTCGATCCGGTCCGAAATCTGGTCAAGCGCGGTGAGGATGATCACCGGCGTCACCGCCCCCCCGGCGCGCAGATGCTTGAGAAAGGGAATGCCGCGCCCGTCGGGCAGCATCAGATCGAGCGCGATCAGGTCGTGATGCGCCACCGCCATCGCCTCGGCGGCAGCATCGAGCCGGGTCACCCAGTCGACGGAATGGCCATCCGCCGCGAGCTGATCGCGCACGGCGGCGCCCAGAACGGCGTCGTCTTCGACGATGAGGATGCGCATCCCTACCTCCCGATTGCTCTCACCCTATCGCGCCCCAAGCTGACAGCAAGCTGAACGAGAAATTTTGTCCGGGTCAGGTTGATGTCAGATTCGTCCGCCACACCCTCCTCATCCTGATCGGAGGACACCATGACAAAACTGCTTCCCTTGCCGCTCCTGCTGGCCGCCCTTGTCGCGGCAACACCGGCAAGCGCGCATGAGATGGCGCGTTGCAATGTGCCGATGGCCGACTGGCAACCGCGCGAGGCGGTGCAGGCGGCGCTTGAGGGCGCGGGGCTGAGCGTGGTGCGGATCAAGATCGACGATGGCTGTTACGAGGTCGATGCCGTCGACACGACCGGCCAGCGGCTCTGGATGCGGCTCGACCCGGGCTCGCTTGCGGTGCTGCGCCAAGGCATTCCGCATCGCCGCCACGGTGGCGGAGATGACGACGACGACGATCAGAAATCGGGCGGGCGGAGGAAACACGCCAGCCCCGACTGAGACGGGCGCCCCCGCGCCCTGACCGGCGCGCAGCGGCTTTCCTTGGTCGGACCGCTGCGCGCCTCCCCTGTTTTCGGGTTTTCCCTGCCGCTTCCGGCGGGCGGAAGCCTGTTGCCTGACCCTCTGACCCTGAAAGGACATGCGATGAAATCCGCTCTCCCCCTTTTCGCCCTTGCGGCACTGGCCACAACGAGCATTTTCGGCGCGCTTTCCGCCGCCCCGATCAATGCGACGGTTTCTGCCATCCCTGCAGCCCGCACCGCGCCGGTGGTCTCCGCCCCCGCGGCCGAGACCGCCTCCCAGACTTCTGCCAACCTGCTCTTTGCCAGCCGTCCGATTGCCGCGCCGGTGGCCGCCGCGGACACGGCGACGGACACCGCAACGGCGCCAATGCGGCTGGCCGATGGCCACGGCCATGGCGGCTGGTTCTTTGGCATGTTCGGCGATGACGATGATGACGACGATCATCGTGGCGGTCGCCATGGCCATCACGGCGACCACGATGGCCGCAACTGCCCGCCCGGTGCCGCAAACTGCGCCCAAAGCCCCGCCGCCGCGGGCACGACCACGGCCCCCACGAATGGGCTCTTTACCCCCGGCACCAAGCCGCAAGTGCAATCGAACTGAGAGGCCTTTGACATGAAACCGTTTTCTGCACCGCTCGCGCTCACCACCGCGCTCGTGCCCGCCATGGCGGCGGCCACCCCCGTCACCTTCACCACCCAGATGACGAATTACGGCGGCGACGGCGCCTATCTCGCCTATTACGTCACCGATGCCTCGGGCGCCTATCTGGGCAGCCTCTGGATGGCCGGTGGCAAGGCGAAATACTACCAGCACCTGAGCGGCTGGTACGCGGCCACGGGCGGCACGACCGCGCAGGTCGATGGCATCACCGGCGCCTCGGTCGGCGCCGGGCGGAACCTGACGATCACCCTCGATCTGCAGGATACGCTTTTTGACGCGGGCTATGTGCTCCATGTCGACAGCTCGGTCGAGAAGATGTCGGACCAGCCCAATGACGTGGTGATCCCGCTCACCTCGGCCAATCTTGGCCAGAAGATGCCCGGCAAACGCTACGTGCAAAGCGTGACGGTGTCCAAGTAACCCCCTGATCTGGAGGGCAGATCCGTGTTGCGATTTTTTCACCGCTGGCCCGGGCTTCTCGCCCTTGCGCTTGTGCTCCTGCTCGCCGTCACCGGCGCGGCGCTCTCGCTTTACCCGATGGCGGAGCGGCTCGCCGGGCCGCAGGCGGAGGGCAGCCTCTCGGTGGCCGATCTCGCAACGCGCGTCGCCACGGCCCATCCGGGGCTCGAACAGATCCGCCGCGCGCCCTCGGGGCGCGTGGTGGCCTGGTGGTTCGAGGGCGGCACCCCCGGCGCCGCGGTCATCGACCCGGCGACGGGGGCCGAGATCGGCAGCCCCGATCCGGCCTTTGGCCTGAGGGTTCTGACCGATCTGCACCGCAAGCTGTTGCTGGGCGACGGCGGGCGGATCACGGCAGCGGCAGGCGCGGCCCTGATGCTCTTTCTCTCCGTCTCCGGCGCAGTCCTCGTGGCGCGCCGCATGGGCGGCTGGCGGCGCTGGTTTGCGCGCGCCCGCGGCCCGTTTGCAAGCCGCCTGCATACCGAGCTTGCGCGCTTTGCCATTGGCGGGCTCGTGCTCTCCTCGGTCACCGGGCTCTGGATGACCGCCTCGGTGTTCTCGCTGATCCCGGATGCGGTCCGCGAGCCCGCGCCGGCAAGCGCGCTTCCCGGCCTTGCCCCCCTGCCCCTCGCCAAGATCCCGCTTTTTGCCGAAACCCCGGCCAGCGCCTTGAAAGAGCTTTCGTTTCCCTCCTCCGACCTGCCGGGAGACAGCTTCAAACTCACCACCGATGGCGGCGCCGCGCGGATCGACCCCGGCACCGGGCAGATGCTCTCCTTCACCACGCCGGGCTTTTTTGAGCGCGTGACCGAGGTGATGGTGATGCTGCACACCGGGCAGGGTGCCGAAACGCTTGGCCTGATCCTCGGGCTGATGGCCTTGGCGGTGCCGGTGCTGGGCTGGACGGGCTTCACCCAATGGCGCGGCGCGCGGGCCTTTGGCACCCGCATCAAGGCCAATGTCGCCCCGACGAAAGCGCAAACCGTGATCCTGGTCGCCTCGGAGGGCGGCACGACCTGGGGCTTTGCGCGCACGCTCCACAAAGGCCTCACCGCCGCGGGGCGCGCCGTTCACACCGGCGCGCTGGCGCGGTTCGACCCCGCGCGCTTCCCCCATGCGGAGCGCTTCGTGATCCTTGCCGCCACCTATGGCGCGGGCGAGGCCCCCACCGCAGCCCGCGGCGTCGCCGAACGGATCGCGCGGTTGAAACAGGCCCCCTCCGCCCCCCTCGCCGTGCTCGGCTTTGGCGACAGCGCCTTCCCTGCCTTTTGCGGCTATGCCGAAACGCTCACCGCCGCCGCGCGCACCGCAGGCTGGGCAGAGTTGATGCCGATGGCGCGCGTGGACCGGCAATCGGCGCAGGATTTCACCCGCTGGTCGCGCGATTTTGGCGCGGCAATCGGGGTGCCGCTCGATCTCACCCACCTGCCCGAACGCCCCCGCACCGAGGCGCTCACGCTTCTGGCGCGGCGCGACTACGGCGCCGAGGTGCAGGCACCAACCGCGATCCTGCGCTTCGCGCTCCCGCACTCCTCGCTGCTGCACCGCCTTGCGAGAACAGGGTTTTCGCGCTTCGAGGCGGGGGATCTGATCGGCGTGCTGCCGCGCGGCTCCGAGGTGCCCCGGTTCTACTCGCTCGCCTCCTCGGCGCGTGACGGATTTCTGGAAATCTGCGTGCGTCGCCATCCGGGCGGGCTGTGCTCGGGCCAACTCACCGGCCTCGCCCCCGGCGACCGGATTGATGGCTTTTTGCGCCCCAACCCGGCCTTCCGCCCGCAACCGGGCCGCAAACCCGTGATCCTGATCGGCGCGGGCACCGGCATCGGGCCACTCGCGGGCTTCATTCGCGCCAACCGCCGCCACCGGCCGATGCATCTTTATTTTGGCGCGCGCAGCCCGCAAAGCGATCTGCTTTACGGCGAAGACTGCGCAGTTTGGCAACAATCGGGCCAACTCACCCGCCTCACCACCGCCTTCTCGCGCAGCGCCCCGCGCCGCTATGTGCAAGATGCGCTGCGCGCCGATGCCGCAGCGCTGGCAAAGCTGATCAAGGGCGGCGCGCAGATCATGGTTTGCGGCGGGCGCGACATGGCAGAGGCGGTGCGCGCGGCGCTGAGCGAGGTTGCCGCGCATGTGGGCGAGAGCCCGGCCAGCCTGAAGGAAAAGGGGCGTTATGTCGAAGATGTCTACTGATCTCACCCGTCAGGTGCTCAGCGGCCCCACCATGGGCACGCGCTGGTCCGTGGTGCTCTTCGCGCCTGCGGGCACCGATCTTGCGCCCCTTCAGGCCGGGTTTCAGGCCGCCGTCGACGAGGTTGACCGGCAAATGTCGACCTGGACCCCGGACAGCGATCTGATGCGGTTCAACCGCGCCCCGGTCGGGGTCTGGCATCCCGTGCCGGCTGCGCTGATGGAAGTGCTGGAGGCCGCTTTGGAAATTGGTCGCGCCTCAAAAGGCGCCTTCGAGATCGGCATGGGCGATGCGGTGCGGGCCTGGGGCTTTGGCCCGGTGCCCGCCGATGAGGCCGCAATCCGCGCCGCGCGCACCAGGCTGCGCCGCCCGAGCTATGAGGTGATCGAGCTTGCCCCGGGCCGCAATTGCGCGCGCAAATCCGCCGAGATCACGCTTGATCTGTGTGGCATCGCCAAGGGCTACGGGGTGGACCGGCTGATCCGGGTTGCCCGGACGCAGGGCATCGCCCATGCGCTCGCGGCGATTGATGGCGAGTTGGCCGCGCGCGGCGCCCAGCCCGACGGGCGCGGCTGGACGGTGGCGCTGGAGCGGCCCGAAATTGGCACCCGCGCCCTTCATTCCATGTTCGAAATCAAGGACATCGCGCTTGCCACCTCGGGCGATTATCGCCATTTCGTCACCGTTGGTGACCGCCATCTTGCGCATACGATGGACCCGGCCACGGGCGCGCCTTTGCTCAAGAGCCCGGCCTCTGTCACCGTGCTCGCCCCCACCTGCATGCGCGCCGATGCGATTGCAAGCGCGGTGATGGTGCTGGGCGCCGCCCGCGGCAAGGCGCTCGCCGCGCGCCTTGGTGCAGAGGTGGTGGCGCTGGAGGAGCGGGTCGCCGCAGCCGGGCTTTAAGCTTTTGCTCACCGCTTCGCGCGAAACCGGGCGGGCTGCCCGCTCGCGGCACCACGCCACGCTTGCGCCCGGCCCGGTTTGGCGCTTTGCTGCCCCAAACCGCGCCATAAGGTTCTGATGAGCAGCCCCTCCAGCCTCAAGCCGCAAGACCTCGCCCCGGAAGACCGGCCCGATGCCGGTTTTATCGGCCAGTTGCGCGATTTTGCCCGGCTGCTGCGGCGCGACCATCAGGGGCGGCGGCTTCTGGCACTGATCGGCGGCATCGTCGTCGTGATCGGCTTAACCGCCTTCATGCAGATCCAGCTCAACGCCTGGAACCAACCGTTTTACGATGCGCTCACGCGCAAGGATTTTGCCGCCTTTCTGACGCAGCTGGGCGTGTTCGGCGTGCTTGCCGGGCTGCTTTTGGTGCTCAACGTCTCCCAGACATGGATTGACCGGACGCTGAAGCTCACGCTGCGGCGCGGCCTTGTGGCCTCGGTTCTGGCCAGTTGGCTGGTGCCGGGCAAGGCGCTCACCCTCGCCCGCGCGGGCCGGATCGGCGAAAACCCCGATCAACGCCTGCAGGCCGATATCGACCTTCTGGCCGATCTCACCGTGGCGCTCGGGGTAGGCCTTTTTCAGGCCTCGCTGCTGCTTTTTTCCTTCATCGGCGTGCTTTGGCACCATTCCGAGGGGCTGACGATCACGCTGAGCGGTCACACCTACGTGATCCCCGGCTTCATGGTGTGGTGCGCGCTCGCCTATGCCGGGCTCGCCTCCTGGCTCAGCTGGCGCGTGGGCCGCCGCCTTGTGCCGATGACGGCGGAAAGTGCCGCGCGCGAAGCCGACTTCCGCTTTGAGATCGTGCGGGTGAACGAGGCGGCCGAGGCCGTTACGCTGGCGCGGGGCGAGGCGGCCGAGGCGCGCCGGATCGAGGCGGCGTTCACCCGGCTCGTCATGGTGCTGAAATCGGTGATCCGCGCCACCGTCGGGCTGACATGGGTCACGGCGGGTTCGGGCTGGCTCACGCAAATCGCCCCGATCGTCGCCGCCGCGCCGTTCTATTTCACCACCGACATGACGATTGGCGAGCTGATGCTCGTGGTCGGCGCCTTCAACCAGGTGCAGGGGGCGCTGCGCTGGTTCATCAACAATTTCGCCTCCATCGCCACCTGGCGCGCGGTGCTGTTCCGCATCATCGCCTTCCAGCGCGCGCTCGACCGGCTCGAAACGGTCGATTGCACCGCCGCACGGGGCGGCATCACCCGCAAGATCAGCGCGGGCGAGATCGAAATCTCGGGTCTGAGCATCGCCACGCCAAACCTTACCGTGCGCCTTGCCGAGGATCACATCCGCCTTGCCCCCGGCGAGAGGATGCTGCTGCGCGGCAGTTCCGGCTCAGGAAAAACCCTTTTGTTCCGCGCCATTGCCGGGCTTTCGCAAGAGGGCAAAGGCTGCCTTGCCCTGCCCGCGCCAAACCGGGTGCAATTCATTCCCACCCGCGCCTATCTGCCGCCCGGTCGTTTGCGCGATGTGCTGGCCTACCCCGATGCGGCCGAGGCCTTTCCGCGCGAAGCGATGGCCGCCGCGCTGGCCGCGGTGGGGCTGCCCGGTCTCGTGGCGCAACTGGACGAAGAGCATCACTGGGCGCGCAACATGGGCGAGAGCGACAAGCAAAGCCTCGCCTTTGCCCGCATCGCCCTGCACCGGCCCGATTGGCTGGTGATGGATGACGCGCTGATCAGCCTCGACCCGGAGGCGCTGGCCCATGTGCTGGCACTCCTGAACGGGGATCTGCGCCACATGGGGATGCTCGACATCGGCAATGGCGCCACCCCGCCCGGCGTGTTCCCGCGCGAGGTGGCGATTGTCACCGAAGACCCGCGCCAGACCGGCTCAGACGCCCCCGCCCCCGCCGCCGAGCCAAGGGCTTGAAAAGCCGAGCCTTGTGAGCCCCGCGCGCACCTCTGGCGCCGACATGAAGAGCCGCCACAAAAGCCCCGAACGGGCGTTTTCGATCATTCCCACGATCGGCCCCTGATCAATGGCGATATGGCTTTGGGCCACCCAGTCGCGGCTGTCACAAAAGGCATCGTAAAAGCCGCATTGCCCCCAGAGCGCGCCGCCCCTGTGGGTGGCATAATGGCGCGCGGCGGCCATCGCCGGGCCCGGCAGATAGGGCAGCGAGGCAAGCGCCCCGGTGGGCGCGATCACGCCATGGTCATTCGTGGGCGAGAAGGCATTGTAGCCATCCGGCCCGTCGCAGGCGGTGAGCCCCCAGGCCGGGCCATAGCCCGCAAACCCGCCCGGATTGGCGCGACAATGGGCAAGGTTGATGCGCGCTTGCGCCCGGTTTTGCGCAAAATAGTCGATGCCGCCCTCGGTCAGCGCGCGCGGATCAAGCCCCATGAAGCTGTAATGCGCAAAAAAGAGCGGCCCGCCCGCCTGTGGCCCGAGCGGCAGGCGGATGCGGTGATAAACCTGACCGTTCTGAAAGCTCGGGCTCTCCTTCCAGCCGATCCGGTAGGCGGCGGGGTCAAGCGGGTGTTCGGGCGCGCCCGCGCCCAGCACAAAGGTCACCAGCGCCTCGTGCCAGCCCTGCAGCGGCACCCGGCCAAAGCCATGGGTCGGGCTCCAATGCCAGTGCAGCACATCCGCGCGCGGGCAAAAGCCCGCCCATTCCACCGCGCGCCAGAGCGCATCGAGCCGGGCACTCAAAGCGGGCGCAGTGGGGCCAAGCCATTGCCGCACCGTCAAAACGCCCATCATCAAAAAGGCGGTTTCAACAATATCGCCACCGTCATCATGGGGCGAAAACGCAATCGTCGCCCCGCTCGCCCCATCCATCCAATGCGGAAAGGCGCCGCGGTAGCGCGGCGATGCCTCGAGGTGGTGGGTGATGCGCTCGATCCGCGCCAGCGCCGCCTCTCGCGCAAGAAAACCCCGCTCCACCCCCACGATCAGCGCCATCAGGCCAAAGCCCGTGCCCCCCGTGGTCACCACATGGTCAAAGGACGGATCGCCCAGCCGCTCGCGTGCCATGCCGCTCGCCGGATGGGCGAAGCGGGTGAAATACTGAAGCGTCTCGGACTGGATCCGGTCGAGCAGCCGCGCATCTGTCATTTTGCCCACCAGATCGAGACCTCCTGCCCGGAGAGCGCATGCGGCCCGATTTGCAGGCGGAACTCGCCCCCCTCCCAGTCGCGCCGCATCGCCGCGAGATCGGTGCCACGGTCGTAGCTCAGATGCTCCGGGGTGAGCCGAAAGAGCGCCTGTTTCGTTTCGCCCGGCGCCAGCGCCACCCGCGCAAAGCCCTTCAACTCGCGCACGGGGCGCGAGATTTCGGCCACCGGGTCGCGCAGCCAGAGCGTGACCAGCTCAACCCCCGCCCGCGCGCCGATATTGGTGACGGGGAGCGAGATCTCCAGCACCGCATCGGCGCCCTCCAGCCGGGTCGAGGAGAGCTCCGGCGTGCCATGGGCAAAGCGCGTGTAGGTGAGCCCGAAGCCCGCCGGGAAAAGCGGCGTGAACGGGCTTTCGAGAATGCAGGCGGTGGTGAATTTGCGAAACACATGCTGGCCGTGCTCATCCAGCGCATGATCGCCCGCCACATCAACGCCGATGCCGCGCGGCGGGCGGCCAGAGGGCAAATCCTCCGTGCGCAGCGGCAATTGCCCGACATGGCGGGGCAGCGCCATCGAAAGCCGCCCCTCGGGCGCGCGTTCGCCCAGAAGCACCTCGGCAATCGCCGGGCCGCCCTCGGCGCCCGGATGCCCGGTCCAGATCAGCGCATCGGCAAGATCGGCGGCCTCGGTCAGCGCCAGCGGGCGCCCCGCCAGCACCACAACGATGAGCGGCACCCCGCGCGCCTGTGCCACCGCGGCGACCTCGGCCAGAAGCCGCGATTGCGCGCCGGGAAGCCCGATGTCGAGCCGGGTCGAGCTTTCGCCCGCATGTTCCTTTGCCTCGCCGAGCGCCAGCACCACCGCATCGGCCTGCCCCGCAAGCGTGCGCGCCTCGGCCAGCATCTCCGACAGCGGCCGCTCTTCGGGCGGGACCGAGGGCATGGTGCGGTTGTGCATGTTGAGCCGCGCGGCAAGATCCGGGTCTTCAACAATCGAGCAGCCCTTGGCATGGATCACCGCCATCTCGGCGCCCGCAAGGCTGCGCATCCCCTCCAGCAACGTCACGCTGTCGGCGGGGTCAACGTCGATCGCCCAGGTGCCCTGCATGTCGATGCGCGACTGCGCCAGCGGCCCGATCAGCGCAAGCGTGCCCTGCCGTTTGAGCGGCAAAGCCCCGTTGTTCTTGAGCAAAACGAGTGAGCGCGCCGCCGCCTCGCGCGCAAGCGCCACATGTTTGGGCGCGCGGATCACCTGTGCGCGGCGGTCTTCATCAAGGCCCAGATAGGGGTCGTCAAACAGGCCCAGCCGGTATTTGGCAGCAAGCACCTGGCGCGCGCGCGCGGTGATTTCGGCCACTGTCACCGGGCCGAAGGGGCGGGCCTTGGGGGCGCGCCGCCCCTCCTCCACCAGCGCCGCGAGATGGCGCAAAAAGGCGCCCGAGACCAGATCAACCGTCACCCCCGCCTTGAAGGCAAGATAGGCGGCATCGCGCGCATCCCTGGCAATGCCGTGGTGGATCAGCTCCGGGTCGATCGCGGTGAAATCGGTGACGATCATGCCCTCGAAGCCGAACTTTTCCCGCAAGATGTCTTGCAACAGCACGCGGTGCGCGGTGGCGGGAATGTCGTTGAGCGCGGAAAAGGCCACCATCACCGCCCCCGCCCCCGCCGCAACGCCCGCGCGGAACGGCTCCATGATGCGCATCAGCGTGGCCGGGCTCGCCTCGACAGAGGCATAATCGCGCCCCGCAGTCGCCAGCCCGTAGCCGGCAAAATGCTTGAGCGTGGTCATCATCCGGTCGGGGCGGGCCATGTCGTTATCGGCGCCCTGATAGCCCTCGATCAGCGCCTCGGCGAGGCGCGCGGAGAGATAGGGCAACTCGCCATGCCCCTCGGCCACCCGCCCCCAGCGCGCATCATACGAGATGTCGAGCATCGGCGCCCAGGTGAGGCTGACGCCATCGGCGCGCGCCTCCGCTGCCGTCATCGCGGCGATGCGGCGCAAAAGCTCCGGGCTCCAGGAGCAGGAGAGCGCCAGCGGAATCGGCCCGCAGGTGATATAGCGCTGCAGGCAATCGCGCGCGAAAAAGAGCGGGATGCCTTGGGGCGCCTCTTCCAGCGCCATGCGCTGCAGCCGCCGCCGCTCGGCAATGCTCGCCCCCGCCGAGGTGCCGCAAAGCTGGCCATGGCGGATCAGCGTTTCGGTATCGGCGCCTTTGGCGGCCCCGGTCGTGGGCAGGCCCGCGGCATGGGGAAAGTTGAGTTGACCGATCTTGTCGGCGAGCGTCATCCGCGCCAGAAGATCATCAAGAAAGCGCGTCATCGCGGCCGGTTCGGACATGGTGTGCTCCTCTGGCTTTGGGGGAGAGTGGACCCGCCGGGCGCGGGGCGCAAGCGGGCAGCGGGCACCATCACGTGAGGGAAGATGCTGGAACGGATCTGGGAGGCGGGGCCCTATGCTGTCGATTACCTGCCCGGACGGGGGGCGGATCTGGTGATCGCCTTCGCCTCGGTGGGCCATGATCCGGCGCGCCCGCCCGCGCCCGAGTTCATCGCCAGCGCCTCGGGCCGGGGCACCGCGGCCCATCCGCGCCCGGCGCTTTTTGTCTCCGATGAAAGCCGCAGCTGGGCCAATGCGCCGGGCTTTGAGGCCGCTCTGGAAGGCAGCCTCGCGCGGCTGCGCGCCCGTCAGGAGGTGGCGCGGATCGCCACGCTCGGGCTCTCGATGGGGGCCTTTGCGGCGCTTGTCGCGGCGCAGGTGATCCCGGTCGATCTGGTGCTTGCCTTTGGCCCGCAATATTCCATCGCCCCCGGCGGGGTGCCGGGAGAGACCCGCTGGGCGGAGTGGACGGCGCGCATCGCGCCCCTGCGCTGGCCCGTCGCCCCGCTCCCGGCACTGGCGCAGGCATGGCTCTTTCATGGCGGGGTCGATGACCTCCCGCATGCGCTGCGGTTTGAGGCGCATCCGGGCTCAGAGCAGATCATCTTTCCCGCCCAGAGCCATGCAAGCCTTGTGCCGCATCTGAAGAATCGCGGCGCGCTCTCGGGGCTGATCGAGGCGGCCCGCGCCGGAGACCGGCGGCGGCTTCTGCGGATCGCCGCCAGCGCCGGGGGGGCGCGGCGCGCAAAGCTCTTTCCGCCCGGGGCGGCAGCTATTCCGCGCTGAGCTCGCGGCGCAAAAACCGCATCATTTCCGCGCGGCGATCCGCGAGCAGGCTTTGCGTGCGCTCCTCTGCCACGCCCAATGCGCCCAGCGCGCGGTCCAGCAGTTCAAGGCTCGTCTCGAAGGCTTCGGGGATCACATGGCTCGCGCCAAGCGCAAAGAGCCGCACCGCATGGTCGGCATCCTGCGCGCGCACGATGATCGGCACCTCGGGGCGCTCGGCGCGAACGGCAGAGACGATGGCCTCTGTGGCGG
This sequence comes from Rhodobacter lacus, assembly GCF_042683065.1. Taxonomy (NCBI): domain Bacteria; kingdom Pseudomonadati; phylum Pseudomonadota; class Alphaproteobacteria; order Rhodobacterales; genus Rhodobacter; species Rhodobacter lacus. Next base: position 109,102 of record NZ_JBHUIX010000013.1, on the reverse strand, counting down.
CGGGGTCATGCATGGTGAGGATGACCGCCGGCGCCTCGGCCAACCCGCAGCGGCGCAAAAAGCCCGTACGCGCGGCATCGCCAAAGACCACGTCGCGCCCGCGCTCGCGGCCCCGGCGCACCAGATCCGCATCGCGGTCGATCACAAGGCACTCGAAGTTTTCGGCGGCGAGCACCTCGTCGATGAGCCGCCCGACCCGGCCATGGCCCACCACCAGCACCCGGCCGGAGCTGGCGTCGGGCACCACCGCATCGCCGCTTGCCGCATTTGCCCCCGCCCGCGTGCCCACGCGCCGCCCCATCTTGGCCAAAAGCGGGGTGAGCAGCATCGTGCCCGAGGCCACAAGCAACATGAACTGCTCCACCTCACGCGAGGTGAGCCCGCTTGAGCCTGCCATGCTGAGCACGAGAAAGGCAAATTCGCCCCCGCCCGCGAGAAGCAATGCCGCCTCCAGCGCGCGCGGCCATGGGATGCCAAAGGCGCGCGCGAGCGGTGCCATCACCGCCGCTTTCACCGCCGTCATGCCCGCAACCGACACCACAACCATGACCGGATAGGCGGCGATGGCCGCCGGGTCGATGCGCATGCCGACCGAGATGAAGAAGAGCCCGAGCAGCAGCCCCTTGAAAGGCTCGATATCCACCGCGACCTGGCGGCGAAACTCGGTTTCAGCGAGCAAAAGCCCGGCAAGAAAGGCGCCCAAGGCCATGGAAAGCCCGGCAAAACGGGTCACGAGCGAGGTGCCCACAACGACAAAAAGGATCGTCGCCATGAACAGCTCGCGATTTTGCGTATGCGCAACCTGACGAAACAGGCGGCGCAGGATCAACCGGCCAAAGCCCACAATCAGGCCAATCGCGGCAATGGCTTGCAAAAGCGCCGTGCCAAGCCCGCCGAGCACTTGGCCCACAGAGACCTCGCGGCCATCCGCCGTCGCATCGCCAAAAACGACGATCAGGAACAGGATCGGCACCACGGCCAGATCCTGCGCGAGCAGCACGCCAAAGATGTTGCGCCCCGAAATCGTGGTCAGGCGGCGCTGCTCGGCCAGCAATTGCAGCACGATCGCGGTCGAGGAGAGCGCAAGACAGGCGCCGATCACAAGGCTCGCGTCGATCGGGTTGCCAAACACCCAGGCCGTCAGCGCAATCGCCACCGTGGTCAGCACCACCTGTGCCATGCCAAGGCCAAACACCACGCGCCGCATTGTCCAGAGCCGGTCGAGCGACAGCTCTAGCCCGATGTTGAACAGCAAAAACGCCACGCCAAGCTCGGCGAGCTGGTCCACCGCTTCCTGCGAGGAGATCGTGAACCAGCCGAGAAACGGGAGGTATTCGGTCAACCGCCCGGCGCTGTTGGGGCCCAACAGCAGCCCCGCCACCAGAAAGCCGACCACCGGCGACACGCGAAAGCGTGTCATCAACGGCAAGACGACCCCGGCAGTGCCAAGGAAGATCAGGGTTTCGCGGTAAAATCCAAGGTGGCTTGCATCGGTCATGATCCCTTCAACCACGAAGCGGCACGGCGGGCGAGAGGCCATAGTGTCCTGTTGTGGCGGATGGTTACGGACATCTTGCCGCGCCCCGGCGAAGCACCTGATTTCCTTCGGCTTTCTGGCACGGCCAGTTAAGCTTGCCGGGCACGCGACGCTTGACCGGATCGCCGCGCAGGATCAGACTCGACGCACTGTGCCCTCCGCCCGCGTTCCGCCGAAGGAGTTCTGCCGATGCCCGATCAGATCACCGTTCCCCCGCTCACCGCCACGCCCGTTGCAGGGACCGATCCCGCACTCGGCGCGGCGCTCGCCGCGGCCCGTCTGCCGGTGGCCGATCTGGCCGATCCGGGGCCGCAGTTCTTCGCCTTTGCCCTGCCCGACACGGCCGAGCGGCTTTATGGCGGGGTCATGATGCTGGAGCAGCATGCGCTTTTGCGCTCGATCCTCGTGCCCGAGGGGCAGCGGCGCAAAGGGCTCGGCAGTGCGGTGCTGGCCGCGCTGATGGAAACGGCGCAGGCCGCCGGGGCGCAAGATCTCTGGGCGCTGAGCCCGGCGGGCGCGGCCCCCTTTTTCACGCGCCGCGGGTTTCGCGAGGTGGCGCGCTATGAGGCGCCGCAGGTGGTGCTGCACGCGCGCCTTGCCGGGCTCACCTGCCCGATCTCGACAGTGATTCTGACCCGGGCGCTTTGATCTTTGGGAGCGGGGTTTCGCTCTGCTGACGCAGAGCGACCCGGGCGGGGGCTCCGCCCCCGCACCCCCGAAGGGGTTCAGGCACACCGCCGCCCGCCCCCCGTCGTCCGTGCCCGGACGTGCCTGGCGGGCCGCGGTGGCACGGTGGCGGGGTGGCGGGGTGGCCGACCATACTCGGCCCGCACGCAGAGCTGAAAACCGGTTTTCGCTGTGGTCGCTCTCTCACCAGCGGCGCCGGACCAGAAAACATGTCCGCCCTCTCGCTGCCCCCGAGCGCTGGCACCCCCATGGGCCTTGCGCGGGCTGGGGGGTCCGGGGGGCGAAGCCCCCCGGCGGGTCGCTCCGCGTCAGCGGAGCGAAACCCGTCAGGGCGCGAGAAGGCGCTCGAACAGCGGCGTCAGGAAGCGCTCGGCCTCCGCGCAGGGGTCATCGTGCTCCGGGCCGAGCACGGCACGCACCTGCACATCGAAATCGGCATAATGCTGGGTCAGCGCCCAGATCGCAAAAATCAGGTGATAGGGATCGACCGGCGCGATCTGCCCCGCCGCCGCCCAGCCGCGGATCACCGCCGCCTTCGCATCGACAAGCGCCTTGAGATCGGTCGAGAGCATCTCCCCCATGCGCGGCGCGCCTTGCAAGATCTCGTTGGCAAAGAGCCGGCTTTCACGCGGCATCTCCCGGCTCATCTGCAGCTTGCGCCGCATGTAGCCCATGATTTCCGCCTTCGCATCACCCGAGGCCTCCATCTCGCGCAGGGGCGCGAGCCAGGTATCGAGCAGGCTTGTCAGAAGCGCGATGTGGATCGCCTCCTTCGAGGGGAAATAGTAAAGCAGATTGGGCTTCGAAAGCCCCGCCGCCGCGGCGATCTGGTCGAGCGTGGCGCCGCGGAACCCCTGCGCGGAAAAGACCTCGAGCGCAGCCTCGAGAATCGCCTCGATGTTGCGCTGCTGGATCCGGGTGCGCCCGCGCGGCGCGGCTCCGCTTCCGCCAAAGCCGGAATATTCGGCCGCCGCCGGCTCGGGAGCTTTCGGTCTGTCTTCTGCCATGCCGGTCCCGGTCTCCCCATGTTGAACGCTTTCCACCCGCGCCCGCTTGACGCCGTCTCAACCGATGTTAGCCTCTCGCTGACCGTGTGGTCAAACCACTCCGGCCAAGCCACCCCGGCACATTCCGCCACAGCCCCGGCCCACCGGCCCCATCGCCTTCAGGAGACCCCCCATGGCGCTCGACCGCAAGACGCCCAATGACCTCAATGCTTTCTGGATGCCCTTCACGGCGAACCGCCAGTTCAAGAAAGCGCCGCGGATGTTCGTGGGCGCAAAAGACATGCATTACACCACCGCCGAGGGGCGGCAGGTGCTCGATGGCACGGCGGGGCTGTGGTGCTGCAACGCGGGCCATTGCCGCCCGAAGATCTCCGAGGCGATCGCGCGGCAGGCGGCAGAGCTTGATTATGCCCCCGCCTTCCAGATGGGGCATCCGGCGGCGTTTGAACTCGCCAACCGGATCATCGAGATCGCGCCCGAGGGCATGGAGCATGTGTTTTACACCAACTCGGGCTCGGAATCGGTCGAGACCGCGCTGAAGCTCGCGATCGGCTATCACCGCGCCCGCGGCGAAGGATCGCGCACCCGGCTGATCGGGCGCGAGCGCGGCTATCACGGGGTGAACTTCGGCGGCATCTCGGTTGGCGGCATCGTCACCAACCGCAAGATGTTCGGCACGCTGCTTGCGGGCGTGGACCACCTGCCCCACACCCACCTGCCCGCGCAAAACGCCTTCACCAAGGGCCAGCCGGAGCATGGCGCGCATCTGGCCGACGAACTTGAGCGGATCGTGGCGCTGCATGGCGCCGACACGATCGCGGCGGTGATCGTCGAGCCGATGTCGGGCTCGACCGGCGTTCTGCTGCCGCCGAAGGGCTACCTCGAAAAACTGCGCGCGATCACCAAGAAACACGGCATTTTGCTGATTTTCGACGAGGTGATCACCGGTTACGGGCGGCTGGGCGCCCCCTTCGCGGCGCAGCATTACGGCGTGACGCCCGACATCATGACCACCGCCAAGGGCCTGACCAACGGCGTCATTCCGATGGGGGCGGTGATCACCACCGCCGAGGTGCATGACGCGTTCATGCAGGGCCCCGAGCACATGATCGAGCTGTTCCACGGCTACACCTATTCGGGCAACCCGGTCGCCGCCGCCGCGGGCATTGCCACGCTCGAGACCTACAAGGAAGAGGGCCTCTTCGAGCGCGCCGCAGAGCTTGCCCCCTACTGGCAAGAGGCGCTGCACAGCCTCAAGGGCACGCGCCACGTGATCGACATCCGCAACGAAGGGCTGATCGGCGCGGTGGAACTTGAGCCGATTGCGGGCACGCCGGCCAAGCGCGCCTTCGACGCCTTCCTCAAGGCCTATGAGAAGGGCATCCTGATCCGCACCACCGGCGATATCATCGCCATGTCGCCGCCCTTGATCATCGAAAAAGCCCATATCGACCAGCTCATCGGCACGTTGAAAGAGGTGCTCGACACGCTGGAATAACCCGACGCGGGAATATTCAGCCCGTTTCTGCCTTTTGTCAGAGACACGCGCGCGCAGGGCCCATTGCGGGTTTTGCGCGCGTTTGCGCTTTATGCCCTAAGGCAAATTGCCGAAGGCCGCGCCTCTGCCGTTCCTGTCTCTCGTCCTGCCATGGCCTTGGCCCGCGCAGACCTATCGAGACAGGAAGACGCGATGAAAACGATCCACCTTCATATTGGCTTGCACCGGACCGCCACCTCCTCCTTCCAGACCGCAATGGTGGCGCAGCGGGCCGCTTTCGAAGCGGCGGGAATCGCCCCTTGGGCGGGCGCGAACGGCTCTGGTCATGCGCGCGAGATCGCCTTTGCCTGCCTGCGCCCCGGCGTTTTTGACCGCGCGGGCGAATGCGCGGACCCGCAGGCGCTGCGCCGCCAGCTTGAAGCGCTCATTGACACCACCCCCGAGCCCGACCTCCTCATAAGCTCCGAGCATCTGTCACTGATCCGCACGCAGGCGGAAATCGACCGGCTGCGCGGGCTCTTTGCCGGGCGCGATGTGCGCGTGCACATCCTCGCAGTGGTGCGCGCGCCCGAGGTCTGGTTTCGCTCCTATGCCGACCAGATCGCCAAGGAAAAAGACACCCGCCCCGCCCCCGCCGGCTCGCGCCGCAATATCGCGCCCGACAGCTGGGTGCGCGCGACGGAGCCGATGCTCGCGCTTTACGCGCAAAACTTCCCGGACATGACCGTGCTCGACTATCACCCGGAGGATATGGTCGGGCAGTTGATGGCGGCACTCGGCGTCGCTCCCGGCTTCAACACCCGCGCCTATCGGCGCAACCAGCGCTCGGCGCGAGAGCGCTTCGGACCGCTCGGCTATCGGCTGCTGCGCGCGCTCTTCGGCTCCGAATATCACGGGCTCACCCGGCATGTTCTGCGCGCACGAGAGGCCTATCTGCTGCGCAAATGAGCCGCGCGGACGGAGGCGGCAGGGCGGCGCGCAGGCGCCCCGCGCCCAGCGCCCAAATTTAAGGCACTCGCCCTGCAAACCGGCGCCTGCCCGTGGCGGGCCGCGCCCTCCCCATTGACCGTTGCGCCGGAACATGGCCTGTTTCCCCTGACCAATCGGTCAGAAAAGATTCGTCGCAAGAGGGCCAAAGCCCCGCAACCGACAGGGAGAGACCCATGTCCGCACCCGGAGAAAACCTCCGTATCGATTCCGCACGTCTTTGGGACAGCCTGATGCAGATGGCCCAGATCGGCCCCGGGATCGCGGGGGGCAACAATCGCCAGACCGTCACCGATGCCGATGCCGAGGGGCGCGCGCTCTTCAAGCGCTGGTGCGACGCGGCGGGGCTGAGCATGGGCGTCGACAAGATGGGCACGATGTTCATGCGCCGCGAGGGCACCGACCCCGAGGCTCTGCCCGTCTATATCGGCTCGCATCTCGACACCCAGCCGACGGGCGGCAAATATGACGGTGTGCTCGGCGTGCTGGGCGGGCTCGAAGTGATCCGCACCATGAATGACCTTGGCATCAAGACCAGGCACCCGATCGTGCTGACGAACTGGACCAACGAGGAAGGCGCGCGCTTTGCCCCGGCCATGCTGGCCTCGGGCGTCTTTGCGGGCGTGCATACGCTCGATTACGCCTATGGCCGCAAGGATCTCGAAGGCAAGACCTTCGGCGAAGAGCTTGCCCGCATCGGCTGGGTCGGGGACGAAGAGGTCGGCGCGCGCAAGATGCATGCCTATTTTGAATATCACATCGAACAGGGGCCGATCCTCGAGGCCGAAGAAAAGACCATTGGCGTGGTCACCCATTGCCAGGGGCTGTGGTGGCTCGAATTCACGCTGACCGGAAAAGAGGCGCATACCGGCTCAACGCCGATGGCGATGCGGGTGAATGCAGGGCTCGCGATGAGCCGCATCTTGGAGATGGTGCAAGAGGTGACGATGGCAGCCCAGCCCGATGCGGTGGGCGGCGTGGGGCAAGTGACCTTTGCGCCCAATTCGCGCAACGTGCTGCCGGGGAAAGTGGTTTTCACCGTCGATATCCGCACCGTCGATCAACAAAAGCTCGACGGCATGCGCGACACGATCGAGGCGCGCGCGGCGGACATTTGCGCCGAGCTGGGCGTGGGCTGCGCGGTCGAACGGGTGGGCCATTTCGCCCCCGTCACCTTCACGCCGGAGCTTGTGAGCCGCGTGCGCGCGGCGGCGGAAAAGCTGGGCTACACGCACCGCGATATTGTCTCGGGCGCGGGCCATGATGCCTGCTGGGCCGCGAAAGTGGCGCCGACCACGATGATCATGTGCCCCTGCGTTGACGGGCTGTCGCATAACGAGGCCGAGGACATCAGCCCCGAATGGGCGGCTGCCGGCACCGATGTGCTGCTGCATGCGGTGCTCGAAACGGCCGAAGTGGTCGCGTGAGGCACGGCTGGGGGGCTGTCTGCCCCCCAGACCCCCCGAGGATATTTGAACAAAGTCGAAGGCATCAACGCTTTCAGGGAGTGGGCCATGAGCACAGTCATCAAGAACGGAACCATTGTCACCGCGGATCTGACCTACAAGGCCGATGTGTTGATCGAGGGCGGGCAGATCATCGCCATCGGCGCGGGGCTTTCGGGCGAGACGGTGCTCGACGCCACCGGCTGCTATGTGATGCCGGGCGGCATCGACCCGCATACGCATCTTGAGATGCCGTTCATGGGCACCTATTCCGCCGATGATTTTGAAAGCGGCACCCGCGCGGCGCTCGCCGGCGGCACGACGATGGTGATCGACTTTGCGCTCCCCGCGCCGGGCGAGGGGCTCCTTGACGCGCTCAAGGTCTGGGACAACAAGGCCGCGCGCGCGCATTGCGACTATTCCTTCCACATGGCGGTTACCTGGTGGGGCGAGCAGGTGTTCGACGAGATGCAGAAGGTGGTCGCGCGCGGCATCACCTCCTTCAAGCATTTCATGGCCTACAAGGGCTCGTTGATGGTGAACGACGACGAGATGTTTGCCTCTTTCAAGCGCTGCGCCGAACTTGGCGCGGTGCCGATGGTCCATGCCGAGAACGGCGACATCGTCGCGGAGATGTCGACCAAGCTTCTGGCCGAGGGCAACACCGGCCCCGAGGGCCATGCCTATTCGCGCCCGAGCCAGGTGGAGGGCGAGGCCACGAACCGCGCCATCATGATCGCCGATATGGCGGGGGTGCCGCTTTATGTGGTGCATACCTCCTGCGAGGAGGCGCATGAAGCCATTCGCCGCGCCAAGATGAACGGCAAGCGCGTCTGGGGCGAGCCGCTCATCCAGCACCTGACCCTCGATGAGAGCGAATATTTCAGCGAGGACTGGGACCATGCGGCACGCCGTGTGATGTCTCCGCCGTTTCGCAACAAAAAGCATCAAGACAGCCTCTGGGCGGGCCTGGCCTCGGGCACGCTCTCCTGCGTGGCGACCGACCATTGCGCCTTCACCACCGAGCAAAAGCGCTATGGGCTGGGCGATTTCACCAAGATCCCGAACGGCACCGGCGGGCTGGAGGACCGGCTGCCGATGCTCTGGAGCGAGGGGGTGACCACCGGCCGCCTCACGATGAACGAATTTGTCGCCGTGACCTCGACCAATATCGCGAAAATCATGGGCATGTATCCCAAGAAGGGCGCGGTGCTGGTTGGCGCGGATGCTGACCTGATCATCTGGGACCCGCAAGCGCGCAAGACGATCTCGGCCAAGAGCCACCAGTCTGCGAGCGATTACAACGTGTTCGAAGGCAAGGTTGTGACCGGCCTGCCGCGCTACACGCTCTCGCGCGGGCTTGTCGCCTTTGCCGAGGGCAAGGTGACGGCGCCCGAGGGGCATGGCGAATTTGTCGCCCGCACGCCGATGGGGGCGGAAAACCGCGCGCTTTCGAGCTGGAAGGCGCTCACCGCGCCGCGCCCCGTGGTGCGCGCGGGCATTCCGGCCTCGGGCGTGTGAGAGGCGGCAGACCAGATGCGCAGCCCGGTAATCGACGCGAAGAACCTCAACCTCGTCTTTGAAACCAATGACGGGCCGGTGCAGGCTCTGAAAGATGTGACCCTCTCCATCGACCGGGGAGATTTCGTGTCTTTCATCGGCCCCTCGGGCTGCGGCAAGACCACCTTCTTGCGCTGCATCGCGGCGCTGGAACAGCCGACCTCGGGCAGCCTTACCGTGAACGGCATCCCGCCCGAGGAGGCGCGCAAGGCGCGCAGCTATGGCTATGTGTTTCAGGCCGCGGGGCTCTACCCCTGGCGCACGATTGCCGGAAATGTGCGTCTGCCGCTTGAAATCATGGGTTACACCCAGGCCGAGCAGGCGGAGAGAGTGCGCAAAGTGCTCTCGCTGGTGGATCTGGAGGGGTTTGGCAAGAAGTTCCCGTGGCAGCTTTCGGGCGGCATGCAGCAGCGCGCCTCGATCGCCCGCGCGCTCGCCTTTGACGCCGATATCCTGCTCATGGACGAGCCCTTCGGCGCGCTCGACGAAATTGTGCGCGACCGGCTGAACGAGGAGCTGTTGAAGCTCTGGGCCGCGACCGGCAAGACCATCGGCTTTGTGACGCATTCGATCCCGGAGGCGGTCTATCTCTCGACGAAAATCGTCGTGATGTCGCCGCGCCCGGGCCGGATCACCGATGTGATCGAGAGCCCGCTGCCGAAAGAGCGCCCGCTCGAAATCCGCGACAGTGCGGAATTTCTCGCCATTGCGCACCGGGTGCGCGAGGGGCTGCGCGCGGGGCATGCCTATGATTGAGGGCGGCGCGAACGTTCGGGCGGCGCAGGGGGGCTGTCTGCCCCCCTCTGGCCTGCGGCCATTCACCCCCCGAGGATATTTGAGCAAAGTCGAAGGGCAGGCGTTGCGATGAAATCCATTCTTCCCATTCTGAGCGTGCTCGCGGCGATTGTCGTGCTTTGGTATGGCGGCGCGGTCTGGCTCAACAGCCAATGGACCTATGATCAGGCCGCGCGCGCGGGCGCGGAGGTCAGCTTTTCCGAGATGGTGGTCGATACGCTGCGCCAGGACCGCCCGGTGCTGCCCGCGCCCCATCAGGTGGCCCTGGGGCTGTGGCAGGGGGTCGCGGGGCAAGCGATCACCTCGAAACGCAGCCTTGTGTTCCATGCCTGGGTGACGTTTTCAGCGACCATGGCGGGGTTCGGGCTTGGCACTTTTGCGGGTATCGTGCTTGCCATCGGCATCGTGCATAGCCGCGCCATGGACATGAGCGTGATGCCCTGGGCGATTGCGAGCCAGACGATCCCGATCCTCGCGATTGCGCCGATGGTGATCGTGGTGCTGGCCTCGCTTGGCATCAAGGGGATGGTGCCCAAAGCGATCATCGCCGCTTATCTGAGCTTCTTCCCCGTCCTTGTGGGCATGGTGAAGGGGCTGCGCGCGCCCGATGCGATGCAGCTTGATTTGCTGCGCACCTATAATGCCTCGCAGGCGCAGGGGTTCTGGAAGCTGCGGCTTCCCGCCTCGATGCCCTATCTCTTTGCGTCGCTGAAAGTGGGCATCGCCGCCGCGCTCGTTGGCACGATTGTTGCCGAACTGCCCGCGGGGGCGACACAGGGGCTTGGCGCGCGGCTCCTTTCGGGCAGCTATTACGGGCAGACGATCCAGATCTGGTCGGCGCTCTTTGGCGCGGCAATCCTCGCCGCGCTCCTTGTGCTCGCGGTGGGCGTGATCGAGCGGATCACCCTCAAGGCAAAGGGGATGGCGCGATGAACGAAGCCCTCGTTGCCATCCTGTTCTGGGCCGTTGCCTGGGCCGTGAATGGCGTGCTCGCAAACCGCTTTCCGAAATCACGCCTTGTGCGGGCCATCGTGCCTGCACTGTTCGGGGTGACCTTGCTCGTGCTGTGGCAGGGCCTTGTGCGCGGGCTCGATGTGAGCCCGGTGATCCTGCCCGCGCCCAGCGATATTGCGACCGCGATCGGCGCCAATCTTGCGCTCCTGTGGGGCGATTTTGCGCAAACGATCCTGAAAGGCGCGCTCGCGGGTTATCTGATCGGCTGCGGGGCCGCGGTCATCGTGGCGATTGCGGTGGATCGCTCGCCGTTTTTGCAAAAGGGCCTGCTGCCGGTGGGCAATTTCGTGGCCGCCCTGCCGATCGTTGGCATCGCGCCGATCCTCGTGATGTGGTTCGGCTTTGACTGGCAATCGAAAGCCGCGGTCGTCGTTGTGATGGTGTTCTTCCCGGTGCTCGTCAACATGGTGGCAGGGCTTGCCGCGACCGATGCGCTCGGCCGCGATTTGATGGCGACATGGTCGGCCTCTTACGGGCAGGCGCTTTTGAAGCTGCGCCTGCCCGCCGCCCTGCCCTTTCTGTTCAACGGGCTCAAGATCGCCACCACGCTCGCGCTCATCGGTGCTATCGTGGCGGAGTTCTTCGGCTCGCCCACCCGCGGCATGGGGTTTCGCATCTCGACCGCGGTGGGGCAACTCGACCTGCCGCTTGTCTGGGCCGAGATCACCGTGGCAGCCCTTGCGGGGTCTGGCTTTTACGGGTTGATCGCCATGATCGAAAAGGCGGCGACCTTCTGGCACCCCTCGCAGCGCGGCCATTGAGGGCAAACGAATTTATCAACCGGGCGGCAAGTCCGGGATCAACAGGAGAGAGACGATGAAAAGACTGATGCTGGGGGCGGCGGCGCTCGCGCTGATGGCGGGCGGCGTTTGCGCCGAAGAGGTCAAGCTGCAACTCAAATGGGTGACGCAGGCGCAATTTGCGGGCTATTACGTCGCCGCCGAGAAGGGCTATTTCACCGATGAGGGCCTTGATGTCACGATCCTGCCCGGCGGGCCGGACATTGCGCCCGAGCAGGTGATCGCGGGCGGCGGCGCCGATGTGATCGTGGACTGGATGCCCGCCGCGCTTGCCGCGCGCGAAAAGGGGCTGGGGCTTGTCAACATCGCCCAGCCCTTCAAGCATTCGGGCATGATGCTGACCTGCCTGAAGGAAACCGGCATCACCTCGCCCGACGATTTCAAGGGCAAGACGCTGGGCGTGTGGTTCTTTGGCAATGAATATCCGTTCCTGAGCTGGATGTCGAAGCTCGGCATCCCGACCGATGGCTCGGAGGGCGGCGTGACGGTGCTCAAACAGGGCTTCAACGTCGATCCGCTGTTGCAAAAGCAGGCCGCCTGCATCTCGACGATGACCTATAACGAATACTGGCAGGTGATCGACGCGGGGATCAGTGCGGACGATCTCGTGACCTTCAAATATGAAGACGAGGGCGTCGCCACGCTCGAGGACGGGCTTTACGTGATGCAAGATCGCCTTGCAGATCCGGCCTTCAAGGAAACCATGGTCAAGTTTGTCCGCGCCGCGATGAAAGGCTGGAAATACGCCGAGGCGAACCCGGATGAAGCGGCGATGATCGTGCTCGACAACGACGAGACCGGGGCGCAGACCGAACTCCATCAAAAGCGGATGATGGGCGAAGTGGCAAAGCTGACCGCGGGCTCGAACGGCGCGCTCGATGTGGCCGATTACGAGCGCACCGTGGCGACGCTGCTTGGCGGCGGGTCGGACCCGGTGATCACCAAGCAACCCGAGGGCGCCTATACGCTCGACATCAGCAACGCCGCGCTGCAATAAGCCCGGCCAAAGACCTGCGCGGGGCGCCTTCGGGCGCCCTTTTGCGTTGTGCCCCGCGCGCGCCTGCGCCAAATTCCGCCTTTATCCGCGCCCCCCCTTGGCTTATGGCAAAGCCAAAGGGAGACGGTCATGAGCATGAACACCTTCGGTCACATCTTCCGCGTCACCACCTGGGGCGAGAGCCACGGGCCGGCGCTTGGCGCCACGGTGGACGGCTGCCCGCCCGGCATCGAAATCTCGGAAGAGTTCATTCAGGTGTTTCTGGACCGCCGCCGCCCCGGCCAGTCCAAAATGACGACCCAGCGGCAGGAGCCCGACCGGGTGCGCATCCTCTCGGGGGTGTTCGAGGGGCGCTCGACCGGCACGCCGATTCAGCTGATGATCGAGAACACCGATCAGCGCTCGAAAGATTACGGCGCCATCGCGCAGGCCTTTCGACCCGGCCATGCCGATATCACCTATCATCTGAAATATGGCATTCGCGATTATCGCGGTGGCGGGCGCTCCTCGGCGCGCGAGACGGCGGCGCGGGTTGCGGCGGGCGGCGTGGCGCAGGCGGTGCTGAAAGCGCTGGTGCCGGGGCTCACGATCACCGGCTACATGGTGCAGATGGGCGAAAAGCACCTGAACCGGGCCAATTTCGACGCGGACGAAATCCTCAACAACCCGTTCTTCCTGCCCGATGCCACGGCCGTTGCCGACTGGACCGACTACCTTGAGGGTCTCCGCAAGGCGCAAAACTCTGTCGGCGCCGCGGTCGAGGTGGTGGCGACGGGCTGCCCCGCCGGGCTGGGCGCGCCGATCTATGCGAAGATGGACAGCGACCTTGCCGCGGCGATGATGACGATCAATGCCGTCAAGGGCGTCGAGATCGGCGAGGGCATGGCGGCGGCGGCGCTGATGGGCACCGAGAACGCCGACGAGATCGTGATGGGGCCCGAGGGGCCGGAGTTTCTCTCCAACCACGCGGGCGGCATTTTGGGGGGCATCACCACAGGCCAGCCGATCGTGGTGCGCTTTGCCGTCAAGCCCACCTCCTCGATCCTCACGCCGCGCCGCTCGATCACCGCCGCGGGCGAGCCGGTCGATGTTGTCACCAAGGGCCGCCACGACCCCTGCGTCGGCATCCGCGCCGTGCCGGTGGCCGAGGCGATGATGGCCTGCGTGATCCTCGATCATCTGCTCTTGGACCGCGCCCAGACCGGCGGCGTCCGGGGCGAGATCGGCTGAGCGCGGCTCAGCCGGGCCAGCCCTCGACGATGCACAGATCCGCCACGGAGATCGGCGTGCGCAAGGCCAGCGCATGCTGATATTCGGGGCTGAGATAGCAGGCGCGCGCCGCGGCGAGTGTGGGAAATTCGATCACCACGGTGCGCGGGCGCAGATCGCCCTCGACCACTTCCATCTCGCCGCCCCGCACCAAAAACCGCCCGCCATAGCGCGCGAAGGCCTCGGCATTCGCGGCGCGGTAGGCCTGATAGCCCTGCGGATCGTCAACCGTCACATGGCCGATCCAATACCCTTTCGGCGGTGCACTCATCGTCCCCTCCCCCATTTTTCGCAGCGTGGCGGGGGAAAAGGGGATTCGGCAAGGCTTTTGAAGGGGCTGCGCCGCGACGCTCAGCCGCGCGAGGCTTTTTCGGCGATCCCGGAGGTGCCCTCGCGCCGCTCAAGCTCGGCCAGCACCTCATCAAGCGCCACATCGCGCGCGGCAAGCATCACGAGCAGGTGGTAAAGCACATCCGCAGCTTCATAAACGAGGTTTTCGCGGTCGTTCTTGGCAACGGCCATGCAGGCCTCGATCGCTTCCTCGCCAAATTTCTGCGCGCATTTCTCCGGGCCCTTGGCCAAGAGCTTCGCGGTCCAGGAACTGTCGGGATCGGCGCCCTTGCGCGCCTCGATCGTGGCGGCAAGGCGGGAAAGCGTGGTCATGAGAGCCTCATCGGAATGCCGGCGGCGGCCATATGCGCTTTGGCCTCGCCAATCGTGTAGGTGCCGAAATGGAAGATCGAGGCGGCGAGCACGGCGCTCGCATGCCCCTCGGTCACGCCTTCGACAAGGTGGTCAAGCGTGCCCACGCCGCCCGAGGCGATCACCGGCACATCGACCGCATCGGCAATCGCACGGGTGAGGGCCAGGTTGAAGCCCGCCTTGGTGCCATCGCGGTCCATCGAGGTGAGCAGGATCTCCCCCGCCCCTTTCGCCACCACGGTGCGGGCAAATTCGACCGCATCAATGCCGGTGGGCTTGCGCCCGCCATGGGTAAAGATCTCCCAGCGGCCCGGCGCCACGGTCTTGGCGTCAATCGCACAGACGATGCATTGCGCGCCGAACCGGTCGGCGGCCTCGGCGATCACATCGGGGTTGGCAACGGCCGCGGAGTTGAAGCTGACCTTGTCGGCGCCCGCAAGCAGCAGCGCGCGCACATCCTCATGCGTGCGCACGCCCCCGCCCACGGTGAGCGGCATGAAACATTGCTCGGCGGTGCGGGTCACAAGATCAAACATCGTGCCGCGGTTTTCATGCGTGGCATGGATGTCGAGAAAGCAAAGCTCGTCCGCCCCCGCCGCATCATAGGCCTTGGCGGCCTCGACCGGGTCGCCCGCGTCGATCAGGTTGACGAAGTTCACGCCTTTCACCACGCGGCCGTCGGCCACGTCGAGGCAGGGGATGATGCGCGTCTTGAGCATGTCAGACTCCTTGTGCAGCCTTAGTAGCGAGCGCGGGGCCAGAAGCCAAGAAGCCAGACGCCAAGAAGAAGGGGGCTGTCTGCCCCCTCTGGCCGTTCCGGCCATTCACCCCCGAGGATATTTGCGCAAAGTCAAAGCAGACCGCCGCGTTGCCTCGCCTTGCCCGAATATCACGGGCAGGCCGGGCGGGGCCTCCGCCTCACCCGCGCAGCGCCGCAAGCGCCGCGCGCAGATCAAGCGCGCCGTCATAGATCGCGCGGCCCGAAATGGCGCCGGCAATCACGCCGGTGTCGCGCAGCGCGATGAGATCGGGCAGCGAGGAGACCCCCCCCGAGGCGATCACCGGGATCGAGACCGCGCGGGCAAGCGCCTCGGTTGCCGCGATATTGGGGCCGGTCATGGCGCCGTCGCGCAGGATATCGGTGTAGATGATCGCGGTAACGCCCGCATCTTCAAAGCTTTTGGCCAGATCGGTCACCATCACGTCGGTCTCCTCGGCCCAGCCTTTTGTGGCCACGCGCCCGCCACGCGCGTCGATGCCAACGGCGACCTGCCCCGGAAAGGCCTTCGCCGCCTCGCGCACAAGGGCCGGATTTTCCACCGCCACGGTGCCAAGGATCACCCGCGCGAGGCCTTTCGAGAGCCAGCCCTCGATCGTCGCCATGTCGCGGATACCGCCGCCCAGCTGCGCGGGCACGGTGATCCGCGCCAAGATCGCCTCGACCGCGGCGGCATTGACGGGCGCGCCCGCGAAAGCGCCGTTGAGGTCCACCAGATGCACCCATTCGCAGCCCGCGGCCTCGAATTGCGCCGCCTGCGCCGCAGGATCGGTGCCAAAGACGGTGGCCTTGTCCATCTCGCCATGCAGAAGCCGCACGCAGTTGCCGTCCTTGAGGTCGATTGCCGGGTAGAGGATCATCGCAGCGCTCCTTTCGTTTGCCGCCTCATGCCATGCGCCGGGCCGCGCGACAAGGCTTCGGTCAACGTCACGTCAGCCTTGCCGGGAATCGGCGCCTGTGGCGCAATGACGCGCGGATCGAGGGAGGAGAAACCGATGAAATCCATGCTTATCGCGGCGGCGTTCAGCCTTGTTGCGGGGGCGGCGCTGGCTGCCGACCCGATTGAGGGGATGTGGCAGACCCAGGCCGATGACGGCGCCTATGCCCATGTGAAGATCGCGCCCTGTGGCGCGGCGTTTTGCGGCACGATCGTGAAGGCGTTCAACGCCGAGGGCGCCTATGCCTCGCCCAATATCGGCAAGCAGATCGTGATCGACATGGTGCCCTCGGGCGCGGGCAAATATCAGGGCAAGGTCTGGCGGCCCTCGAATGACAAGATCTACATCGGCAAGATCGCGCTTTCGGGCGCGGCGATGAAGCTTTCGGGCTGCGTGGCGGGCGGGCTGATCTGCGCCAAGCAAAACTGGACCAAGCTGCCCTGACACCGGCCGGGGGCGGCGCAAGCCGCCGCCCCTTGGGGCGCGTGCGTGCTTGTGTCGCGGCCGGGGTCGTGCTTTCAAAGGGCATAGCGCCCGTTTCGGGTTTTTGCGGGAGCCGCGTTTCATGACCTTCATGCGCCTGAATGTCCGATTTGTTCCCTTTGCCGCGGCGCTCGTGCTGACGCTCGTGAGTTTCATCGGGCTTTTGCTCACGCTCTCGGTCTGGTGGCTTGGCGCCTTTGTGGTTGCCGCGGCCTTTGCCGTGATCGGGGTCCATGACCTGCGCCAGCCCCGCCACGCGATCTTGCGCAACTATCCGATCATCGGCCATCTGCGTTACATGATCGAGAGCGTCGGCCCCGAATTCCGGCAGTATTTCTTTGAATCGGATCGCGACGAGGTGCCCTTCAGCCGCGAGATCCGCGGCCTCGTCTATCAGCGCGCCAAGGGGGTGGAAGACAAGCGCCCCTTTGGCACGGTCGAATCCGTCTATGCCTCGGGGTTCAACTGGCTCACCCATTCGATGGTGCCGAAAACCATCCACGACACCGATTTTCGGGTCCGCATCGGCGGCCCGGATTGCACCCGGCCCTATGAGGCCTCGGTCTACAACATCTCGGCGATGAGCTTTGGCGCGCTCTCTGCCCATGCGATCGCGGCGCTCAACCGTGGCGCCAAGGCGGGCGGCTTTGCCCATGACACCGGCGAAGGCGGGATCAGCCGCTACCACCGCGAGGGCGGCGGCGATCTGATCTATCAGATCGCCTCGGGCTATTTTGGCTGCCGCAATGACGATGGCACCTTCTCGGGCGAAAAATTCGCGGCCCAAGCGCGCGATCCGCAGGTGAAGATGATCGAGATCAAGCTCAGCCAGGGCGCGAAGCCGGGCCATGGCGGCATGCTGCCCGCCTCGAAAATCTCGCCCGAAATCGCCGAAGCGCGCGGCATTCCGATGGGGCGCGACTGTGTCTCGCCCGCGGCGCATTCGGCCTTTTCCACCCCGCGCGAATTCATGGAGTTCATTGGCCGGCTGCGGGCACTTGCCGACGGCAAGCCCGTGGGCTTCAAGCTCTGCATCGGGCATCGGCGGGAGTTCATGTGCCTTGTCAAAGCGATGATCGAAACCGGGATCGCGCCCGATTTTATTGTCGTTGACGGCAAGGAGGGCGGCACCGGCGCCGCGCCGCTCGAATTCGTCAACCGGGTCGGCATGCCGATGCTTGAGGGGCTGAATTTCGTCCACAACACCTTGCGCGGCGCAGGGTTGCGGCGGCGCATCCGCATTGGCGCGGCGGGCAAGATCGTCTCGGCCTATGACATCGCCCGCGCGATGGCGCTGGGGGCCGATTGGTGCAACTCGGCGCGCGGCTACATGTTTGCCATCGGCTGCATTCAGGCGCAGTCGTGCCACACCAACCGCTGCCCGGCGGGGATTGCCACGCAAGACCCCCGCCGCATGGCCGCGCTGAATGTCGAGGACAAAAGCGCCCGCGTGGCGCGGTTTCACAAGAACACGCGCCACGCCTTGGCCGAGCTGGTGGGCGCGGCGGGGCTCACCCACCCCTCCCAGTTCCTGCCCTATCACTTCATGTTTCGCAGCAAGAACAACGAGTTCCTTGATGGCAACGAGGCGTTTGAAGACCTGCCCGAGGGGTTCTTGCTGACCGGCTCGGACCACCCCGACCTGCACTCCTGGATTGATCGCTGGCAGCGCGCGAGTGCCGAAACCTTCGTGGCAGAACGCATGCCGCAAAGCCGCTTCGCCTCCTGACCCAGCGCCAAAGCTTGCCCGTTTGCCGCCTTTCTGGCAGGCTGGGGGCCTCAGCGGGCGGCGCCCCCGCGCCCCCCGGATCGGGAGACCGGGCATGTATTACGCAGGGCTGCGCATCGGCGAAGGGGACAGCACGGCAACGCGGCGCTGGAAGGCGCGCACGATCGACGACCTGCTCCGTCTGCGCGCCGCGCTGCGCCAGGCCAACCGCCTTGGCGTCGCCTCGCGCGCCCCCGACCCGGCGCGGCGGCGCCTGCGCATCGCCACATGGAACCTGCGCGAGTTTGACAGCGGGCGATACGGCTACCGGCTGCCAGAGGCGATCTACGCCATCGCCGAGGTGATCTCTGCCTTCAACATCGTGGCGCTTCAGGAGGTGCGGGGCGACCTGCGCGCCCTCAAGCGCCTGATGCGGGTGCTGGGGCCGGACTGGCAGGCGATCATGACCGATTCCGACATGGCGCAAAGCGCGCATGGCGAGCGGATGGTGTTTCTTTATGACACGCGCACGGTGCGGTTTCAGGGCACGGCGGGTGAGATCAGCCTTTCCGATGCGGATCGGCTGTTTTTGCCCGACAGTTTCGATCTGACCTTCCCGGCGGGCATCACGCTGGAACTTCCCGAGGGCACGGAGCTTGCCCCGCCCGCAAAAATCCCCTCCGAGAAGCGCGATGACGGGCGCTATGCCATTGACCCGGCGGCGCTGGTTGCGCTGCCCGCGGGCACCAAGATCGTGCTCCCCGAGGGCGTTCAGCTGGCGTTCAAGGGCGCGCCAGAAGAGTTTTCCTTCGCGCTGGACAACAACCGCATCACCGACAAACGGCTCGAGCTGCACGCCGGGCCCCGGCGCCATTTCTCGGCCCCGGTGCGGCTGCGCTGGCCCGCGCGCGAGATGGAGCTTGGCGCGCAGCAATTCGCCCGAACGCCGTTTGTGGTCTATTTCCAGTCGGACTGGATGAAGCTCGCGCTTTGCACCGTGCATATCTACTTTGGCGACAATGAGGAGGGCTCCGCCGCAATGGCGCGGCGCACCGCCGAGATTGCCGCGCTCACCCGCGCGCTCGGCAAGAAGGCTGCCGCCGAAGGCAATTCGGATGCGGAGAGCTATTTCATGGTTTTGGGCGATTTCAACATCAAGTCGCGCGCCCATGGCACGATGGCGGCGCTGGAAGACAACGGCTTTCTGGTGCCCGAGCGGATCCGCGAGATCCCCGAGGGCACGAATGTGCGCCGCGACATGTTTTATGACCAGATGGCGTTCTGGACTGGCAAGGAGGGCACGCCCGGCTTCAGCCCGCATACCCGGATTTCGGTCTCCGATGCGGGGGTGTTTGACGTGTTCAAACATGTGTTTCGCGAGGGAGAGGACGATCCGGGCGGCGCCGACGAGGCCTATTTTCGCGCCCGGATGGAAGAGGTTGGCAAGCCCTATGCAAGCTACCGCGACTGGCGCACGCATCAGATCTCGGATCATTTGCCGATGTGGGTCGAGATCGAGACCGATTTCGCCGATGCCTATCTGCAAACCTTGCGCCGCGAGACGTGAGCCTCAGCCAAGATCCTAGCCAGGATCCTAGCCAAGATCCTCGGTGCGCCGCGCCGCCACCAGCACGCCCAGCGGCAGAAGCGTGGTGAGGCAAATCGTGACGAAGGCCATTGCCATGCCGAGCCCGACCGAACCCTGATCGAACTGGCGCCAGATATAAGTGGCGATGGTCTGATGCCCGACCGGCAGGATCAGGAGCGAGGCCACCAGCTCGCGCGCGGCAACCACGAACACAAGCAGCATCGCCACCATCAGATGCGGGAAGATCAGCGGCAACAGGATGCGCCGCGCCATTGTCAGCTCTGACGCCCCCGCCACCCGCGCGGCAGCATCGAGCGAGGGCGCGATCTGCGCCAGCGCGGCGGTGGTGTAGCGCACCGGCTGTGGCAGAAGCAGCAGCACATAGGCAAGCACAAGGATCGAGAGCGTGTTATAGGGCGTGACCGGCCACCACGGCTGGTTCCAGAGCAAGATCATGCCCAGCGCCACCACCACCCCCGGCGCGGCATTGGGGAGCGCGGCAAGCAGATCCACCGCAAGGCGGCCCCGCGCGCGGGTGCGCACCACCACAAAGGCGGCAAAAGCCCCCAAAAGCCCGGTGGCCAGCGCAGCCACCAGCCCGAGCCAGAGGCTTGTGAAGAGAGCCGCGCGTGCGGCAGAGCCCGCCGCGAAGACGGCGGCAAAGTTCTGCAGCCCGAGGTTTTCCAAAGTGAGCCCGCCAGAGATGGTTTTGGCCGTTGCGGTGGCGAGCACCGCCAGAAGCGGCACCCCGGTCGAGACAAAGGCGACAGCGGCGAAGAGAAACAGCGCGGGCACGGTGCCCCGGCCGAGCGGGCGGCGCGAGGCCGCGAGCGGGCGGCCGCCGGTGGTTTCATACCCGCCCCGCACGATCAGGCGGCGCTGCGCCAGATAGGCAAGGGTCGCAAGGCCCACGAGCACCAGCGCCAGCGTCGAGGCGCCGGGCAGATCCACCGGCCAATCGCCGATCGCCTCGTCGATCCCGGTCACCAGCACCCGAAAGCCGATCCGCGTGCCAAGCACCGCGGGCGTGCCATATTCCTCGATTGCCATGGCAAAGACGAGGATCAGGCTCGCGGCAAGCCCGGGCAAGGCAAGGGGCAGCGTGACGCGCCAAAACGCGCGCAAGGGCCCGGCGCCAAACACCCGGCTGACATCGGCAAAGCGCCCGCCAATCGCGGCAAAACTGCGCGAAAGGGCAAAATAGACCACCGGAAAGCAGTGCAGACCGAGCAAGATCACGATCCCCGGCACCGAGAACAAGAGCCCCGCGATATTGTGGCCGGTGAGCTGTTCCAGGTAGCCGCGCGGCTGGCCCGTCATCACCCAGCCGAGCGTGGCGATATAGGGCGGGATCATGAAAGGCACGAGAAAGACCAGATCCCAGAGCGCCGCGCCGGGCAACCGGTAAAGCGCGCGGATCGCGGCCAGCGGCACCGCGATCAGGGCGGAGACGGCAACCGTCCCCACCCCCATGATCAGGGTGTTGAGCGTGGCCTGTGGCAACCGCCCCGTGCCAAGCACCTCAAGCGAGGCGGAAAACGGCGCGGCAAGGGAGCCCGCGCCGATTTTGGGAAAGATCGCCTGCGCGACGATGAAGAGGAAGGGGGCGGCAACGATCCCGGTGAGGAGCACCAGCGCCAGCGCCGTCAGCCCTCCCTGCACTGCACCCCCTTGCCCGCGCATCAGCTGCCAAAGCTCGCGGCAAAGGCTTTCAGCGTTTCGGCGCGCGCGCCATAGGCGGCGGCGCTGTCGAGCGGCAGCAGTTTCAGCTCGTCGATGCGCGGGCGCTTGGCGGGCACATCGGTGCGCGCGGGCATCAGGAAGGTCTTGGCGACCATCTCCTGCCCCTCATCGGAGAGCATGTAATCAATGAACTGCTTCGCCTCTTCGGGCTGTTGCGAGCTTTGCAAGATCATCGCCGGGCGCGGCGCCACCACGGTGCCCGAGGCCGGGAAGATCACCTCGACCGTTTCCCCCTTGGCGGCAGCGGCCATCGAGATGTAATCGACCGCGCCGAAAACGGCGCCCTTGGCGCCTTGCAAGACCGGGTTGAGCGCATCGGCATTGGCGCCTGCGATGATCGCCCCATTGGCGGCAAGATCGTCAAAGATCTGCGCTCCGATGGCGCCATCCAGCGCGGCAACAAGCTCGAACATCGAGCCCGATTTCGCCGGATCGGGCAGCGTCACCATGTTTTTGTACTCCGGCGTCGCGAGGTCGGCCCAATCGGCGGGTTTGGGCAGGCCCGAAGTCGGGTTCCACGCAATCGCGAGCGCCGAAATGCCCTGCGCCACGGCGGTATCGGTTTTCAGGAAATCGGGCACCATCGCGGCATTGGGCGAGGTATAGGGCAAAAGCTTGCCCTCGGCGGCCATCGTCGTCGCGGTATCCCAGCTTGCCGAGATCACCACATCGGCCACCGGATTGGCCTCCTCTGCGGCAAGCCGCGCCATCACCTTGCCGGTGGTGGCCTGAAACACATCGACCTTGATCCCGGTCTTGGCGGTGAAGCCCGCCGAGAGATTTTCGATCAGCTTGGCGGGGCCTGCGGTGTAAACGGTGATGTCGGCCACGGCAGCCTGGGCCGAAAGCCCGGCCGCGAGCGCCACGGTGGCAAGCAGCATTTTTGTCATGGAGAGATCCTCTCTGATGGGGAAGTCGGATGGGGACAGGGCGGAAACCAGCGCAGCCGCGCGTGACACAGGTGCAGCCCCAAAACCTCGCCGGGCAGCGCGCGCCGGGGCAGCAAAAGCTGGATCTCGTGCCCGCCCTCGAGCGCGAGCGTGGCAAGGTGGCCATCGCCACGAAAAAGGGTGCGCGTCACCCGTGCGGCAAGATGCCCCTCCCCCGCGGGAACCACGCGGAGCGCCCTGCTCGGCACGAGCACCGTTGCACACTCGCCCGGTGCCGCGCTCGCAGGGGCAAGACGGGCGCCACCGGCCAGATGCCAGCCCTCTGCCCCGCGCCGCGCCGGCAAAAGCGCGCCAAGGCGCAAAAACCGCGCAATCGACGCGGAGGCCGGATCGCTCACCAGCGTCTCGGGGGCGGCGATCTGGGAGATTTGTCCCGCCTCCATCACGGCCACCTCATCGGCAAGCGAAAAGGCCTCGGCGTGATCATGGGTGACATAAAGCGCGGTGAGGCCCAGCTCGGCCACCAGCCCGGCGATTTCCTCCACCATGGTCTCGCGCAATTCGCGGTCGAGATTGGAGAGCGGCTCGTCAAAAAGCACAAGCGCAGGCTCCGCCACGATCGCGCGGGCAATGGCAACGCGCTGCTGCTGGCCACCCGAAAGCGCGGCCGGGCGGCGCTCCGCATAGCGCTCAAGGCCGACGCGTGCAAGCGCGCGGCTGACCCGCGCGGCCCGTTCTGCCGCCGCAATCCCTTGCATTTCAAGCGGAAAACCCACGTTTTTCGCCACGCTCATATGCGGCCAGAGCGCGTAATCCTGAAACACCATGCCAAGCCCGCGCGCCTCGGGCGGCAGCGCCTTGCCCGGCCCGGCCACCACCCGCCCGGCAAGCCGGATCGTGCCGTGATCGGGCGCGAGAAGCCCCGCCACAAGGCGCAACAGCGTGGTCTTGCCCGAGCCGGACGGGCCAAGCAGCGCCAACACCCGTCCCGGCGCGAGCCGCAGATCGACATTTTCGAGAATGGCCGTGCCGCCAAGGCGCAATGAGAGACCCGCCATTTCAAAGGCGGGCGGGGGCACCTCGGTCGGGCGCACTGCGGGGCTGTCTGTCGCGCGAAGGTTCATCGCGGCGGACCCTAGTGCCCCGGCATGACGCTTGCATGACACCCGTGAGCGCGGCGCGCGATATGCTCAGCGCGGGCGCGGCGTTTTCAGCATGCCGCCCCCGGCATCCCGCGCGAGCCGGGCAAAGAACGGCGCAGAGATCAGCGCAACCGCCGCCATCAGCACAAAGACCGGGGCAAAATCTCCGGCATCAAGCGCCGCATGGCCTGTCATCGCCTGCATACCCGTCAGCCCGAAGGCCGCCACCGTGATGCCCACCGAGCCCGAAAGCTGTTGCAGCACCGAATTGAAAGAGGTGGCGGAACTCATCCGCTCTGCGGGCACTTCGGCATAGGCAATGGCATTGATGGCGGTGAATTGCAGCGACCAGCCCACCCCGGCAACAAAGAGCGGCACCACGATCAGCCCCCATGGCGTTGTGGCGGTGAACAGGATCGGCAGCAGCATCAGCACGGCAGAGATCATCGCATTCGCGACCAGCACGCGCCGAAATCCGAACCGGTCCAGGATCGGCTTGGCCACGAATTTCATCGTCATCGCGCCAAGCCCCGCGGCAAAGGTGAGCGCGCCCGACTGAAACGGGGTCATCGCAAAACCGAGCTGGAAGAGCAGCGGCAAAAGGAAGGGCCGTGCCCCGGCGCCGATGCGAAAGAAGGTGCCGCCCAGCGCGGCAATGCGAAAGGTGGGGATGCGCAAGAGCCCAAGGTCCACCAGCGGCTCCGCCACCTTGCCGGCATGGACGACATAGCCCGCGATCAGACCGCAGCCCCCGAGCGTGAACCCCGCCATCCAGAGCGGCGAAGACAGGTTCAACCCCGCGAGCGTCACCCCCGTCAGCACCGCGCCAAGCCCGGGGCCCAAAAGCAAAAAGCCGCGCAGGTCAAACCGGCGCGTGGTCTCGGCGGTCACTTGCGGAATGAACAGCGTCACCAGCCCCATGCCCAGCACCGCGATCGGGATATTGATCCAGAAGATCCAGCGCCAATCCCACCATGTGGTGATGAACCCGCCCAGAAGCGGCCCCAGCACCGGCCCGATCAGCGCGGGCACGGTGAGCCAGGCGAGCGCATTGACCAGCTCTGCCCGCGGCGTGGTGCGCAGCACGATCAACCGCCCCACCGGCACCATCATCGAACCGCCGATCCCTTGCAGGACGCGCGCCGCCACCAGCCCCTCAAGCGAATTGGCCGCCCCGCAGGCAATCGAACCGGCGGCGAAAACCGCGATGGCGAGGCGGAAGATGGGCCGCGCCCCGAACCGGTCGGCGGCCCAGCCGGAGGCGGGAATGAAGATCGCCAGCGCAAGCATATAGGAGGTCAGCGCAAGCTTGAGATGAATCGGCGAAGTGTCGAGATCGCGCGCGATCTCGGGGAGCGAGGTCGAGATCACATTGGCGTCGAGCGTTTCCATCAAGAGCGCGACCGCCACGATCAGCGGCATCAGCCGTGCATGCAGCAGGGCGCGAAACGCCGCCCGGGTCATGCGCGGCACGCCGACATTGCGGGCCCCAAAGCGCCTGAGCCTGTCATCATCCCCTTGCCCTCTGCGCGGTTGTCCTTGTGCGCCGGATGCACCGCGCGGGCACGCTCCGGGCTTGCGGCGCCACATCGCTTGCGATCCGGCACGCCACGAGGCCCCATATAATCCGTCAACAAAAATACGCCAATCATTTCAATCGGAAACGGTGCAGCATCCGCAAAATGCCTGCAACCGGTTCGCAACAGGCGGCGGCGCACCAGCCGCGCCCTTGATGCCGCGCACCAAGACGGCGATCACCGGTCCGGGCGGCAGCGGCCCCCTGCTCTTCCTGCTCTGGGTCGTCACCACCCGACCGCAGGGAGGAGAAGTGGATCGGGGGATCTGGACCGGTTGCGCGCGTTTTCCAACGGGTTTTCCGCCTCGGTTACGCCGCCACGGCATCACGCATCGGCGGGTTGCAGCAGGCCTGACCGGGGGATTTTCCGTCACGCGATGCATGGGGGCGCGGCTGTTTTCGAAGATCAGCCCGGAGACATTTTTCTCCGCCATCCTGCGCGCTGCAATCGTCATCTCTTGGTTCTGATCAAGAATGGCTCTGGAGCCTCGCCATAAATTTCAACTTGGAATTGACTTTGCCCGTGAGCATCTTCATAGGAGCCCCCTCGGGGAGTAGCGACCGCTCTGGCAGCGGAGGCACGTCAACAGACTCGCGGAATACCGCGTGGCGTGTCTGACCTGATGGGTTTTGCAAGACCGTGGCGAGAGGGCTCTGCGGGCGGGGTCCATGCATCGCCCGGATCAGCCCTGAGGAAAATGCATGTCCCCGATCTCCATCGGCGTACTGGCCGTCTCCATGTCGCTTGATGCCTTCATTGCCGCGATGGGCAAGGGAACCACGGCCTCCCGTCCCAGCTTCGCCATGACCCTGCGCACGGGGGCCATCTTCGGCCTCGTCGAAGCAATCACCCCGCTCATCGGATGGGCGGCGGGGATTGCCGCTTCCCGCTATGTCGCGGCGGTGGATCACTGGATCGCCTTCGCTTTGCTGGGCGGGGTCGGCGTTCACATGGCCTTGCAAGCCTGGACGCGGACGGAGGAAGAGGCGCCCTCCCCGTCTCTTTGGGCAACAATCGTCACCGCAATCGGCACTTCGATCGATGCGATGGCCGTTGGCGTGTCCCTTGCCTTTCTGGAGGTGAACATCTTCGTCATTGCGCTCGCGATTGGCGCCACGACGATGGTGATGAGCACAACCGGCTTGCTGGTGGGCCGCTACATCGGCGTTCGGTTCGGTCGGATCGCCGAAACGCTGGGGGGCATTGCCCTGATCTCCATTGGGACCATGATCCTCTGGGAACATCTCTCCGTGGCAGCATGATCAGTGGCCGCAGCGTCAGGCGCCCTCCCCCGCCCAAGCGACCCCACGGCGCGGGCGGGGGAGGGCCAACTGACTCGCAAGCGTGTCCTGTTCGAGAGGGGAGAGGCCCCGGGCGCCAGCATCGTGGCGAGGATATGGCCGTTCTTCCCGGAGGCCTGCGGCCATGCCGATCAGCATCTGAGGGCTTTTGCGGTCCCTGGCAATGGTCCAGACGATCGGCCCCCAGATCTGCCGTGCGGCTTTGGCCCCGCCAAGAACGGCCCCAAAATCACTCTAAATCATTGCGTTACGGGCGCCACCCCGGAACACCCCGTTTTTGGGGGCAGCCGGCGCCAAAGCCCGCGTTCAGAGCCGGAAAGCGCTCACGAAGCCGGGCCGTTCGATCCCGGGCCGCAGTTTCGGATCGGCAACCGGATCGCCGGTCACCATCCGCACCGGCACATGCCCGGCCCAGAGATCAAGCGCCATGTCGGCTTCGTCCTCCTCGGGCAGGCCCGCCGCGACCTTGGCCGAGACCTCGTCGAGCTTCATGCGGATCACTTTCGAGGCCTTCCATTCCTGTTCGGTCGGCGGGCGGGCATAGTCCCACAGCCCCGGCGCAAGGCGGGTGACAAAAGCCTCGAGCGCGGCTTTCTTCTCTTCTCCCGCCACCAGTTCGGTTGTGCCGAAGGCCATCACCGAGCGATAGAGGATGTTGTGATCGAAGGCCGCGCGGGAGAAGGCCACGCCGTCGAGATGGGTGACCGAGAAGCACACCGGCACGCCCGCCTCCTGATTGCGCAGCATCCGGCTGGCGGAAGACCCGTGCCAATAGACATAATCGCCGATGCGCCAATGGCAGGTCGGCGTGACGATCGGGGCGCCGTCCACCACATAGCCGATCTGGCAGACAAGGGCCGTGTCGATGATCGCGTCGATGGTGGCGCGGTCATAGGCGGCCAGCCAGTGATAACGCTTGAGACGGGTGCGCTCGGAGGGGGCTTGCGGTTCGGTCATCATGTTTCCTTTCGGGTCAACAGCAGGAGCCGGCAAAGATCGGCAGGTCAAAGGCCATCGGCACCGGATAGGCGGGCTCGGTGGCAGGCAGCGCCTTGAGCGCGGCGATATGCTCGGGGGAGAGGCCATGCAGTGCCGCACCTTCGGCGATGCGGTCGCGGTAGGGGCGGCTCGGCGGCTTTTCCGCGCGCCGTTCGGTCTTGATCAGCGCGACGGCGCCAAGGCGGGTTCCCTCCTCGGTCACCACATCGATGGGGGTGTGGAAATAGCGCCCGGTGCCGTTCAGCTTCACCCCGCGCGCGGCTTCAAGCGCCTCCGCCTCGGAGGGGGCAATGGCATAGAGAACGCCCGGCACGGTGGCGTCGGGGTCCGGGATCAGGCTTTCCTCGGCCCCGTCCCAGACCCGTGAATAGCCGAAGAAACCGAGCCGCCAGCCCGGCGCCGTGGCGCGGGCACGCGGTTTGGCCGCGGGGCAGAAGCGCGCGATCTCCTCGGGGTGGAGGTCAATGCCATAAGCGAAGACAAGCACCTCTCTCATGGCGCGACCTCTGTGGTCGCCGGTTGGGTGAGGGTGATGAAAAGCGCGCCGTCGCGGCGTTCCTCGTGGCGTTCGAGCCCGAGCGATTTTACCGCGCGTGCGAGCCAGCGCGGCGGGTGATCCATGCGGATGATGAGCGGGCGGAACGGCGTGGCCGAGAGAATTGGCCCCAGCACCGAGCGCGAATTGTGCCGGGCGTCCTCTGCCAGCGCGCGGGCGAGGTCGACATAGCGCGCGCCGTCGGGGCGGATCTCGGCCAGCACCGCGGGCGGCGGCGTGATCGCGACAAGGCGGGCGGAACCGCACGAGCCGCAGCCCGACTGGCTCGAACACTCGCAGGCCTCGGCCTGGGCCTGCGCGGTGAGCCGCTCGATTTCGCCCGCTTCGACCGAGGCGAGCATCGCCGCGGCCGAGCCCGCGGATTTCCAGACGCTGAATCCATACTGCTCTTGAAGCAGCGAATAGACATAGCCACGCACCTCCGACGAGATCAGCACGGTGCAGGGCGCGAGCGCGAAGACCATCTTTTCGACGGCCGCGCGCAGCCCCGCAATGCCGCCTGTGCGCGGCAGGTCGACGGGCCATTCCTCCATCAGCGCCCAGTCCTGGCCCGTGCCCTCGTAAAGGCACAGCCGTCCCGGCTCCGTGAGCGAAACAGGGGTGTCGGTGTCATCAAGATAAAGCGCAATCTGCATGGGAAGGCTCCGGGGATGAGGGAAAGGGCCGGGCCAGCCGTGGCGGCCCGGCAAGTGGTATGGCGATGCCGTCACCACACGTTGAGGATCCATTCCTTGGTTTTCTTCGCCTCCATGTCGGCGAAAAGCGTGTTGGCCATCGTTTCGGCCAGAAACATCGCGCCGCCGTAGCCCAGCACCGGATGGCGATACATGCCCGCCCGGTCATAGGTCGGGAAGCCCACGCGCACCATCGGCACCTTGTAGTCGATGGAGATGAAGCGGCCTTTCGAATGACCCAGGATCAGAT
Organism: Rhodobacter lacus; assembly: GCF_042683065.1. Lineage (NCBI taxonomy): Bacteria > Pseudomonadati > Pseudomonadota > Alphaproteobacteria > Rhodobacterales > Rhodobacter > Rhodobacter lacus. The sequence goes on along the minus strand of NZ_JBHUIX010000013.1, from coordinate 80,177 downwards.
CAAGCTCGAGCCCGTCCTTGATCCGGCTTTCCAGATCCCAGAAATCGGCATTGGTCACGATTTCCAGATCAGGCGCGTTTTCCTGCAGCGCCAGCACGCGGGGGTCTTTCACATAGCCCGAGTTGTCATCGCCCAGCAAAAGCAGTTTCGGCTTCATCTCGAGGTCGAGACAGAACTCGGTGAGCCCGATCGCCAGATCGGGGTTGGCATAGATCGCCACGCGCTTGTCGGCCAGAAACATGTGGCCGATGTCGGCGATGGCATCGAGCGCGATGCCGCGTTCCTTCACCAGGCTGGCGGGGATCGGCTGGCCCGTCATCTCCGAGAGCGATTTCAGGAAGGCATCGGTGTTGCGGATGCCAACCGGGGTCGGCCCGATCACCGAGGGAACCTTGAACTTCTTGCGCAGATAGTCGGCGGCCTTTGCCCCCTCGTAGCGGTTGAGCGCAATCGTGCCCTTGGCGTTCGCCGTGTCGCGCAGATCTTCGATGGTGGTCGAGCCATGCGAATGGTGATCGAGGTTCGGCATCAAGGGGCTGTCGAAGCTTTCCACCTCGAAGAGCACATTGGCCTTCACCTCCATCGCCTCAAGAAGATGCTTGAGCTCCTTCACATCGCCCGGGTTCACCCAGCCCGTGATCAGGTTGATCTTGTCGCTGGGCTCGTCTTTTGTGGCGAATTTCTTCACGAAATCATGCACCGCCTTGTCGTAGCCGGTGATCATCGAGCCGACGAAGGAGGGGCAATGCACGGTCATCAGATGCACCTCACGGCCGGGGAACTTGGTCGGCAAAAGCTCGTCTTCAAGCTTCGACAAAAGCCCGTCCACGTCATCGCCGATGATCTCGGTCGAGCAGGTGGTGATGATCGGCACCACCTTCACATCGGGGTAACGCGTCAAGAGCACCTCGACCGCGGTTTCAACGCGATCAAGCGCGCCGAACACCGCGCCGTCTTCATGCACCGAGGAAGAGGCGATCTCGAAGCTTTCCTTCATGTGCTGCGAGATCAGGAGCCGCACGAACATCACGCAGCCCTGGCCGCCGTGCACGATGCCGATGCAATCCTTGATGCCGATGGAGGCGAATTGCGCGCCGGCGGGCTGGCAGGTGAAGATCGGGTTGATCGTGCCTTCCCGCGCCTTCTGGGTGACCTGGCAAGTCATGGGTCTGATCCTTTCAATAATGCGGGACGGTCAGCTCGGTATTGAGCGAGCCGTGAACGGTGAGATGGTCGATCTTTTCGTGCAAAGCCTTGAAGAGGCTTTTGATTTCGGGCTTTGTCATGGCCATCAGCCACGGGAAGCGCGCCTTGTAAGCGCGGGCGAGGATCACCGCATCGACCCAGTAGCAGCGGTCAAGCGGCGTTTCGTGCACCGGCTCCTCGCCGCAAAGGATCTCGCTGGTCTGGCTGAGGATGCCCGCGTTCTGCTTGAGCCGGTCCCAGCCGCGCGAGTTGAACTGCCACAGGCAATTCTTCATGATGTAATCGACGAGCGGATCGAGTTTTTCGTTGATATCGGTCATGGTTTCCCTCACTCGGCAGCGGTTTGGGCGGCGTCGCGCGCGGCCTTTTGCGCGGCGTCATAGGCGAGGTTGCGGGCGCGCACTTCGGCGATGGAATCGTATTTGCCGGTATATTCGTGCAGCACCTCGCTGAACTTCACCTCATCCGAGACGGTCAGATCGGCGTTCATCTTCGCGGTGCGGAAGCCCGAGGTGATCGCGGCATCGGGGGCGGAGATGTCGATCGCCGCAAGCTGGCGCATCGGCGAATAGATCGCGTTGTAGATGTCGCGCGCAAAACGCACCCAGCCCTCAAAGCCCTTGTAGGGGCCGTTGTGATAGGCATGGGCGTTGAGATAGGGCACGCCATGTTTTTTGACGAACTCACCCGGGCGTTTGCCGGTGAAGATGATGTCGGGCTTGAGCATGCCGATCGCCTCGACCGATTCCAGCTCGTTCGGGTCGTCGATCGCGAGCGCGCCTTCGCCGCAGCGCGAAACGCCCTTCTCCATGTCGCCCTGATGGCCGAACTTGGTGTAGACCGAGACGATCTTGACGCCCATTTCCTCTTCGAGCACATGCGCCCAGTGCCAGAGCTTGGAGCCGCCCGGCCAGAGGCAGACCTTTTTGCCCTGCAGCCGTTCCTTGTACCAGTCGAGCTGCGGTTTCCACTTCGCATATTCCTCGGCGATGATCGCCTCGGCGCGGTCTTCGATGCCGAAGAAAAGCCCGACCTTGCGCAACGAATCCGCGAGCGGCCGGAAGCCGAAACCGTCGATGTCGAGCCGCGGGATGCCGTAGCGCTGGCGCAGCTCGTCGCAGATATATTCAGCCGAGCGGGCGCATTCGAGCACGTTGAGATGGGCGCGGTGCATCATCCGCAGGCTGTCATAGGAGCCGTTGCCGGTGAAGGTCGACAGCACCTGAATGCCCATCTTATTGAAATAGTCGATCATCACCTCCTGGTCGCCCTGGATGTTGTATTCGCCCACGTAGTTGATGACATGCTCGCCCAGATATTCGGGCTCGACGGTGCCGACCTTCTGGTTCAGCCAGGCGATGTTGATCTTGTGGTGGCCGCCCGACTGGCTCGGGCCCGCAAAGCCCGGCGAGTTGCACACGAACACATCGACATCGCCGCGCTCTTCCATCACCTCGCGGGCAATGGCGTCGACGTCGTCGCCGATCAGCGCGGTGGTGCAGGTCTGATAGACCGTCATGCGCTTGATGTTCGGGAAGGCGTCAAAGGCCTCGTGCATCGACTTTTTCAGCAAGCCTTCGGCGCCAAACACGACGTGCTTTTCCTTCACGTCGGTGGCGAAGGTGTATTTGAGCTGGAAGTTGTCGTTGTCCGAGATGTAGCGCTTGGTCTGCCAGGTGTCATAGGTGCAGCCGTTCGGCCCGTGAGAGATGTGGATCACATCCTTCATCGGCGTGCCGATCACGTGCTTGGCGCCGCAATAGGCGCAGCCGCGCTCCGAGATCGTGCCGGGGATGGTGTTGAGGTAGCCTTTGGGCAGGCACGAGGTCAGATCCTCGCCCGCCGCCTTCATCACCGCGTGCTCTTTCCGCTCGGGGATGCATTTCGAGACTTCAAACTCATGGTAGGGCATTGGCCTTGCTCCATGCGAGAGGGGGGAAGGGCGCCGGGCGCGGCGCCCACGAACTCAGGGATGCCGCGTCAGTCCATCAGGCCGTATTTGACGACCATGGCTTCCAGCTCATCCATCGCGAGCGGTTTGGGGATCACGAAATCCTCGTTCTCGATGATCTTGCGGCCCAGTTCGCGGTATTCCTGCGCCTGATTGGCCTCGGGCTGGAATTCGGTCACGGTCTGCTTGTTGAACTCGGCCTTTTGCACGATGTTGTCGCGCGGCACGAAGTGGATCATCTTGGTGCCGATGGCGGAGGTGAATTCTTCAAGGAATTCCTTCTCCCCGTCCACATTGCGGCTGTTGCAGATGATCCCGCCCAGACGCACGCCCGATTGCCGGGCGTATTTCGCCAGACCCTTGCAGATGTTGTTGGCGGCATAGATCGCCATCATCTCGCCCGAGGCGACGATGTAGACCTCTTCGGCCTTGCCGTCGCGAATGGGCATGGCAAAGCCGCCGCAGACCACGTCGCCCAGCACGTCGAAGAACAGGAAATCAAGGTCTTCGCTATAGGCCTCGTTTTCCTCCATCAGGTCGATGGCGGTGATCACGCCACGCCCGGCGCAGCCCACCCCCGGCTCCGGCCCGCCCGATTCCACGCAGCGGATGTCCTTGAAGCCGGTCTTGACCACCTTGTCCACGGTGACGCGCTCGGCGCCCTCGATGCGCAACGTGTCCATCACCGTTTGCTGCGGCAGCCCGCCCAGCACCAGACGGGTGCTGTCGGCCTTGGGGTCGCAGCCGTGAATGAAAACGTTCTTGTCGTGGAAATAGGCAAGGGCTGCGGCGGTGTTCTGGGTGGTCGTCGATTTGCCGATACCACCTTTGCCGTAAATGGCGATCTTGCGAGTCATTGGGGTCTCCGTGGGAAGGGTTGCTCCGGAGACGGCGTTTCGCTGCCGTCTGCCCCTGATAGAGCAGCGCGCGTGCCAAGGCGGATTTCGCGGCAAAAAATCCACCAAAACCATGACATTAAATAACTTTTCTAAAAGCCTCAGGCGCCTCCTGGGCCCTGCCCCGATTACCGTTATGTAAAGCGTTACCGTTCGGTAAGTCGCCCACCGAACGCAGGCCGGCACGAAAAAGGCCCCGCGTGGGCGGGGCCGGGTCGGGTTGGCGCGGTGGGCCAAGGCCGGTCGCTCAGCCTGCCGCGCGGAATCGCTGCGCCTCGATGCCAAGCCGCCCCATCCGCAGCCCCAACACCCGGCGTGAGACCCCGAGCATCTCTGCCGCCTGCCCGATATTGCCCGCCGCCGCCTTCAGCGCCTCGACGATCATCTCCTGCTCGACGATCCGCACCTTCTCCTCCAGTCCCACCCCCAAAGCCGTGCCACTTTCCTTCGCGGTCTGCACCGAGGGCGGCAGGTTCCAGGCATGGATCACCTCATCGTCAGACAGGATCACCGCCCGCTCGATCACGTTTTCCAACTCGCGCACATTGCCCGGCCAGTGATAGGCCATCAGCATGTTCAGCGCGGGCGTGGAGATGCGCTTGACCGATTTCTCCATCGCGGCGCAGGCGCGGGCGACGAAATGATCGGCCAGAAGGATGATATCCGCGCCGCGCTCGCGCAACGGCGGCACGGTGATCGGCACGACATTGAGCCGGTAATAGAGATCCTCGCGAAACCGCCCCTCGGCCACTGCGCGCGCCAGATCGCTGTTGGTCGCCGCGATCACCCGCACATCGACCGTCACCCGCGTCGACCCGCCGACCCGCTCAAGCGTGCGGTCCTGCAAGACCCGGAGCAGTTTCGCCTGCACCGCAAGGCTCAACTCGCCCAATTCGTCCAGAAACAACGTGCCGCGATCAGCCTGCTCGAACAGCCCTTTGCGCTGCGCCAAAGCGCCGGTGAAGGCGCCCTTCTCATGGCCGAACAGCACGCTTTCCGCCAGGGTCTCGGGGATCGCCGCGCAGTTGAAGCGCACGAAAGGTTTTGCCGCCCGGTCCGAGGAATAGTGAATGGCCGAGGCGACGAGTTCCTTGCCCACCCCGCTTTCGCCCAAAATCAACACGGTGGCCCGCGTCTTCGAGACCTTGCCGATCAGGTCGTAGACATCGGCCATCATCGCCTTGGAATTGCCGATGATGTTGCCCGGCTTGAACCGCTCTTTCAGCGCGTCGCGCAAGGCGCGGTTCTCGCGCTCCAGCTCCAGCTTCTCGACATTGGCGATCAGGTAAAGCTCCACCATCGGCGCGATCATCAGCGCGATTGCCGCCAGAAACTCGGCATCCTGCTTCAGCAGCCGTTTTGAGATATAGAACCGCTCGCCCCCGATCGTGCCCAGCACCCGTTGCCCGAGCATGATCGGCACGCATAAAAACGCCGCGCGGCGGCGCTCTTCGCGCGCATGAGCGCCGGTGCGGTCAAGGAAATCGGGGCTCTCGTGTAGCCGCGGCGCCACGATCACCTTGCCCGATTGCGCCACCTTGCCGGTGATGCCTTCCCCCACCGCATAAACGCCGCGGCTCTCCTCTTCGGGGCTCAGCCCGAAGCTTTCATGGATGAACACCTGCCCGCGCCGGCTGTCGATCAGCGCCACCGAACCGCGGTCCATCCGCATCTCCACCCGCATCATCTCGAGGATCAGCGCCAGCGTTGCGCCCAGATCCGCGGCCTCGGAGATGCGCGCGTTGAGCCGGTAGAGCGTGGGCAGCAGGTTGACCCGACATTCGCCCGAATAGCACTGGCCGAATTCGTCCTCGCGCCGGGTCGCGCCGAGGTCCAGCGCCTCGATCTCGTTGTCACCGAACATGCTTTGGCCTCCGCTATAAAGTGATTCTACATAACGAAATTGCGCCGGGAGCCGCGGGCTGCCAAGGGGCTTCGCGCGGCTGCGGCCGCGGGGCGGGAGGGGGCGCGACCGCTGCCGCCGGGCTGCGCGGTTTTCGGGCGCCGCTGCTCGCCGCGCAGGCAAACCGCAAGCGATGGCGGCGGGCAGAGACCGGCACAGTTGCCGCCACATGCCGGGCGGGTGGTCGCCTGATGGCCCCAGCCGCGACCCTGTTGCCCCCATCAGGTGATGGGCGAGAGCCTCCACGCCATCGTCACCAAAGGGCCGACCGAAGTCTCTCGATGCGCGCAGGGCCGCGTTCGCGCAACAGCGCCACGGGGACAATTGTCCATGGCTTGACGCTCTCGCAGGGCGGGATCGCAGCATGGGCGCCGCGCGAAAACGCGCGATCCTCTATCAGAACCGCGCGGCGGGGATGCGGGGCATGGCGGCACGGGTCAGGCCATGCCCGGTCAGGCCATGCCCGGAGCAAGGTGGCGCAGGCGCTCGGCGATCAGCGGCCGCCATTGGCACCCGGCCGCCGCGGGCGGCAAGGGATGGCCTGCCCAGCGTTGATGCGCCCAGCCGCCCTGCCCCGGATCGGGCAGCACCAGCACCTTGCAGGCAAGGAGCGTCTCCCGCTCCCGCGACCAGGTCGCATCCCAGCGCGGACCGGCAAAGCGCAGCCGCCAGCCCTGCCGCGCAAGATCTGCGGCAAGCCGGACAAGGTCATGCTCAACCAATTCGCAGCGGCTCGCGGCACGGGTGGTGAAGGCGAGCATCATTCGGGCAAACATGCATAATCCTCCCGTGACGGGCGGGGACAATGGGGGAAGCAGCGGGATGACGGGGTCCGGGCGGGCTCTCAGGCCGCCCCGACCAGGGGGCGCACAACGATCCGCCAAGGCTGCGGATCGCGGTGCCGCAGGAACTGCCGGCTGACGGCCGCGGGGTCATGCGTGACCGCGGTCTGCACCACGCCCCCCACCCGAAGCGGTTGACCGGTGCGGCGATCCACCAGTGTCACGGCATAAAGCGGCACGGCGGCGATCATGCGAGGAGCCAGCCCAGAACCGCCGCCCAAAACACCAGCGCGGCAATCAGCACGACCGCAAACCCGGCCCCGGGGGGCCAATCGGTTTCGGGGTCCGAAAGCCAGGACGGCCGCGCCGGGCCGCACGCGCCCCCCTCTGACGGAGGAGGCAGGACGCCATAGGCCTCGGCCGTGCGCAGCGGCGAGACGAACTGCAGCGGCAACAGCGGTGCAGGCCGGAGATCGGCGTGGATCGGCAGGACGTGGGGCATGACGATTCCTTTCTGGCAGCAGAGGACCAACTGCACAAATACTCTACCCAGAAAGTCGTCTTTTCAAGAAAAGATTCACGCTTAACTTTGTCGTCTTTTGAGGGAATTATTCTCTGACCACAGGGGAAACGATCTCCAGACGCCCCGCGCAAAATCAGTCAATCCTTTGATCCGAAAGTATTTTCAGCCCGCAGCCTGGCCCGGAGCCGTGCCACCCGCGCGCAGCATGTCCGCCAGTGTCAGCGATTCGATCAGCACGAGATAAGACCAGAACACCTCGGCAAAGACCTTGCGGATGCGGCAGGCCGCCTCATCCGCGCAATCGTCGCAGGGCTGATAGGCGGTGCGCGACAGGCACGGCAAGGGCGCAATCGGCCCGTCGATGCGGCGCAGCAAGTCAGGGATCGATATCTCTGTCGGCGGTTTGAGCAATGCGTAGCCGCCCGAACGGCCCCGGATCGAACTGACAACCCCGGCCTTGCGCAGATCGAGAAGAATATGCTCCAAAAACCGCTTCGGCGTCCCCGACCTTGTGGCGATCTCTTCGATCGTCAGCGCCTGCGGCGCCTCACGCCCGGCTTCGTCGGCCAGTTCCAGAAGCGCCTTGAGGGCGTATTTCATCTTTTGAGTGATCATCGGGCAGGATTACGGGGCCGGAACGCACAAATCAACAGCGATCCGGTCGGGATTTCCGCTTTCGCCCGGGTCGCAAGCGGGGGAGAATAAATATCTACAATCCTTGTGGACATTTCGTATTTTATTGTCATGCTGGCCACATCATCCCCAATCCCAGAGGATAGCATGGCAGAGCTTGACCTGATCGACCGCAAGATCGTTGCCGAATTGATGCGCGACGCGACCTTGCCAGTGGCGCAGATTGCCGACCGGGTGGGCCTGTCGCAGACGCCGTGCTGGAAGCGGATCCAGAAGCTCGAAACAGCCGGGGTGATCGAAAAGCGGGTGGCTCTCGCCAATCCGCAGGCGCTTGGGCTCGGGCTGACGGTGTTCGTGGCGATCGAGGCCCCCGATCACGGGGCCGACTGGCGCGACACCTTTGCCACCGAGGTGGCGAAGCTGACCGAAATCATGGAGGTCTGGCGCATGGCGGGCGAAATGGATTACCTTTTGCGCGTCGCCGTCCCCGACATGGCGGCCTATGACCTGCTCTATCGCCGCCTCACCGATGCCGTGCCGATCCGCAACATCACCTCGCATTTCGCGATGGAGCGGCTGCGCCACACCACCGCCTACCCGATCGACACCAAGAGCTGGTGAGAGCGAAACCGCCGCCCGCCGTCGCACAAGAGCCGGTTTCTTCTCTTTCTCCGCCGGTCTTTGGAACGCACAATCACGACGCACGTGGTAGACATTATGGACCACGATCCGCCTGAACGGAGGCTTCCATGATCAAGACCCTGCTCGTTCCCGGCCTGGACGGCTCGCCTGCGCCGCATTGGCAAGACTGGTGGGCCGCCACCGACCCGACCGCCCTGATGGTCGACCTGCCCGATCCGGCCCATCCGGTGCCCGAGGCCTGGGAGGCTGAACTGGCTGGAATGGTGCTGCAGCATCCGGGCGCAGTGCTGGTGGGCCACAGTCTGGGCGCGGTGCTGATCGCGCGGCTGATTGCGAAATGGCCACAGATCGAGGTCAGCGCCGCGCTGCTTGTGGCGCCGGCCGATACAAGAGGCGCAAGGCGGATCGGGCATTTCGACACCCCCGACCGGCACCCCTTGCCCGTCCCCACAACCCTTGTGGCCAGCCGCAACGACCCCTGGATGCGCTATGAGCGCACGGCGGAGCTGGCGGCAGCCTGGGGCGCCAACCTCGTCGATCTGGGCGCGGTCGGGCATATCAACCTTGCGGCAGGCTTTGGCCCCTGGCCCCTCGGCAAGGCCCTGCGCGACCAGCTTTTGGCCCGGAAACCCCGGCAAAAGCGGGGAGGAAAAACCGCATGAAGCAGCTCTTCAAGCGCGCGCCGCTCTGGCACGACTGGTTGACCCTCGCCGCCCTGCTCGGCGGCTGGGGCGGGCTGGTGGCCGCCATTCTGTTGCACTGACCGCGTCGCAGACCGGCCATGCTTGACGGACGCATCGACCCCGACCTGATCCGGCTTTTGACCCGCGGCGAAAGCCGCCTCCCCCGGCGCGGCGACGCAACACCGCGCCCCAAAGCCACCGCCACCACCGCAGATCGCGGCTTGGCGGGCGGCCTTGGGCGCCTCCTCCGCCGACTGCGGGCGCGGCGGAAGGGACGCAGATGAGCCATTGGCCTCGTCACACCGACATCTCCTTGTCATCGGTGGCGGGGCCCGCGGCGGTCCCATGGCGTTTCACCCGCTGCGCGCCTCCGATCCGTCGGAACGGGCGGGCATGACCCCCGGAGTGTCCGGCGGCGGTCCGCCGCAACAAGCCCCTTCGGGCGCCACACCCTCCGGGCAAGGCGCTCTGAACGAGAGGGTCGGGTGACCTGATCCGAAGTCGGGTCGCGGCGCAGATGACCCACTTCCTTCGGCGAGCGGATCACGTCCTGGGCGCCCGCTCGCCAGTGCGGCCAATGTCTCCACCAGTTTTTAGCCTGCTTTCGAGAACGTCAGCGCGGTGCTTGCAGCTCAGGACATCCCGAAACGAAGGCATCTGTTGAAGTCTCCAAGAGTTATCGGGGCAAAGAGATGAGTCACGACATGTGTGGGAAGGGCGATTGCCATTCCTACACGGCATTGATTTCAAATCAAAATCCATGGCGCGCGGAAGGTGGCGGAAGCGGTGGGATTCGAACCCACGGAGGGGTCTCCCCCTCGCTGGTTTTCAAGACCAGAGCCTTAAACCACTCGGCCACACTTCCAATCCGCTCGCCCTAGCCGCTCTCACGCGATTCTGAAAGCCTCGGCGTGACGAAAACTCGCCCCGCGCCCCCGGGCGGCTTTTCTTGCCGGATCGGAACCTGTAAGCTGGCTCCGAACGTCCGCGGCCTGCCGCTGCGGAAGAATAATGTGAGCCGGGCGCGGGTCAGGGGGCGCACCGGCGCCAAAAAGGGGCTCTGGAGCATGTCGCATTCGATCCGCTGGGTCTGGGCTGTCGCTGCCGTGGCGGCGCTCGCCGGCTGCCAGGAGGGCACCCAGCCCTTCGGTTTTCTCAAAGGCGCGCCGAAAGACGAGAGCGGCGCCGTGCCCGAGGCCACTTCCGCGCGGCTCGTCGAACGCGATGTCGAGGCGCCCGAGGTGTTCTCGGTCGAGGAAGACGGGCTCTGGGACGGGCGGCCCTCGCTGGGCGGCGTCTGGGTGGCGCATCCGGGCGTGAAAGATCCCGAGCGGGTGATCATTCGCAACACCGCGAACGGCAAATTCGTGATCGGTGCGCTGTTCCGGCGCGAACGCGACAATCCGGGGCCGAAACTTCAGATCTCCTCCGATGCCGCTGCCGCGCTCGATGTGCTGGCGGGCGCGCCCTCCAAGCTCTCTGTCGTTGCGTTGCGCCGCGAGGAAGCGGCTGCAGAGGCGCCCGAGACCGCCGCGCCGGACACGGCATCGGGCAGCCTGCCCGCCGCCGAAGAGATTGCCGCCGCGCCGATCGCGGCGCCGCCCGGAGGCGCCACACCGCCGCGCCCGGCAGGCGATCTCGCCGCGCGCGCGGGGGCCGCGATTGCCAGCGCAGAAGCCGCCCCGCCCGCCGCCAAACCGGCCCCCGCCAAACCCGCCCCTGCCAAACCGGCGGCAGGCACCAAGATGTTCGTGCAGATCGGCATTTTCTCCACCGAAGCCAATGCCCAGCGCGCCTCCGAGCAGCTTTCCAAAGCGGGCGTGATCGCCACGATCCGCACCGAAAAGAGCCAGGGCAAGACGTTCTGGAGCGTCGTCGCCGGCCCCGCCACCTCCCGCTCGGACCGCGACGCGCTGATCCGCAAGATCAAATCCGTCGGCTATGCCGATGCCTATCCTGTTTCGAAGTGAGGCCCGCCGCTCGATGACCTTTGCAAAACCGTTCCTTCGCCTCGTCCTGCTGCTCGCGGCCCTTCTTGCCGCGCTGCCCGCCGCCGCGTTTGAAACGCGCGCCCGCGCGGCCTGGGTCTATGACCTGACAACGCAGACGGTGCTTTTGGAAAAGAACGCCGATGTGGCGCTGCCGCCCGCCTCGATGTCGAAGCTGATGACGCTGAACCTGCTCTTCGAGGCGCTGCGCGAGGGCCGGGTGACGATGGACACCACCTTCGCCGTCTCGACGCGCGCCAAGCAGATGGGCGGCTCGACGATGTTTCTGAACGAGATGGACCGGCCCACGGTGCGCGATCTGATGCAGGGGATCGCGATCAACTCGGGCAACGATGCCTGCGTGGTGGTGGCCGAGGGGCTTGCGGGCTCCGAAGAGGCCTTTGCGCAACGGATGAGCGAACGCGCGCCGCAGCTTGGCATGACGCAATCGAGCTTTGCCAATGCCTCGGGCTGGCCGCATCCGAACCAGCGCATGTCTATGCATGATCTGGGCGTGCTCGCCGTGCGCATCATCACGCAATTTCCCGAATATTATCCGCTCTTTGCGGAGACAACCTTCAACTACAAGAACCGCGCCCCCGCGAATGCGCACAACCGCAACCCGCTTTTGAAGATCGCCGCTGCCGACTGGCACGCCGACGGGCTGAAAACCGGCCATACCGAAGAGGCGGGCTACGGCCTTGTCGGCTCTGCGGTGATGGGCAACCGCCGCATCGTCTTCGTGCTCTCGGGGCTTGGCTCGGAGGCGGAGCGCGCGCAAGAGGCGGAGGCCGTGGCCAACTGGGCGTTCCGGCAATTCGTGCTCAAAACCGTGGCCGAAAAGGGCACCCGGCTCGCCGAGGCGCCGGTCTGGCTTGGCGCGCAGTCGCGCGTCGGACTGGTTCCGGCAGAAGATGTCGCGCTGCTCCTGCCTGCGGGCGCGGCGGCCGGCGTGACCGCCGAGGCGGTTTTTGCGGCGCCGCTTACCGCGCCGGTTGCGGCGGGCGCCACGGTCGGGCAGCTCGAGATCTCGGTGCCGGGGTTTGACGCGCCGCGCGTGGTGCCGCTGGTGGCGGAAGCAGAGGTGCCGGCGGGGGGCTTTGTGACCCGCTTCACCTCCGCGGCGCTGCGGCTCTTTGAGCGCGCCGTGGCGATGACCGCCAGCAGCTGAGCGATGTTCATCACCTTCGAGGGGATCGACGGATCGGGCAAATCCACCCAGGCGCGGCTCCTTGCGGAAGCACTCGGGGCGGCGGGGCACAGTGTCGTGCGCACGCGCGAGCCCGGCGGCAGCCCCGGCGCAGAAGAAATTCGCGCGCTTGTGTTGCAGGGCGATCCCGAGCGCTGGTCTGCCGAGACCGAGATCCTTCTCTTCACCGCCGCCCGGCGCGACCATCTGGAACGCACGATCACCCCCGCGCTTGCTGCCGGAAAGGTTGTGGTGTGCGACCGCTTCGCAGACAGCACCCGGATGTATCAGGGGCTTTCGCGCGGGGATCTGCGCGCCCAGGTGGATGCGCTGCACCGGCTGATGATCGGGCAAGAGCCGGACCTCACCTTTCTGATCGACATTGACCCCGCGGTGGGGCTCTCCCGCGCCAAGGGGCGGCAGGGCCATGAGGAGCGGTTCGAGGATATGGGGCTTGGCATGCAGGCGCGCATGCGGGCGGGGTTTCTCGCGCTCGCCAAGGAATTTGCGCCCCGGTTTCGGGTGATCGACGGCGCCCGCCCGGCCAAGATCGTTGCCGCCGAGGTGTGCGCGCTCGCCACCGCAGCGCTTGCGGCGCGCGCCGGATGAGCACGACCGACTTCCCGGACCCGACCGCGGTCGAGGGCGCGCCGCATCCGCGCCAGACCGCGCGGCTTTACGGGCAGGCGCACGCCGAACAAGCCTTTCTGGAGGCCTTCACCTCTGGCCGCCTGCATCATGCCTGGATGCTCACCGGCCCGCGCGGCGTGGGCAAGGCCACGCTCGCCTGGCGCATCGCGCGGTTTTTGCTCACGCAGCCGCTTGAAGAGGGCGGCGGGCTCTTTGGCGCCCCCGAACCGCCGCGCAGCCTTGACGCCGACCCCGAGCACCCGGTGTGCCGCCGCATCCTGGCCGAGGCGGAACCGCGCATCTTTCATCTCAAACGTGGGCTCAACAGCACCAAAAGCGCGCTTTCGGAGGATATCCGGGTGGAGGAAGTGCGCAAGCTCACCTCCTTCCTGCATCTCTCCGCGGCGGATGGCGGGCGCCGCGTGGTGGTGATCGACGCCGCCGACGAGCTTGCCACCGCGGGCGCCAATGCGCTTTTGAAACTGCTCGAAGAGCCGCCGCCGCTTGTCACCTTTCTGCTCGTCACGCACCAGCCTGCGCGGCTTTTGCCCACAATCCGCTCGCGCTGCCGCGAGTTGCGGCTCACCACCCTGCCGCCCGAAGAGCTCGCGCTGGCCCTCAGCGCCGCCGAGGCAGAGGTGAGCGCAGAGCAAACCCTTGCGCTCTCGGCGCTTGCGGGCGGCTCGGTGGGAGAGGCGCTGCGGCTGATCAACCTCGACGGGCTTGAAAGCTATGCTGCGCTCGTGACGCTTTTCGGCTCATTGCCGCGGCTGGAGCGCACCCGCGCCTGGGCCTTGGCGGAATCGGTGACCGGGCGGGCCAATGAGCCGCGGTTTGATCTGATGTTGCGGCTGATCGACCTGTTCCTGTCCCGGCTCGCGCGCGCGGGGCTGACCGGCCCGCCGATGCCCGAGGCGGCGCCGGGCGAGGCAAAGCTGATGGCCCGGCTCTCCCCCGATGGCGCGGCCGCACTGAAATGGGCCGGGCTGCATCAGGATCTGGGCGCGCGCGCGCGTCACGGCAAGGCGGTCAATCTTGACCCCGCCGCGCTGGTCATGGATATGGTGTTGGCAATCAACGCCGCCCCCTAGCGGCAGGAGAGAGACGTGACCACCCTGCCCCGTATCGTCGACAGCCACTGCCATCTCGATTTCCCCGAACTGAGCGCGGAACTGCCCGAGGTGATCGCCCGCGCCAAGGCCGCAGGCGTGACGCGGATGGTGACGATCTGCACCCGGCTGCGGTCCGTGCCGCAGGTGCGCGCGATTGCCGAGGCCCATGAGGGCGTGTTCTGGGCTGCGGGCACGCATCCGATGAGCGCCGCCGAGGAGCCGATGGCGACGGTCGAAGAGCTTGTCGCCCTCGCCCGGCATCCGAAATTCGTCGGCATCGGCGAGACCGGGCTCGATTACCATTACACCGCCGACAGCGCCGAGGTGCAGAAAGTTTCGCTGCGCCTGCATATCGAGGCTGCGCAAGAGACCGGGCTGCCGCTCATCATCCATTCGCGCGCCGCCGATGAGGATATGGCCGCGATCCTGACCGAGGGCATGAAGCGCAAGCCCTATGCTTGTGTGATGCATTGCTTTTCGTCGGGCGCGGCGCTTGCGCAAACGGCCATCGAGCTTGGCTTCTATCTCTCGATGTCGGGCGTCGCCACCTTCCCCAAAAGCGGCGAGATCCGCGAGATCTTCGCCAAGGTGCCGCTGGAGCGCGTGCTCGTCGAGACCGACAGCCCCTATCTCGCCCCGCCGCCGCATCGCGGGCGGCGCAATGAGCCGGCCTTCACCGTCCATACCGCCAAGGTCGGCGCCGAGGTGTTTGGCCTGAGCTTCGAGGAGTTCGCGGCTGCCACCACCGCCAATTTCGAGCGGCTTTTCGCAAAGGCCTGCCATGGCTGACCGGCTCCGCTTCACCATCCTCGGTTGCGGCTCCTCGGGCGGCGTGCCGCGGATCGGCGGGCATTGGGGCGAATGTGACCCGAAAAACCCGAAAAACCGCCGCACGCGCTGCTCGATGCTCGTTGAACGCGTGGGCGCCGCGGGCATCACCCGGGTGCTGATCGATACCTCGCCCGATATGCGCGAGCAGCTGTTGCGCGCCGGGATCGGCACACTCGATGCGGTGGCCTTCACCCATCCCCATGCCGATCACCTGCACGGGCTCGACGACATCCGCCAGATCACCTTCAACATGCGCGCGCGGCTGTCGGTCTGGGCCGATGCGCCCACCACGGATGCGCTGATCAACCGCTTCGGCTATGCCTTCGTGCAGCCCGCAGGCAGCGACTACCCGCCGATTTGCGATCTGCACGAGATCACCGGGCCCTTTGGCGTGGATGGCGCCGGGGGGCGGCTCGATTTCATTCCCTTTGAGGTCGAGCACGGCAATATCCCGGCGCTTGGCTTCCGGGTGGGGGGGCTTGCCTATCTGCCCGATGTCTCGGCGATCCCGGAGCCCGCCTGGGCCGCGCTCGAAGGGCTTGACTGCTGGGTGCTCG
The DNA here is from genome assembly GCF_042683065.1 of Rhodobacter lacus. Lineage (NCBI taxonomy): Bacteria > Pseudomonadati > Pseudomonadota > Alphaproteobacteria > Rhodobacterales > Rhodobacter > Rhodobacter lacus. The sequence goes on along the minus strand of NZ_JBHUIX010000013.1, from coordinate 64,651 downwards.
ATGCGCTGCGCCGCAAGCCGCATCCGAGCCATGCGCATCTGGCGCTCTCGCTGGAATGGATCGCGCGCGCGGGGGCGAAAACCGCCGTGCTCACCAATATGCATATCGACCTTGATCACAGCGATGTCGAGGCCGAGACCCCTGCGCATATCCGCGCCGCCTATGACGGCATGGTGCTTGAGATGGCCGCGCCATGAGCGCGTTGATCGACGTCATCCTGCCCGTCTTCCTCGTGCTGGGCTTCGGCTATATCGTTGCGTGGAAAGGGCTTTTTTCCGAAAGCGCGGTCGAGGGGCTGATGCGCTTTGCGCAGAACTTTGCCGTGCCGGTGCTGCTCGCGCGCTCGATTGCCAAGCTCGACCTTGGCGCAAGCTACGACTTCGGGCTGATGGTGAGCTTTTACGCGGGCGCGCTGATCTCCTTTGTCATCGGCGCAGGCGCGGCACGGCTCTGGCTCAGACGCACCGGCCCGGATGCGGTGGCGATCGGCTTTGCCTGCCTGTTCTCCAACTCGCTCCTCCTCGGCATCCCGATCACCGAGCGCGCCTATGGGCATGATGCGCTTTCCGGCAACTTCGCCATCATCTCGATCCATTCGCCGTTTCTCTACGCCATCGGCATTGTCGCAATGGAGGCCGTGCGCAGCCATGGCACGGGCGCGGGGCTGAGCCGGGTCGGGCTCAATGCGCTGATCGGCGTTTTGCGCACGCCGCTCGTGATCGGCATCCTGACGGGCTTCACGATTCAGGCGGGGCAAGCGCTCACCGGCATGGCACTGCCCGCCCCGGTCTGGTCGGCGATGGACATGATCGCGGGCGCGGCGCTGCCCGCGGCGCTCTTTGGCCTTGGCGGCGTGCTGGTGCGTTACCGCCCCGAGGGCGACGGGCGCGCGATTGCCATGGTCACCATGCTGTCGCTGCTGGTGCACCCGGCCATCGCCTACGGGCTTGGCCGTTTCGTGTTCGATCTTGGCACGCCCGCGCTGCGCTCGGCCGTGCTCACCGCGGCGATGGCGCCCGGCGTGAACGCCTATCTGTTCTCCAACATGTATGGCGCGGCGCGCCGGGTTGCCGCCTCAAGCGTGCTCGTGGCAACCGCAGGCTCGATCCTGACGATCTCGCTCTGGCTCTCGATCCTGCCCTGATACGCCTGACGGCGGGCGCGCCCGCCCTGCCCCTTTCGCAGCCCGGAACCGGCAAATTGACGCATCATTTCTGGGCCGCATTAACCGCCCCTTCAGATGCAATGCGCATTCTCGCAGGCGGGGGACCCGGTGCAAAACACGCCCCCCTGAAACGACGCGAAACTGGGCCTTGGGCTGGGAGCTTTTATGACAACCTGGGTTCTCCAGGGGTTCAACGGGCAGGATCTTTTGATCGACGGCGGCGGGAGCACGCTGAACGTCGGGTCCGGGTTCATGCTCGATCCGGCCTGGGACGCCTCAACCCGAAGCACCACCTACACCTTCACCGACCCCGACGACACCACCCTCTCGGGCGACAACAGCTTCGACAACTTCGGGGATGACTGGACCCAGACCATCGAGGTCCGCGATCCATCCGGCACGCTCACTCACTGGGGCCAAGTCTACATCGAGTCGGCCCTCGGTTTCACGGCGCCGGACGGCAGCACGATCAAGCTCTATGTGCTTGAGGTCAACAACGTGGTTGTTGGCACCGTCACCTCGGCTCCGCTGACGCCGGGCGTGCATTATGTTGTGACCACCAATGACGATTTCGTCTCACCGGTCAATTACAGCGCGCTCGCCTCAACCACCTTCGACCCCGACCTTGTCAACACGATCACCGGTGGCACCGGCAATGACTCGATCCTTGCCGGGGCGGGCGACGACACCATCACCACCGGCGCCGGGTCGGACACGATTTATGGCGGCAGCGGCAACGATTCCATTCAGTTCGGCACCGGCGGCGACTTCGTTCATGGCGGCGACGGCAACGATTACATCGACGATTACAACGGCTCGAGCGGCTACGTTTTCAACGACACGCTTTATGGCGACGCAGGCAACGACACGATCTATGCCGGGGCGGGCAACGATTACGTCGATGGCGGCGCCGACAATGACACGATCTATGCCGAAGACGGCAACGACACTGTCTTCGGCGGCACCGGCAATGATTGCATCGAGGGGGGCGCGGGGAGCGACTCGATCGACGGCGGCGCCGGCACGGACATCATCCTTGGCGGCACCGAGAACGACACGCTCCACGGCGGCGATGGCACCGACTATATGGCCGGCAATGCCGGCGACGACATCCTTTACGGGGACGCCGATGCGGACCGGTTCTATTTCGAAGCCGGTTGGGGCCATGACACCGTTTATGGCGGCACCACGACCACCGCAGGCGGCAGCGACTTCGACACGCTCGATTTCTCGTATTTCGTCGGCCCCGGCATCTCTGTCACCTACACCGATTGGGAAGACGGCACGGCGACAGACGGTTTCAACACGGTCACGTTCGACAATATCGAGGCGATCTATGGCTCCGCCCAAGGGGATACGATCAATGCCGCGGCCGATGGCTCGGGGCTGACCCTCGACGGGCAAGCGGGCAATGACAGCATCCTTGGCGGCTCGGGCGCCGACTGCATCCTTGGCGGTGCGGGCGATGACACGATCTATTCCGGTTTTGGCAATGACACTGTCTATGGCGGCGATGGCAACGATTACATCGACGACAAAGCGGGCGTTCTGGCCGAGACCTACAGCAATTTCGTCGATGCCGGCACCGGCAACGATACGGTCTTCACCGGCGGCGGGTCGGATACGATCTACGGGGGGGATGGCGATGACCAGCTGCATGCCGAGGCGGGAAACGATCTCGTCTATGGCGGAACCGGCAGCGACACGATCTGGGGGGGCGATGGCGCCGATACAATCTGGGGCGGCGATGGCGCGGATTCGATCCTTGGCGGCCTCGACAATGACCTTCTTTACGGCGAGGCAGGCAACGACACGATCTTTGGCGGTGCGGGCAATGATACGCTGTCCGGGGGCACCGGGGCAAACCTGCTTTATGGCGACAATGATGCCGATACGTTCCTTCTGAACTTTGGCGAAGGTTCCACCACGATCTGGGGCGGCGAGGGCGGCACCGACACGGACACGGTCCTGCTGTCGGGGGCTGGCGCGACAGTCACCTGGACCGGCGTCGAGACCGGCACGATCACCTTCAGCGGCGACCCGACGGTCCACTCCTTCTCCGAGATCGAGACCATCGACGGCACCGCTTACGCCGACACTTTCGACGGCACCGCCTCGGGCAGCGGGATCATCGCCAGCACCGGCGCGGGCGATGATACCATTACCGGCTCGGCCTTCGGTGACAGCATCACCACCGGCTCCGGCAATGACAGCGTCCTTGCGGGCGCGGGCAATGACACGATCTATTCCGTCAGCGGCAATGATGTGGTCGATGGCGGGCTGGGGGATGATTACATCGACGGCGGCGCGGGCAATTCCACGCTTTTGGGCGGTGAGGGGAATGACACGCTGATTGCCGGAACCGGGGCAAACAGCCTCTCAGGCGGCGCGGGCAATGACAGCCTTGTCGGCTCCACCACGACCGGCAATGACACGCTTGACGGCGGCGCCGGCGATGACACGATCACGGGCGGCGCCGGATCGAACCTGATCACCGGCGGCGACGGCAATGACAGCATTTTTGCAGGCGCGGGCAATGACACGATCACGGGCGGCACCGGCGCAGATACGCTGACCGGCGGCACCGGCGCCGATACCTATGTGATGTCGGACGGGGACGGCACCGACACCGTCACCGATTTCGACATGACGCTGGTTTCGGGGCTGACCACGGATCAGCTCGATGTCAGCGGCCTGACCGACGCAGAGGGCAATCCCGTCAATGCCTGGGATGTGACGGTCGGGAATGACGGCTCGGGGAATGCCGTGCTGACCTTCCCCGATGGCACATCGGTGACGCTGCTTGGCGTGGACCCGCTCACGGTCGAAAAGGCGCCGATGCTGCACAAGATGGGCATCCCCTGCCTCGTTGCGGGCAGCCCGGTGGAGACGCCCCGCGGCCCGGTGCCGGTCGAGCAGTTGCAGCCCGGCGATCTGGTGCTGACCGCCGCCGGCAGGGCAGAACCGGTGCTCTGGGCGGGTGTGCGCACGGTTTCCGGCGCGGAGATGGCAGCCGATCCGCGGCGCGTGCCGATCGAGATCGGCGCGGGGCAACTGGGCAACACCGCCCCCGTGCGGCTTTCGGCGCTGCATGCGATCCTGGTGCCCGAGGGCCGCGGCGCGCTTGCCCGGGCCGGGCATCTGGCGGCAACCGGCTGGGGCGGCGCGCGGGTGATGCGCGGGATGGCAAGGCCCGGCGCGGTGGTGCGCTATCATCATTTGCTCCTGCCCCGGCACGCGGTGATTTCGGTTGCGGGGCTCTGGGTCGAGAGCTTCTGGCCCGGTCGTCAGGGCCTCTCGGGGCTCGACAAAACCGCCTGCGCACAGCTGATTCGCACCCGTCCGCAGCTCGCTCAGGTGCTCTGGGGGTGCAAAAGTGTCGCAGAGTGCTATTCCCCCCCGGCAGCCCCGTTTTTAAGGCGCCAAGAAATTGATCGTGCGACATGTTTGAACTGGTCGCACATTGTCCGCGAGAAGACGCATTCGGACGGTTTCCAAAGCCTGCCCGCGCAGGTCGGAACTCTGTGACAGCCTGTCGGAAATGACTGTTGAAATATCTCGAAGGCGCTGTTTTAGTTGCCTCACGGGAGCAAACGAACCAGAAAAACCACGGGGAGCCCGCATTGACTGCTGCACCGACCGACGAAGGCTTCGTCGTCTTTGATCATGTCCAGAAGAGCTATGATGGCGAAACCCTCGTCGTCAAAGATCTTAACCTGTCCATCGCCAAAGGCGAATTTTTGACCATGCTCGGCCCTTCGGGCTCGGGCAAGACCACCTGCCTGATGATGCTGGCGGGCTTCGAGACGGCGACGAATGGACGCATCCTGCTTGACGGGACGAACATCAACGAGATGCCGCCGCACAAGCGTGGCATCGGCATGGTGTTCCAGAATTACGCGCTGTTCCCGCATATGACGGTCGGCGAAAACCTCGCCTTCCCGCTCGAAGTGCGCGGGCTCGGCAAGTCTGAGCGCGAGGCGAAAGTGATGCGCGCGCTCGACATGGTGCAGATGGGCAAATTTGCCAACCGCCGCCCGGCCCAGCTTTCGGGCGGCCAGCAGCAGCGGATTGCGCTTGCCCGTGCGCTGGTGTTTGATCCGAGCCTTGTGCTGATGGACGAACCGCTCGGCGCGCTCGACAAGCAGCTTCGCGAACATATGCAGTTCGAGATCAAGCACCTGCACGAGACGCTCGGGATCACCGTGGTCTATGTGACGCATGATCAGGGCGAAGCGCTGACGATGTCGGACCGGGTGGCCGTGTTCAACGATGGCCGGATCCAGCAGCTTGCCCCGCCCGATGAGCTTTATGAGCGCCCGAAAAACAGCTTCGTGGCGCAGTTCATCGGCGAGAACAACAAGCTGCCCGGCACGGTCGAGGAATTGAGCGAGGAGCATTGCCTCGTGCGGCTTGAAACGGGGGAACTGATCGACGCAACGCCGGTCAACATCCGCCACAAGGGCCAGCAGACGCTGGTGTCGATCCGCCCCGAACGGGTCGAGTTCAAGGCAGAGATGATGCCGCCCGGCGCGCATATGATCGAAGCCGAAGTGCTCGAAGTGATCTACATGGGCGACATCTTCCGCACCCGGATGCGGGTTGCCGGAACCACGGATTTCGTGATGAAATCACGCAATACCATCGGTCAGACCAAGCTCTCCCCCGGTGAACGGCTCAAAATTGGCTGGCACCCGGCGGACGCGCGCGCGCTCGATCCGATGTAAGACTGCGGCCCGGGCCGCTGCCGGCGCGCCGGTGGCGGCGCCCCGGGCCGAGGATCTGCCGGCATCTGGCAAGCCCTGACAAAGAGCAGGCGCCCGATGCGCAAGGAGACAGCAGACAGATGCAAAGCGGGGGCACATCCGCACGCATCACGACGACAAACTCATCAACAAGGGAGTAACAAAATGAAGAAACTTCTGGTCCTGAGCACTGCTCTGGTCGCCACGGGCTTCGCTGCGCAAGCGCAAGAGCTTAACGTGGTGTCCTGGGGTGGCGCCTACACGGTCAGCCAGGTCGAGGCCTATCACAAGCCCTTCACCGCCGAGACCGGGATCAAGATCAACTCGATCGACGCCGACAACCCCGCCGCCCCGGTGAAAGCCCAGTCGGAAGCGGGCAACGTCTCGATCGACCTCGCCGACGTGGAACTCTCGGACGCGATCAAGATGTGCGACGAGGGCCTGCTGGCCGAGATCGACCCGTCGATCCTGCCCCCCGCCCCCGATGGCACCCCCGCGACCGAAGATTTCGTGCCCGGCGCGATTCAGGATTGCGCGGTGGCCAACATCGTCTGGGCGACCGTGATCGCCTATGACAAGACCAAGGTCGGCGACACCCCGCCCACCACGGTTGGCGATTTCTTCGATACCGCCAAATATCCGGGCAAGCGCGGCCTGCTGAAATCGGCCAAGCGCACGCTCGAGCTTGCGCTCTATGCCGATGGCGTGGCGCCGGAAGACATCTATGACGTGCTGGGCACCGACGAGGGCGTGACACGCGCGCTTGCCAAGCTCGACACGATCAAGGGCGACATCGTCTGGTGGGAAGCCGGCGCGCAGCCGCCGCAGCTGCTTGCCGATGGTGAAGTGGTGATGACGAACGGCTATAACGGCCGCTTCTTCGCCGCCGAAGTTGCCGAAGGCAAACCTTTCGGCACCATCTGGGACGGCTCCTACATGGATTACGACCTCTGGGTGATCCCGAAGGACGCGCCGCACAAGGAAGATGCGATGAAGTTCCTCGCCTTCTCCACCGACACCCAGCGCCTTGCCGATCAGGCGAAATGGATCTCCTACGGTCCGGCGCGCAAATCGTCGAACGCGCTCGTCGGCCTGTATCAGGACGGCAAGACCGAGATGGCGCCCTACATGCCGACCAACCCGGCAAACATGACCGCGCCGATCTGGACCGACCCGACCTTCTGGGCCGATCACGACACCGAGCTGAACGAGAAGTTCAACGCCTGGCTGGCGAGCTGATCGTCTGACCACCCCGGGCGGGGGCACCCCCCGCCCGATCTCCCCGCCGCATCCCCTGCGGCGGCAACATTTTTGTTGATCGGGGAACCGAATGACCGACGCCTCCTCCCAGATTCCTACCGGGCCGCTCACCACTGCGGATGGCCGCCCGCTCAAGGCCGCCCTGGCCGCCTCGCTTGCGGTTCGCCGCCGCCGCGCCCTGATGCTGGTGGCGCCGCTTTTCCTGTTCATCATGATCAGCTTCATCGTTCCGATCGGACAGATGCTGTTCAAATCCATCTATAACGACGGGTTCTCGAAAAACGCACCGGCGCTGGTGCAATGGTTCGATGAGCACCCCAAAGGGTCGGAGATCGACGAGAGCGCCTATGCCGCGCTCCGCTCGGACCTGATGCTGATGCGGGACCAGAAAACCGCAGGCGAAGCGGGCACCCGGATCAATTATGACATTTCCGGCACGCGCTCGCTTTTCACCGGTGCCGCACGCAAGGCCGAAAAGATGGAACCGCCCTACAAGGACGCTTTCATCGCGCTCGACAAGGATTGGGGCAACCCGAATATCTGGCGCGCGCTGCGTTCGGCCTCGAACCCGTTCACGATCGATTTCTACCTCGCCGCCAATGACATGACCCGCGACGAGACCGGGGCGATCACCGCCGTTCCCAAGGATCAGCAGGTCTACAAGAAGCTGATGGGGCGCACCTTGCAGCTGTCGATCGAGATCACCGCGCTGTGCCTGCTGCTCGGCTTCCCGATCGCGCATTTGCTCGCCACCCTGCCGATGCGCAAGGCGATGCTGTTGATGATCTTTGTTTTGCTGCCGTTCTGGACCTCGCTTCTGGTGCGCACGACCTCATGGATGGTGCTGCTGCAAAGCCAGGGGGTGCTCAACGACCTCTTTGTCTGGCTCGGCGTGGTCGACGAGACTGGCCGTATCCAGATGATTTATAACGAGATGGGCACGATCATCGCGATGACCCATATCCTGCTGCCCTTCACGATCTTGCCGCTTTACTCGGTGATGAAGACGATCCCGCCAAGCTATGTGCGGGCCGCCCGGTCGCTCGGCGCCACCTCCTGGACCGCGTTCCGCCGGGTGTATCTGCCGCAGACCTTGCCCGGGGTCGGCGCGGGCGGGCTTTTGGTGTTCATTCTGGCGATGGGCTATTACATCACCCCGGCCCTCGTCGGTGGTGCGGATGGCCAGATGATCTCCAACATGATCGCCTTCCACATGCAAAAATCGCTCAACTGGTCGCTCGCGGCCGCCCTTGCCGCACAGCTTCTTGTGGTCGTGCTGATCTTCTTCTGGATCTACGACAAGCTCGTCGGCATCGACAAGATGAAGCTCGGCTGAGAGGACGAAACCGATGGCCCTACCCGTCTACGCAAGCCCGCTCGAAAAGCTGTGGCACTACGCCTATCTGGTGCTCTGCGCGCTGATCTTCGTGTTTCTGATCGCGCCGATCATCATCATCATCCCGCTGAGCTTCAACGCCGAGCCCTACTTCACCTTCACCGAGAAAATGGTCTCCTTCAACCCGGACGGCTATTCGCTGCGCTGGTATGACAAGCTGATCACTTTCGGCATGCTCGAACCCGATGCGCCGCGCAACATGGCCTTCTGGCTCGATTTCTGGCACAATGCGACCTGGATGCAGGTGGCCAAGAACTCGGTGATCATCGGCGTTTGCGCCACGGTGCTCTCGGCCGGTCTTGGCACGGTGGCGGCGCTTGGCCTGACCCGGCCCGAGATGCCGTTCCGCAAGCAGATCACCGCTGTGCTGATCTCGCCGATGATCGTGCCGATCATCATCTCGGCCACGGGGATGTTCTTCTTCTACTCCGGCAAATGGGTGCCCAACGTTGGCGCCGATGGCTTCGAATGGGGCCGCCTCGCGGGCACCTATGCCGGGATCATCCTCGCCCATGCGGCGCTCGGCATTCCCTTCGTGATCATCACCGTCACGGCAACGCTCTCGGGGTTTGACCAGTCGCTTGTGCGCGCCGCCGCCTCACTTGGCGCCAACCCCCGCACCGCTTTTTTCCGGGTGGTGATGCCGCTGATCATGCCGGGGGTGATCTCGGGCGGGCTCTTCGCCTTTGTCACCTCGTTTGACGAGGTGGTGGCGGTGCTGTTCATCGCCGACCATACCCAGCAAACGATCCCGCGGCAGATGTGGAACGGTATTCGCGAGCAGATCTCCCCCGCGATCCTCGCTGTCGCAACGTTGCTCGTGTTGCTCTCGATCTCGATGCTGACAGTGCTTGAACTGCTGCGCCGCCGCTCGGAACGGCTCCGCGGCATGTCGCCGAGCTGATCGGCCCGCCGGTTCACAACAAACGCAAGGGGGGGCGCCAGCCCCCTCTTTTCATTTGGCGTGTGCGGTCCGCTCAGCCTGCCCCGCTCGGCCTGCCCCGCTCAGCCTGCCCCCCCGCGCCATGATCCGGCTCCCGCTGCGGCGCAACCTGCCGCACCGCGCCAAACCATCGCCGGGCCGAGCACGCCATGCAAAAGGGGCGCCAAAGCGCCCCTTTGAAGACTGTTCTGGCCCGTTTCTCAGGGTTGGGTCGGCAGTTGTGCCGCGCCGGTGGCGACCATATTGGCCGCCCCCGCCGCCAGCCCGGCGAGGCCCGCAAGCCCGCCCGCGGCCGACGCCGATTGCGTCGAGACGGTGGCCGCCGGCGCGGAGGCCGGGATCGCAGGCGCGGTTGCGCTCGGGGCCGCCACCGGCACCGGCAGCATCGGCACGAGGCTCGCACGACCGTTAAGCGCCATCGACGCTTTCTTGATCAGACCGGCGCGGTCCGCCTGCTCGGGCAGGAACACCGGCGTCTGGCCGACAGAGAGCGCATTTCCGCTCAGATCATACCAGTCGAGGGCCAGATCGGGATGGGCCTCAAGGCCGACGCCCGAGGTCAGGTGGTGCCCCAGCAGTTCGGCATAGACCATCTGCCCGGCCCCGGTCAGCACAAGCGCCGAAGCGATGGCCACCTCCGGCTCGTCCAGCCCGTAGCCCATCGAGAGGCAGACTTTGGAGGTCGAGACGAGCTGATCTTGCGACATCCCCGATTGCGCGATCCAGCCCTGGATCGAGGCGACCATATCGTCGCGCGGGGTCGTCGTCAGCAGCGCCACCTGATCCTTCAGCGCAGCCCCGAAGCCACGGCATTGCGTGGCGATCTGCTCGGGCGTGAAGCCTTGAATCTGCTTGCCAATCGCATCGCCATCGGCCTTGGCCGCGGCAGAGACGGCGCAGAATTGCTCGCCGAGCGCCTGGCCGGCATCCGAAAGCATCGCGACGGTCTGCGGCCCGCCATTCGCGCCGGTTTTCGCGCGCACGCCCGCGCAGTAGCTCGTCAGCGTCACCTTCGGCGGCGCCATCGAGGCGCCAAAGTTCGGCATCGCGGCGGGCGGCGCCGCGGGCGCGGCAGCGGCGAAGTTCGGCATCGCCGCAGGCGCCGGCGCCGCGGGCTGCGCCGCCATCATCGCGGGCGGTTGCGGCGCGCTCGGCATCGGCATCGGCACCGGGGTCGCGGCCATCATCGCGCCGTCTTTCTTCACTTCGCACAGGCCGTGCGAGCAGGAGAACGAGGCCGGCGTCGCATTGGCGACCTGGAAGTCGTTGCGCTGATAGCCCTGCGGCGTCGAGGCGAAGACCCGCACCGTGCAGGCCGGGCCGTTGCACCAGAAGCCCGAGCCGGTGACCGAGGTGTCGATCAGGTAATCGGTGCGCCCGTCGCTGTTCATGTCGGCCAGTTGCACAAAGCCCGCGCGCTGCATCAGCTGCATCGGTTCAACATTGGTGTTGCGCGCAATCTCGAACACCGCCTCCGAAACTTCGGGCGGCAGGCCACCGATCGTGCCGCCCGCATAGCCCGCAGACGCCATGCCCGCCCCGCCCCCGCCCATCATCTGATCACGTTGCGCAACCAGCATTCCGCGAATCCCCTGCGGGCTCGTCGAGATGATGTTTTGCACCTGCGGCCCACCGAGTTGGGCGCGGTTATAGGCGGTCACGAGAATGTTGCGCTCTGTCTCGGTGAGCTGGCCCGTTGCCGGATAGCCGAGCAGCGCCTGATACTGCGAGATCGCGGCGCGCGATTTGGAGCCGAGAACACCATCCGGGGTGCCCACGGGATAGCCGAAATAGTTCAGCGAATTCTGCACCTCGCGGTTCTGCTCGCGGGTCGCCGAAGAGACCGAAGAGCTTGAGGAGCTGCGGCGCACGGTGCGCGGTTGATGGGTGCGGCTCGCCTCGTTGATGATGGCCGCGCCGATCATCCCGCCGATCAGACCGCCGACAACGTCGCTCCCGCCAGCGAGCACCGGGGCGCCGGAGGTCATTCCAACACTGAGGGCAAGAACACTTGTGAGCAGATGATGGGTTTTCATATCTCTCTCCAATTCCGGGCCAAGGGCCACCACGCGACGAGAGGGCGCACCCTCGAGGCTGTCAAACTTCCGTGATTGTTTCGCAAGAATCGGCCTTGAGGCAAGCGATTTGTTCTTTTACGTCGACAGGAAAAGGAAAACGTCATGCCAGAATGGATCCGCTCTGAGACCCCGGTGCCATACCCGGAGGCACTTGCATTCATGGAGGCCCGCGTTGCCGCGATCGCCGCGGGCACCGCGGAGGAGGCGATCTGGCTGCTCGAGCATCCGCCGCTTTACACGGCGGGCACCTCGGCGCGGCGCGAAGACCTTGTCGACCCGGACCGGTTCCCCGTTTATGAGGCAGGCCGCGGCGGGCAATACACCTATCATGGCCCCGGGCAGCGCGTCGTTTATGTGATGCTCGATCTGAACAAGCGCGGGCGCGACGTGCGTTGTTTTGTGCAGGCGCTCGAACATTGGGTGATCGCGGCACTGGCGGCCTTCAACGTGCGCGGAGAGATTCGTGCGGGCCGCGTTGGCGTTTGGGTGGCGCGCCCGGAGAAGGGGCCTGGCCCCGATGGCGCCCCGCGCGAAGACAAGATCGCGGCGATCGGCGTGAAGCTGCGCCGCTGGGTCAGCTTTCATGGCATCTCGATCAATGTCGAGCCCGATCTGAGCCATTTTTCCGGCATCGTGCCCTGCGGCATCCGTGAGCATGGCGTGACCTCGCTCGTTGATCTGGGGCTGCCGGTGGCGATGGAAGATCTTGATCTGGCACTGGAAGCGACCTTCCAAACCGTCTTCGGCGCGCCGCAGGCTTCGGGCCAACCCAAGGATATAGTGACCAATCCGTCATAATGTGAGATGCGCGACCATTTGCCCTGTGGTATTGGGATTGGCGGGCACCAAGACTGCCTGGTGATCCCGGCCAAGCCGGGCAACAAAGCATCAAACAGACCAAGGATCCAGCGATGAAGATCAGCCTCTACGCCACCCTCGCCGCGTTTGTTCTGGCCACGCCCGCGCTCGCTGAGGGCGATGCCGCCAAGGGCGAAAAAGAATTCTCGAAATGCAAGGCCTGCCACTCGATCATCGCGCCCGACGGGACCGAGATCGTGAAAGGCGCCAAAGTCGGCCCGAACCTCTATGGCGTGGTCGGCCGCACCGCGGGCACCTACCCCGAGTTCAAATACAAGGACTCGATCATCGCCCTCGGCGAGACCGGCTTTGCCTGGACCGAAGAGGAGATCGCCGAATACGTGAAAGATCCGGCGAAGTTCCTCAAAGCCAAGCTTGACGACAAGAAGGCGAAATCGGGCATGGCGTTCAAACTCGCCAAGGGCGGCGAAGACGTCGCGGCCTATCTCGCCTCGGTCGCGCAATAAGTTCAGGCGCCCCGGCGCCAAGGGGCCCGGTCGTTCGACCGGGCCCTTTTCTTTTGCCTCGATCCGAGCTCCGGGCCAGAACGTTTTCCCGCCTGCCCGCCCAAGCGCCGGAACGGCCCCCCGCCCCGGCGCGCCAAGCCGCACCACCGTTCGGCCCCGCCGCCGCGGCCCGCCGACAGCCTCCTTGTTTTTCTGCCCCGGTTGTAACCCCCCGGTGCAAATGCGATCTGACAAGGGACCCACCGGAGCCCCTCGCATGCCGCCTCTCTTCACCCAAACCCATCTTCTCGGCCTCGCGGGCGGAGTGCTGATCGGCACCTCTGCCGCGGTGCTTTTGCTTGGCAATGGCCGCATTCTTGGCGCCTCGGGCATTCTTGGCCGCCTTGTCACGCGGGAGAGCCGCGGCGCGGATGCGCGCGATCTCGCCGCCTTTGTGGCCGCCCTCGCCCTCGTGCCGGCCATCGCCGCCCTGATCGGGGGCGCGCCCGCCTTCCACAGCCAGGCCTCGCTGCCGGTGCTTGTGCTTGCGGGCCTCGCGGTGGGGCTCGGCACGCGGATGGCGAATGGCTGCACCTCGGGCCACGGTGTCGTCGGCATGACGCGGTTTTCGCGGCGCTCGATCCTCGCCACCGTGATCGCGCTTGGCACCGGCTTTGTCACCTATCACATCGCCCATTCCACTTTGGGAGCCCTCTGATGCGCCGCGTGATCTGGACCCTCTCGGGCGCCCTTTTCGGCCTTGGCCTCTGGCTCTCGGGAATGACCGAGCCGGGCAAGGTTCAGGGCTGGTTCGACCTTGCCGGGGCCTGGGACCCGACGCTCGGTTTTGTCTTCGCGGGCGCGATGATCCCGATGCTGATCGCCTGGCGGATCGCGGCGCGGATGCCGCGCGCGCTCACCGGTGGCCCCTTGCCCGCGCCGCCCGAAAAAGGCATCGACGCGCGGCTCGGCCTGGGCTCGGCCCTGTTCGGGTTCGGCTGGGCGCTTGCGGGGCTCTGCCCCGGCCCGGCGATTGCGAGCCTCGGCTGGTCCGGCCTTGCGGGGGCAAGCTTCACCGCGGCGATGCTCGTCGGCATGGGGCTTTGGCATTTCCTCGCCGCGCGCCACAGCCCGGCCCTCGCCTGAGCGTAAAACAGCGCGGCGCATGAAAAAGGGGGGCAGCGCCCCCCTCTTTTATTCTCGCGGGCGTGCCGGCTCAGCCGAGTCGCGCTTTCACCATCGGCCCGACGGCGCCAAAATCCATCTGCCCGGTATGGGCGGCCTTGAGCTCCGCCATCACCCGGCCCATGTCGCGGATCGAATTGGCGCCAAGCTTTTCGATTGCCGCCGTGATCGCCGCCTCCACCTCTTCGGGGGAAAGCTGGCGCGGCAGGAATTCCTCGATCACCGCAACCTCGGCAAGCTCCTTCTCGGCCAGTTCAAGCCGCCCGCCCTCTTCATAGGCGCGCGCCGATTCCTGCCGTTGCTTCACCATCTTGCCGAGGATCGCGAGGATCTCCGCATCGCCAACGGTCGCCCCGTCGCCGGCGCCGCGCAGCGCAATCTCGCGGTCCTTGATCGCCGCATTGATCAGCCGCAGCGTCGACAGCCGCGCCGCCTCCTTGGCCTTCATCGCCTCTTTCAGCGCCGATGCCAGCTTTTCGCGCATGCTCTGCCCCATCCGTGATTGCTCAGAGCCGCCACTCTAGCCCGAAGCGCCGCCCGGCACAACCGGCGCAAGCGCATGATTTCATTGGATTTCATCATTTTCCCAAAAGCCTTGACGCCCCCCGCCCGGCCCCGTAGGTTCGGCCGAATTTATCTTGGGGAGTCGCGCCATGCCCATCAGCCATCAACCGTCGGAAAAACCAACCGCGCTGATTGCCACCGCAGATGGGCAACTGTTCTATGGCCGCGGCTTTGGCGCCACCGGAGAGACGGTCGCGGAGCTGGTCTTCAACACCGCGATGACCGGGTATCAGGAGATCATGACCGACCCGTCCTACGCCGGGCAGGTTGTCACCTTCACCTTCCCCCATGTCGGCAATGTCGGCGTCACCCCCGAGGATGACGAGACCGCCGAGCCGGTTGCCGCGGGGCTGGTGGTGAAATGGGATCCGACCGAGCCCTCGAACTGGCGCGCGGCAGAACATCTTGTTGGCTGGCTGGTGAAGCGGGGCCGGATTGGCGTCGGCGGCATTGATACCCGGCGCCTGACCCGCGCGATCCGCCAGCAGGGCGCGCCGCATGTGGCGATTGCGCATAACCCCGAGGGCGTGTTTGACATCGAGGCGCTGGTGAAAAAGGCGCGCGACTGGAAAGGCCTTGTGGGCCTTGATCTCGCCAAGGATGTCACCTGCGCGCAAAGCTACCACTGGGACGAGCAACGCTGGGCCTGGCCTGAGGGCTACAGCAAACGCTCCGAACCCGGCTTCAAGGTCGTCGCCATCGATTACGGCGCAAAACGCAACATCCTGCGCTGCCTCGCCTCGGCGGGCTGTGACGTGACCGTGCTGCCCGCCACCGCCACCGCCGAAGAGGTGCTGGCGCTCAACCCCGAGGGCGTGTTCCTCTCGAACGGCCCGGGCGATCCGGCGGCCACGGGCACCTATGCCGTGCCGATGATCAAGGGCGTGCTCGAGACCGAACTCCCCGTGTTCGGGATCTGCCTTGGCCACCAGATGCTGGCGCTGGCGCTCGGCGCCAAGACCATCAAGATGAACCACGGCCATCACGGCGCGAACCATCCGGTGAAGGATCTCACCACCGGCAAGGTCGAGATCACCTCGATGAACCATGGCTTTGCGGTCGATGCCCAAACCCTGCCCAAGGGGGTGAACGAGACCCATGTGAGCCTGTTCGATGGCTCAAACTGCGGCATCGCGCTGGAGAATCGCCCGGTGTTTTCGGTGCAATATCACCCCGAAGCGAGCCCCGGCCCGCAAGACAGCTACTATCTTTTCGAGCGTTTCGCCGCCGCAATGGCCGCGCGGCGCTGACCGGGGCCCCCAAGCCGCACGGCGCGGCGCTGAAAATGCTTGAGATTTCATGAACCGTCGCGAAAGCGCGCCCGCCACCCCGAAAGGATGGGCGGGCGCGCTTTCGTATTAACCGCTTCTTAACCAAAGTTCCGGCACCCTGACCGCGTATCGAGTGTTTGGTGACGAGGTCAGGATGCGGGACGCGGCAGAGCGCAAGGTGATCCACGCCGATTTTGGCGCCGCGGCACGCCGCGCGGTGGCGGCAAAGCTCGCCAAGCCCCTCCTCGCCGAGGAAGCCGCCCCGCCGCGACCGCTGCCCCCCCCCTGCCCCGGCAAGCGCACCGCCGCGCCCGCGCCCGCAGCCGGGCCGCAAACCGCTTGGTCAGATCTTGCTCGAAATGGGGGCGGTGGCGCCGGGCGATCTGCTCAAGGCTGTCACGTTGCGCTCGCGCCAGCAGGTGCGGCTGGGGGATATCCTGCTCACGCATGGCTGGGTGAGCGAGGCGAACCTGATGGCCGCGCTTTCACGGCAATGGGGGGCGGCCGTGGTCGATCTGATCGCCGCGCCCCCCGATCCGCGGCTGATCGACCTGATCGGCCCCGAAGCCTGCCTGACCGGCGGGTTTGTGCCCTGGCGCCGGGTCGGCGCGCTGACTTTGATCGCCACCGCGCGCCCGGAAGATTTCGCCCGCGCCCGCGCGCAGTTCCCGCCCGGGCTCGGGCCCTGCCGGATGGTGCTCGCCCCGGAGGCAGACATTCACACCGCGCTCCTCTCCCGGCGCCAGACCGCGCTGATCCGGCGCGCCGAGATCCGCGTTGACCCGGCACAAAGCTGCCGCTCGCGCAATGAGCTGCGCGCCGCCCGGCTCGCGCTTGGCACGCTTGCCGCGCTGGGGCTCGGCATCGCGCTCGCGCCGATCCCCATCTTTGCGCTCCTGTTTGGCTGGGCGCTGGCAACGCTCTTCGCCACCATGGGGCTGAAGATCGCCGCCGCCAGCGCGGAATATCTGGCCCAGCGCCGCGCGCTTTTGGCGCCACGGCGCGGGCCGCGCGCGGACTTGCCGATGATCTCGATCCTCGTGCCGCTGTTTCGGGAACGCGACATTGCCGCGCGGCTCGTCGCACGGCTCGAACGGCTCCATTACCCGCGTGAATTGCTCGATATTCTCCTTGTTGTCGAAGAGGTTGACACCACCACCCGCGCCGCGCTCGCCTCCGCGGCCCTGCCGCGCTGGATGCGCGTAGTGACCGTGCCCGATGGGCCGATCCGCACCAAGCCGCGCGCGCTCAACTATGCGCTCAGCTTCTGCCGCGGCGCGATCGTGGGGGTTTATGATGCGGAGGACCGCCCGGAGCCCGATCAACTGCATGTGGTGGCGCGCCATTTTGCCGAAAGCCCGCCCGACGTGGCCTGCCTGCAGGGCATTCTGGATTATTACAACCCGCGCACCAACTGGCTCGCGCGCTGTTTCACCATTGAATATGCGGTCTGGTTTCGCGCCGTTCTGCCGGGGCTGGCGCGGCTTGGCCTTGTTGTGCCGCTGGGCGGAACCACGCTCTTCTTCCGGCGCGACGTGCTCGAAAAGCTTGGCGGGTGGGATGCCCACAACGTCACCGAAGATGCCGATCTGGGGCTGCGGCTCGCGCGGTTTGGCTATCGCACGGTTTTGATCCCGACCGTGACCGAGGAGGAAGCGAACTGCCGCCCGCTGCCCTGGGTGCGGCAACGCTCACGCTGGCTCAAGGGCTATGCGATGACATGGGCCGTTCATATGCGCGACCCGCGCAAGCTCTGGCGCGAGCTTGGCGCCTGGCGCTTTTTCGGCGTGCAGGTGGTGATCCTGGGCACGCTCTCCCAATTTCTGCTCGCGCCGCTCCTGTGGAGTTGCTGGGCAATCCTGTTCGGCCTGTGGCACCCGGTCGCCGCGATCCTCTCGCCCCGGCTCGAAACGCTGTTGCTGGTCAGCTTCGTGATGACGGAACTGGTCAATATCGCCGTTGGGGCCTGGGCGGTGCGGGGGGCGGCGCATCGCCACCTGATCCCGTGGGTGCCGAGCCTGCATGCCTATTTTCCGCTGAGCGCTGTTGCGGGCTGGAAGGCGATTTATGAGGTGATCGTGAAGCCGTTTTATTGGGACAAGACCGCCCATGGCGTGTTTGACACTGCGCCGCGCCACCAGCCCGCAGGGCGCTCAGAACGGGTCGCGGCCATTGCCGCCGCCAAAAAACCTCTGCCTGATCCGGTGCGCATCGCGCTCGCGCCGCAGATTGATTGACCCCGCCGCGCCTCAGGGCTGCTCGCCGCGGGTCTCCGCATCAAGCTTGAGCCGGGTTTCAAACGCTTGCGAGATATGGCTGCGCAAGGCGAGCGCCGCGCCCTCCTCATCACCCGCGCGGATCGCATCGACGATCGCCTGATGCTCATCGAGCGCACGCGCGCCCCGCCCCTCCGCGGCAAGCGAGGTGGTTGCCAAAAGCGCCATCGAGCGATGCACAAGGTCAAGCTGCTGCACGAGGTAGCGGTTGTGCGAGGCCAGATGCAACTGACGGTGAAAGCGCTTGTTTGCACGCGAAAGCACCAGCGGGTCATCCTGCTGGGTGCGATCAATGTCGATCATCTCCTGCAACACCCGAATTTCCTCTGGCGCCGCATGTTTGGCGGCAAGCCGGGCGGCAAGCGCCTCCAGCTCGGCCCGCACCACGTAAAGCTCGGCAAGCTGGTTGTGATCGAGCGAGGCGACAATCAGGCTGCGCCCGTCGCGCGCCAGCATCGCCTGCGTCTCAAGCCGCTGCATCGCCTCGCGCACCGGCGTGCGCGAGACGCCGAAACGTTCCGCCAGTTCCGATTCCACCAACCGGTCGCCGGGCCGATAAAGCCCCGCGTCGATCGCTTCGAGGATCAGCGTATAAGCGTCCTTCTGCATCGCGCTTCCGGCCTTTCGTGCTGCATCTGCATTGTATGCCGCGGTATGCGCAAACCGGGCGCCGCCAACTTAGGCGCTGCAAGTCCCCGTGACAAGCCGCCACAGGCGCAAAATCCCCCGCTTGCGCGCCCTGCCTTGCACGATTAGCTTCGCGCCATGCCGCACACTGCCTTTTCCCATGTCGCGCACTGGGTGTTCGACCTCGACAACACGCTTTACCCGCCCAGCGCGCGGCTGTTTGACCAGATCGAACGGCGCATGACTGATTATGTCGCGCGCGTGCTCGATGTGGGCGAGGCGGAAGCCAATCACCTGCGCGACCATTACTGGCGGCTTTACGGCACCACTCTGGCCGGGCTGATGCACGAACATGGCCTCGCCCCCGGCCCCTATCTGGCCGAGGTGCACGATATCGACTTTGGCGTGCTCAGCCCCGACCCGGAACTGCGCGCCGCCATCGCCGACCTGCCGGGGCAAAAGATCGTTTTCACCAATGGCTCGGCCCCCTATGCCGAGCAGGTGCTGGCGGCCCGCGGCCTCTCGGGCCTGTTTGACGGGGTGTTCGGTGTCGAGCATGCGGAATATCATCCCAAACCGCACCCAGAGGCGTTTTCCACGGTCTTTGCCAAAGCGGGCCTGACCCCGGATCGGGCCGCGATGTTCGAGGATGATCCGCGCAATCTCGCGGTGCCGCACGGGCTGGGCATGCGCACAGTCCTTGTTGCACCGCGCCCTGCGCCCGCGCCGCATATCGAGCATCATACCGCCGATCTGCCGCAGTTTTTGCGCGCGCTTCGCGCGCCGCGGCACGGCTGAGCCCCCCTCCCCGGATCTTCAAAGTCCCTATACCAGATTGGCAAATAACTGTTTCATTTTGTCGCATGCCACTGTATGCAAAGCCCCGGTGTCAGGGAGACACCCACGGGAGAATCGCCATGACCATGACCACCGCCAACACCGGCATGATTTCGTCCGCCTCGCATGGGCATGACGAAAAGAAAGATTACACCCTCGCCATGTATCTGATCCTCGCCGTGGTGATCGGGATCGTGGCAACCGCCGTTGTGACGATGGGCCTTGGCGGGCTGATCCTCTGTGGCGTCGGCGCAACCTGGTTCATGCTGGCGCTTCTCGTTGTGATGACCGCGGGCGGCTGAGACGCCGTTTGGCGCTGAAAAAAGGCCCGGGCTCCTGCCCGGGCCTTTTCGTTTGGGGCTTCCGTTTTGACGGCTCCCGACCTTCGCCTCACGACGCGCCCGTGATCCGCGACGATCTGCGACATGGTCAAATCGCCGCATCTGAGTCACTTATTCATATATTGTGCATCCACAAATACCTGCGCCGCAGGGGGGGATTTCAGATGAGCGCTACACAAACATCTTCGGTCAAAGGCACGCTTTTCATGTATCTGGTCGCGCTGATCATCGTCGGCGGCGCGGTCGCGGGCTTCCTGCTCGGCGGCATCGGCATGATGACGATCTGGTTTGTCGGGCTCACCTTCTTCATGCTGGCGCTGATGGTGGTGATGTCGATCTCCTGACGCCCGCAAGCGATTGACATGGCGCCCCGGCACGCCATCTTTGGGCAAAGCTCAGGGAGAGTGCCATGCATGAAACAACCGCGCCGCGGCAGCAAACCGATGTCCTGATTTCCGGCGGTGGCGTCGCGGGGCTTGTTGCCGCGGCCGCCTTTGGCGCGGCGGGGTTCACCACGGTCTGTGTCGACCCCGCCCCCCCGGTGACGGAGGAAGGCGCGGCGGGCGCGGATATGCGCACCACCGCCTTCCTGCACCCCTCGCGCGCCGTGCTGGAACGCGCCGGGCTCTGGGGCCGGCTTGCGCCCCATGCCGCCGCGCTCCAGATCATGCGCATCATCGACGCGGGCGGCGAAACGCCAAAGGCGCGCCTCGTGCGGGATTTCGACGCCGCCGATCTCTCGGAGGAGCCCTTCGGCTGGAACTTCCCGAACTGGCTTTTGCGCCGCGAAATGGTGGCACGCCTCGCTGAACTGCCGCTCGTCGACTTCCGCCCCGGTGTGGCGACGGTCGGGCTGGTGACGAATGAAAGCGGCGCAGAGGTGCGGCTCTCGGACGGCGCGCGGATCTCGGCCAAGCTCGTGATCGGCGCAGACGGGCGCAACTCCTTTATCCGCGAGGCCGCCGGGATCGGCGTAAAAACAACGCATTACGGGCAAAAGGCGCTCGTCTGCGCGGTCACCCATCCGCGCCCGCATGAGAATGTGTCAACCGAGATCCACCGCTCGGGCGGCCCGTTCACGCTGGTGCCGCTCCCCGACCGCGACGGGGTGCCCTCCTCCGCGATCGTCTGGATGGAGCGGGGGCCAGAGGCGGAACGGCTCGCCGCCCTCCCCACGCCAGAATTCGAGGCGGCGATGACCGAGCGCTCGACCGGCGTGCTCGGCCCGCTCACCCTCGTCACCCGCCGCGCGCTCTGGCCGATGATGACGCAGATCGCCTGCACCTTCTCGGGCGCGCGGGTGGCGCTGCTGGCCGAGGCCGCGCATGTGATCCCGCCGATCGGTGCGCAGGGGCTGAACATGAGCCTCGCCGATCTGCGCTGCCTGCTCGATCTGGCCGAGGCCGACCCCGCCCATCTGGGCGAAGCGGCGATGCTCGCCACCTATACGCGGCGGCGCTGGCCCGAGGTGAAGGCGCGCGAGATCGGCATTGACCTTCTCAATCGCGCCTCGATGCTCGAACCGCGCCCGCTGCGCGATCTGCGCGCAAGCGCGCTCGGCGCGCTTTACGCCTTCAAGCCGGTGCGCAAGACGCTGATGAAGGCCGGGCTCGGCCTGCGCTGAGGCACAGATCTGTCATCTCTTCAGGCCGACAAGGAAGGGGGGCGCTGCCCCCCTCTTTTGGCTTCGCCAAAATTCACCCCCCGGGATATTTTTACAAAGTCGAAGGCAAAGCGGTTCTGGCCTTCGACTTTGTGCAAATATCCCGGGGGGAGTCCGCTTGCGGACGGGGGGCAGCGCCCCCCTACACGCTCACCACGTCGCGCAACGCCTCGCGCGAGAGGCTCTCTTTCGTCCCCTCCATTGCCACCGCGCCGCGCTTGAGCACATAGAACCGATCCCCCAGATCATGCGCGAAATCGAAATATTGCTCCACCAGAACGATTGCCATCCCCTTGGTGTCGCGCAGATATTTGATCACCCGCCCGATCTGCTGGATGATGTTGGGCTGAATCCCTTCGGTTGGCTCATCAAGCAACAGAAGCTTCGGCTTCATCAGCATCGCGCGGGCAATGGCAAGTTGCTGTTGCTGGCCCCCCGAGAGATCGCCGCCGCGCCGGTTGAGAAAGTCCTTCAGGATCGGAAACAAGTCATAGATCTCGTCGGGGATGAACCGCTCCGAGCGCGGCAGCACCGCAAAGGCGGTTTCCATATTTTCGCGCACGGTCAGAAGCGGGAAGATCATCCGCCCCTGCGGCACATAGCCAAGGCCGCGCCGGGCCATCGCCTGCGGCGCGACCCGCCCCACCGCTTCGCCATCAAGCGTGAGGCGGCCGCCCGAGCGCGGATGCGCCCCGGCAATGGCCTTGAGAAGCGAGGTCTTGCCCACGCCATTCGTGCCCATGATACAGGTGACTTCTCCGGCCCGCGCCTCGAGGTCGATGCCATAAAGGATCTGCGAGCCGCCGTAATGGAGCGTAAGCCCCTCTGTTTTCAGCATTTCATCGCCCCAGATAAACTTCGATGACCTGTTTGTTTGCCGTGACATGGTCGAGCGAGCCCTCGGCCAGCACAGAGCCCTCATGCAGCACGGTGACCTTGCAGTTGAGCCGGCGCACAAAATCCATGTCATGTTCGACCACGACAACGGCATGGGTTCTGGCAAGCTCCACAAGCAGCGTCGTGGTTTGCTCGCGCTCGGCCAGCGTCATGCCCGCGGCAGGCTCATCCACCAGCAAAAGCCGCGGCTCCTGCGCCAGAAGCATGCCGATTTCGAGCCATTGTTTCTGCCCGTGCGACAATTCCCCCGACTTGCGCGAGAGGCTGTCGCCGAGCCCCACCTGCACCGCCAGGGCCTCAACGCGCGCATGATCCGCGGCGGCGGGCTTCCAGAGCAGCACCCGCCACGGGCTGCGGTGCGCTTTCAGCGCCATCATCAGGTTTTCCGCCACGGTCTGATCTTCGAACACGGTGGGGCGCTGAAACTTGCGCCCCACGCCCGCCCGCGCGATCTGCGCCTCATCGAGCCGCAACAGATCAATCGAGCGCTCGCCCCAGAGCACCCGGCCCTCGTCAGGCCGGGTCTTGCCGGTGACGATATCCATGAAGGTGGTCTTGCCCGCGCCATTCGGCCCGATCACCGCGCGCAGCTCTGCCGCGCCAATCGAGAAGGAGAGGTTGTTGATCGCGCGAAAGCCGTCAAAGGTGACGGAGATCCCGGACACTTCGAGCAGCCCGCTCATTCCTGTGCCTCCCGTTCCTGAAGCGCGCCCTCATTCGGCCCGAGCGGCGCGCCGCGGCGTGCAGGCGCGCGCAGCCCCGTGAGCAGATCGACAAGGCCCGAAAGCCCCTTCGGCGCGAAGAGCGTGACAAGCACGAAGGAGAGGCCCAAAAGCACCTGCCACCAATCGACCCATTTGACGATGTAAACGCCAAGGTTGAGATCGGGCGCGCGCCCCCCGGTGAACCAGGTCGAGACGAGCGAGACAAAGGCGGCCCCGAGCACCGCGCCCCAAAGCCGCCCCCGCCCCCCGATCGCCACCCAGACGGCAAGGTAGATCGAGGCGATGGGCGCGATCTCGGCGGGGTTGATGATGCCCGCCTGCGGGTAATAGAGCGCGCCCGCGATGGCGGCGATCAGCGCGGTGAGGGTGAAGACGAAAAGCTTGTAGCCCTCGACCGGGTAGCCGAGAAACCGCACCCGCGCCTCGTCATCGCGGATCGCGCGCATCACCGAGCCGAACTTGCCCGAAACGATGAAGGTCGCGGCGAGATAGCCAAGCCCGAGTGCAAGCGCCGAGGCCCAGAGGAACCAGACCGAGAGCCGGTCCTGCCCGGCCCAGGCAAGGCCCGGAATGTTTTGCAGCCCTGACAGCCCGTTGTTGCCGCGCAGGCCCGAGTCGTTCTGGAACAGATAAAGCGCAAGCGCGAGCGTCATCGCCTGGGTCAGGATCGAGAGATAGACCCCGGTGACGCGGGCGCGAAAGGCCAGCCAGCCGAACACGAGGGCGAGCAGCCCCGGCACGATGAGCACGAGCCCGAGCTGGGCGGGCAAGGAACCGGCAAAGGCCCAGACGGCAGGCATTTCAGAGGTGCCGACAACGCCAAAGATCTGTGTCGCGATGGCGTCGTTCAGCTCTTGCGGCGTCATCGGCAGTCCCGCGGCGGAAGAGAGCACGATGTCGCGGGTGCGCGCATACATCAGCCACATGCCGACCATGTAGCCGCCGAGCCCGAAAAAGGCGAAATGGCCGAGCGAGAGGATGCCCATATAGCCCCAGACGAGATCCATCGCGAGGGCGATGAGGCACAGGCAGAGTGTTTTGCCGAGCGTCTTCACCATCGAGGTCGAGACGAGGTCGAGCCCGTAGGCGTTGGAGAGCACCGTCACCACAAGCGTGAAGATTGACAGCGCGAGAAGGAAGATCAGCACCGAGGGGTTGCGGGAGAAAAAGCCTTGGGTCATGCGCGGGCCTCCGGCCGGGCGCCGGGGGCTTCGCGCCCCCGGACCCCCGCGGGATATTTGGAGCAAGATGAAAGCGAACGGGATGTTTGCATGATCAATCTCCCGCGGCGCGGCCCTTGAGCGCGATGATGCCGCGCGGCCGGAACTGGATGAAAACGATGATGAAGAGGATCATATAGGTCTGGGCGGCGAGCGTGTTCGAGGGGTTGAGGGCCTCGATCCCCTTTTGCAAGCCGCCGACGAGCGCGGCGCCCGCGAGCGTGCCCCAGATATTGCCAACCCCGCCGACCACCACCGTCATGAAGCTCTGCACGATGTAATCGGCGCCGAGTTCGGAGGTGACCTTGGCGAAAAGCCCGATCGCAACCCCCGCAATGCCCGCGATGCCCGAGCCAAGCCCGAAGGTAAGCATGTTGATGCGGTCCGGGTTGATGCCCATCGAGGCCGCCATCGAGGGGTTTTGCGTCACCGCCCGCACCTCGAGCCCGAGCCGCGTGCGGTTCATCACAAAGAGGAAGAGGCCGAGGAAGACGAGCGCCAGCACGAAGATCGCGATGCGGATATAGCTGATGCCGACGATGTCGTTGAGCACCCAGGCGCCATCGAGCCATTCGGGCGCGGTGAGCGGGCGGGCCTGGGTGCCGAAGATGTTCTTGAAGAGCTGTTGCAGCGCAATCGAGATCCCGAAGGTGGCGAGCAGCGTTTCGAGCGGGCGGCGCAGCAGATGGCGGATAACGAGCCGCTCCATCGCCACCCCGGCGGCAAAAGTGACCGCGAAGGCGAGCGGCAGTGCGACGAGGATCGAGATCGTGTAGTCGGATATATGCTGCTGCACCACATAGCCGGTGTAGGCGCCCATGGTGATGAACTCGCCATGCGCCATGTTGATCACCCGCATCACCCCGAAGGTGACGGCAAGGCCGATGGCGGCCAGAAAATAGATCGAGGCAAGCGAGAGCGCATCAAGCGCGAGATCGGCGCCCTGCATGGCATCGACCTTGAGCGAGACCGATTTCAGCGCCGCGGCGGCGGCGGTGGTGACGGCGGCATCCGGCTCGGCATAGATATCGGCATAGCGATGCGCGGCGACACTTTGCGCAACCTCGTCATCGGTGGCCGCGGCGGGGACGGCGCCCGCGCTTTCGAGCGCGGTATAGGCGGCGTCGCGGCGGGCGGGCGTGTCGAGATCTGCGAGCGGAATGCCTGCGACCGCCCCGTTTTCGATATGCGCCTCCAGCGCCGCGCGCAGATCGGCGCGGGTGAGGCGCGCGGGCGCGCGGCCCTCTGCCACAAGGAGGTCATAGGCCGCCTCTGCCGTGAAGCCCGCCTTGCCGGGGGCGAGCTCCGCAGCCACATTGCCCGCGGGGGCGGCGTCAAACGCCTGGCGCGTGGTGGCGAGAAGCGGGTTCAGCGCAGCGCGGAAATCGAGTCCCAGATCGGCGCCGAAGCCCTCGATTGCGGCCACGCGGGCGGCGGGATCGGTGCCAAAGCGGATC
Source organism: Rhodobacter lacus (assembly GCF_042683065.1). Lineage (NCBI taxonomy): Bacteria > Pseudomonadati > Pseudomonadota > Alphaproteobacteria > Rhodobacterales > Rhodobacter > Rhodobacter lacus. The sequence goes on along the minus strand of NZ_JBHUIX010000013.1, from coordinate 38,697 downwards.
GTCAGAAGGCCGAGCATCCGCTCTTTCTGGGCGCGGATTGCGGGGTCGGGCTCGTCCGCAATCGCGGCGGCGAGCGGCTCGAGATGTTGCGGCCCGCCGTCGCGGGACAGTGCCGTCAGCGCGGCCTGACGTTTGGCGATATCGGGATCGGAGAGCTGGAACCGGATCAGCGCGGCAGCGATCAGCCCGCGCACCCCGGCATTGGGCTTGATCTCGGAGATCTCGGCGCGCGGCGCCTCACCGGCCTCGGCACCGGTGACCGGATCAAAGAGCGCGTAGCCCGCGCCCGCCTTTTTCACCCGGAAGATCGCGCCATCGGATTTGCGGCTGCCGAGCGCCTTGTCGGCCCAGGCTTCCAGAAAATCCGGGGCGCCCGGCCCGGCCTTGCCAAGCGCGGCGATCACCGGGGCAATGCTCTGGCGCGAGGGTTTGGCAATATCGGCCTTGTGCTCCGCAATCACCGCGGCCAGCCCGCTTGCGGGCGCCTCGGCGGCAACGGGAGAGAGCTCTGAGGGGGCATCCTGCGCGCTTAAAGGCGCGCTCAGGGCAAGGCTGGCGGCCAGCGCCAGAAGCAAGCGTCGCATGGGAGATCCCGACTGGAGGGAGGGGGCCGCAGGGCCCCCTCCGGTAGGGTTGGAAATCGGCTCAGTAGTTCGATTTCAGCTGCACGCAGGTCTTGGTTTCGGTGTTGTACATGCCGCAATGGAGATCTTTCCAATCCGACTCGAGCACCGCCGACTCGGGCAGGTAATCGGTCCAGGCGTCGCCCGGCACCGGATCGGTTTGCGAGATGATGTCGAACTGGCCGTCTTCCTTGATCTCGCCGATCAGCACCGGCTTGGTCAGGTGGTGGTTGGGCAGCATCGTCGCGGTGGTGCCGGTAAGGTTCGGGAATTCCTGGCCAATCATCGCCGCTTCCACGGCATCCGTCTCAGTGGAGCCCGCCTGCTCAACCGCGTTCACCCACATGTTGAAGCCGATATAGGTGGCTTCCATCGGGTCGTTCGTCACCTTGTTCTCGCCCATCCGCGCTTGCCACGCCTTGATGAACTCTTCGTTCGCCGGGCTCTCGGCGCTCTCAAAATAGTTCCAGGCCGCAAGCTGGCCGACGAGGTTTTTCAGATCGCCCTCGCCAAGGCCCGAAAGTTCTTCCTCGCCCACCGAGAACGCCACCACGGGGATGTCTTCGGCGGTGATGCCGGAGGCGGCGAGCTCCTTGTAAAAGCCGATGTTGGCATCGCCGTTGATCGTCGAGATCACGCCGACTTTCTTGCCGTCTGCGCCGAGCGCCTTCACATCCGCCACGATCTTCGACCAGTCGCTATGGCCGAACGGGGTGTAGTTGACGAAAATGTCTTCCTTTGCGATGCCCTTCGATTGCAGATAGGCCTCAAGGATGTTGTTGGTCGTGCGCGGGTAGACATAGTCCGTGCCGAGCAGCGCGAATTTCTGCACCCCAAGCTCGTCGAGGAAATAATCCACCGCCGGGATCGCCTGCTGGTTCGGCGCGGCGCCGGTGTAGAACACGTTATAGGAGCTTTCTTCGCCCTCGTATTGCACCGGGTAGAACAAAAGCCCGTTCAGCTCCTCAATCACCGGCAGCACCGATTTGCGGCTCACCGAAGTCCAGCAGCCGAAGATCACATCGACATCATCGACCGAGATCAGCTCACGGGCCTTTTCCGCAAAAAGCGGCCAGTCCGAAGCCGGGTCGACCACAACCGCCTCAAGCTGCTTGCCGAGCACGCCGCCCTTTTTGTTCTGCTCGTCGATCAGCATCAGAACGGTGTCCTTCAGCGTGGTTTCCGAAATCGCCATCGTGCCGGAGAGCGAATGCAGGACGCCCACCTTGATCGTATCGCCCTCGGCCATCGCCATGCCGGCGGTGAGCGCGAGCCCGAGCGCGGCCCCCGAAAGCAGTTTCCCAATCCCTGTCATTGCATTCCTCCGTTTCGCGCCTCGGAACGGGCGCCGCGGTGTTGATTTCTGGCGGGTCACACCCGCGTGAGCAGAAGAGCCGGGGGGGTTTGTCGCAGCAAGGGGCACGCAGGTTTGAACGTTTGCAGGGAGAGAATTTGTTCAGCAAAAAGGCAAATGCCCGGTTCCTGCGCAAGAACCGGGCACCGTCAACACTTCAGGCCCGACGCGATGGCCCGCTCAACCGGGAATCGGTGCAAGCTCAAGCCCGCCCTCTTGCAGCAAGAAAGCGACCACCTGATCGAGGCCGATGCCGTTTTTCAGCTCTGCCATCACATAGGGCCGCGCTCCGCGCGCCACTTTTGTATCGGCTTCCAGACGCACGGGGTCCACGCCAACATAGGGCGCAAGATCGGTCTTGTTGACCACAAGCAGGTCGGACCGGGCGAGGCCGGGGCCGCGCTTGCGCGGAATATCCTGCCCGGCGGCCGTGTCGATCACATAGATCGTCAGATCGGCCAGTTCCGGGCTGAAGGTGGCGGCAAGGTTGTCTCCGCCCGACTCGATCAGCACGAGATCGAGATCGGGGATCTCTTTCGTCAGCTCGGCAATGGCGGCAAGGTTGATCGAGGCATCTTCGCGGATCGCCGTATGCGGACAGCCGCCCGTTTCAACCCCGCGAATGCGGGTGGCGGGCAACACCTGCGCGCGCATCAGCGCCTCGGCATCCTCGCGGGTGTAAATATCATTCGTCACCACCGCCATCGAGAGCCGGTGCGCCAGAGCCCGGCAGAGCTGTTCGGTCAGCGTGGTCTTGCCCGCACCGACCGGGCCGCCGATACCGACACGCAAAGGTCCATGGGTCATGTCTTGAAGATCCTCACATCGAGCGTTTCATGGGCCGCCGAGTGCAGATCGGCGCGGACGGCGGATTGCGCCAGATCGGCGCGGGTCGCGGTGGCGGCCCTTTGTGCGATTTGTGCAATAAGCGGGTGCAGCGCAGCCAGAACCCGTTGGCCGGCAGATTGTCCCAAAGGGATAAATCTGACCCCGGCAGAAACGAGGTTTGAGGCGAAGGAATGTTGAAAAAGGGCAATCACCTGTTCGGGCGGCAGCCCCAGTCCGCGCGCCGCTTCGGCCAGCGCAAGCGGCAGCGGCAGCGGCTTTGTGACAGTGCTGGTCATCTCGGCCCGTGCCCGTGCAAAAGCCGCGCCCTGCTCTTCGGTCTCTTTCAGACGCTCTGCCGTGCCCGCAAGCGCGCGCGCCAGATCACACAAGTCTTCAAGATCTTCGCCCCGCAAAGCGCAGGCCAAGAGCACCGCATCATTCCAGCCCGTGCCATGCTCGAGAATATCGGCGAGCCAGTCTGAAAGCGCCTGCTCCGAGGTCACCTCAGCTGCCGCCACGGCCATCTCCAGCCCGTGGCTATAGGCAAAGGCCCCCGTGGGAAAGGCGGGCGAGAGCCATTGCACAAGGCTCAGAAGCGCAAGCTCAGCCGTGGGCATGGAAGGCGCCGTGGCTGTGGCCATGCTCATGCCCCATCGTGCGCCCCATGCCGTAAGCGCCGCTCTCGGGGCGGAACGGCTCCATCCGCTTCTCGACGCGCGCGCCAAGCCCTTTCAGCATCGCCTCGAGCACGTGATCGTCGCGGATCACCAGCCGCGCAGGCTCGATCTGGCAAGGCGTGTGGCGGTTGCCGATATGCCAGGCAAGGCGGGTGAGATCTCCGGTGATCACCAGCACCGGCTCAAGCGCAGGGCGCACCTCGATCAGGCTGCCATCCTCCAGCGCGAAAGCCTCGCCGCCGGTGAGGTTTGTCACCTCCTCCAGATCGACGAGGAAATCCGCGCCCGAGGCGGCCACCAGCCGCTTGCGCCGCAAAAACCGCCCCTCGTAATCAAGCGCCACATGATCCGCCGCCCCCGACCAGCTTCCCGCTGCCCGAACCCGTGTCGCCCGTCGCATCAGCGCCATGATTTTCTCCGTCTTTAGAGTTTTCTTAAACATGAACGGGCAGCATGAGCCAACCCACCCAGAACGGGAGCCCCAGATGCAGCCGCAAACCGCCGCCGAAGAACTCACCCAGATCCGCGCCGAAATCGCCCGACTGCGCGTCCGCGAGGCCGAACTCGCCGAGGCGGTGCTGCGCGCCGCGGCGCTGCCGCAGGTCACCCGCATGCAAACGACGCCCCTCGTGAGCAAGCGCGAGCGCGTGTTCGACCCGCGCCTCCTGCCCGCCGAGATCCTTCTCGACCCGGCCTACAGCCGCGAGAAGATCACCGGCACCGCGCCCGGAATGCCGCGCCCGCAGCCGCGCCGGTTGCAAGCGCCGGCGCCGCTTCAGGCCCGCTTCAGCGGCCATTGAGGCTCAGTAGAGGAAGTAGCGCTGCGCCAGCGGTAGGCTTTCTGCCGGTTCGCAACTGAGCAGCTCTCCATCGGCTCGCACCTCGTAAGTCTCTGGATGCACGTCAATTTTTGGCGTTGTGGTGTTGAGCTTCATATCCGCCTTGCCGATGGTGCGCGTGCCCTTCACGGCCAGAAGTTGCTTTTCGAGCCCAAGGCGCGCGCCAAGCCCCTCGGTCTCGGCGGCCTGTGAAATGAAGGTCGCGCAGGTCGCCGAGCGCGCCTTGCCAAAGGCCCCGAACATCGGGCGCGTGTAAAACGGCTGCGCCGGGATCGAGCCGTTCGGGTCGCCCATCTGCGCGGCCACAATCGCCCCCCCCATCAGCACCATCTCCGGCTTGGCGCCAAAAAACGCCGGGTGCCAGAGCACCAGATCGGCGCGTTTGCCCACTTCGACCGAGCCGATATGCTCGGCCATGCCATGCGCGATCGCCGGGTTGATCGTGTATTTCGCCACATAGCGGCGCACCCGCATGTTGTCGTTTGCGCCCGTCTCATCGGCGAGCCGCCCGCGCTGTTTTTTCATTTTATCAGCGGTTTGCCAGCAGCGGATGATCACCTCCCCGACGCGTCCCATGGCTTGGCTGTCAGACGAAATGATCGCCATCGCCCCCATGTCGTGCAAAATATCCTCTGCCGCGATCGTCTCCTTGCGGATCCGGCTCTCGGCAAAGGCGACATCCTCGGGCACCTTGTTGTCGAGGTGGTGACACACCATCAGCATGTCGAGGTGCTCTTCGACCGTGTTCTTGGTATATGGCCGGGTCGGGTTCGTCGAAGACGGGATAACATTCTGGGAAGACACAACTTTCAGGATGTCGGGCGCGTGCCCGCCCCCGGCCCCTTCGGTGTGGAAGGCATGGATCGTGCGGCCCTTGAAGGCGGCGAGCGTGTTTTCCACAAAACCCGATTCATTGAGCGTGTCGGTGTGGATCATCACCTGCACATCCATATCATCGGCCACGCTCAGACAGCAGTCGATCGCAGCCGGGGTGGTGCCCCAATCCTCGTGCAATTTCAGTGCACAAGCGCCCGCTTTGACCTGTTCGACCAGCCCTTCGGGCAGGCTCGCATTGCCCTTGCCCGCAAGGGCGAGGTTCATCGGGAAGGCCTCGAAGCTTTGCAGCATGCGCGCGATGTGCCACGGCCCCGGCGTGCAGGTGGTGGCGAGCGTGCCATGCGCGGGGCCGGTGCCACCGCCAAGCATGCAGGTCACGCCCGAGGCGAGCGCATCTTCGATCTGTTGCGGGCAGATAAAGTGGATATGCGCATCCATCCCGCCAGCCGTCAGAATTTTCCCTTCTCCGGCAATGATTTCCGTGCCCGGCCCGATGATCAGCGTCACACCGGGCTGGGTGTCGGGGTTGCCCGCCTTGCCGATCCCGGCAATCCGCCCGTCGCGCAAGCCCACATCGGCCTTGTAGATGCCGGTGTAATCGAGGATCAGCGCATTGGTGATGACAGTATCCATCGCCCCGCCCGACCGCGGGATCTGGCTTTGCCCCATGCCGTCGCGGATCACCTTGCCGCCGCCAAATTTCACCTCTTCCCCGTAGGTTGTGAGGTCTTTTTCAACCTCGATGATGAGGTCGGTATCGGCAAGACGGAGCTTGTCGCCGGTGGTGGGGCCGAACATGTCGGCATAGGTCGCGCGCGAAATCAGAGCGGGCATCAGAGGTCTCCCATCACTTTGGCGTTGAAGCCGAACACACGGCGGTTGCCGCCAAACGGCACAAGGCGCACCTCGCGCGACTGGCCGGGCTCAAAGCGCACCGCCGTTCCCGCTGCAATATCAAGGCGGTAGCCGCGGGCCGCGGCGCGGTCGAAGCTCAGGCCGGGGTTTGTTTCGGCAAAGTGGTAGTGCGAGCCCACCTGCACCGGGCGGTCGCCGGTATTGGCCACCATCAGCGTGATCGCCTCGGCGCCTTCGTTGAGGGTGAGATCGCCTTCTGCGGGAAAGATTTCTCCGGGAATCATGGCGTTACCTCAGCGGATCGGGTGGTGAACGGTGACGAGCTTGGTGCCGTCGGGGAAGGTCGCCTCGACCTGAATCGAATGGATCATCTCGGGGATGCCCTCCATGCACTGCTCGCGCGTGAGGACCGAGGCGCCCGCCTCCATCAGATCCGCGACCGAGCGGCCCTCACGGGCGCCCTCAACCACGAAATCCGAAATGATCGCAATCGCTTCGGGGTGGTTGAGCTTCACCCCCCGCGCCAGCCGGTTGCGCGCCACCATGGCGGCAAGGCTGACGAGCAGCTTTTCCTTTTCGCGCGGTGTCAGGTTCATCGCTTTTCCTCAGGTTTGCCAGACGCGCGGCGGCGGGGCGCCCCGGCGCAGCACGTGCATCAGTTTCAAAATCTGTTTGCGCAGCGGCCAGCCATCTTCGGCCAGAAGCCGCACCACGCATTTGCCATCAAAGCCCGAGGCCGCCGCCTCGACGCCGGGTTCGGTGAGCGCCGCGCGCACCGCGCCAACCGCATCTTCGGCGCCCGATGCGCATAAAACAAGCGTTGCAAAGGCACGCGCGCGCCCGAGCAACGCAGAGCGCGGGCCCTTTGCAATGATGTCGGAATTGAGCAAGAGCGGCTCAAAAAACACCACTTTTCCGGCACGTTCAATCCGCCGAATGTCGGAAAAGTGCAAGTTGTTTACCACCTCGCCCATCGCCAGACGGCCCAGGATCACCGCTTCGAGCATCAGGCAGCCCGCATCCGGCGCAAGCCGGATCGTGGTCTCGCGGGCAAGGTTCGAGCGATCAAACAAGATCGTTTCCTGCGGCAGCCAGTCGAGCCAGGCGCCCGCGCCAAGCGCATGCGTCACGGCCACCTGGGCCGCCTCGCCCTCGGCACGATAGGCGCGCTCTGCCGCTTGCGTGGTCGCCACGGCCCGGGTGCCCCCCTCGAGATCGAGGCGATAGCAGAGCGTATCGCCCGATGTGAGCCCGCCCGAGGTGTTGAGAAAGACCACCTCCGGCACATCGCGCACATGCGGAAGAAGCGCCTTGGCCGAACCTTGCTGACGCAGGCCTTTCAGGCGCGCAGCCTCAAAGCGCACGGCCGCAAGACCATGGCTGCGCTGAGGACGAAGGGGGCGCGCGGTATCGAACATTGTAACCTCGCCCCGATCTGAGCAGATTTGCGCCAAGCGTCCATGCGGCGGCGCCAAGAAGGGGGGCCGGGGCTCGGCTGCCCCCGAATTTTGCACAAAATTGCGCCGCAACGCACACAAAGCGGGCCGAAGTGAATCAGCCAAGTGGCCCGGGCCGCCGCTCCTCGCTCAACATCACATTCGCCTCGATCTGCCCGACGCCCGGCAAGGTCATGATCCGCCGCCGCAGCACGCGTTCGAAATCAGAGATATCGCGCGCCACGACCTTGAGCCGATAATCGAACCGCCCGAGAACGTGCTGAACCACCTGCACCTCCGGGATCGCCTGCACCGCGCGCTCGAAATCTTCGAACGAAATCCGCCCCTTGATTGCGAGCTTGACGCCAAGAAACACGGTGACGCCAAAGCCCAGAGCCCGCTCGTCAAGCAGCAGGCGCCGGCCCGCGATCACCCCGGCCTCCTCCAGCCGCTTCACCCGACGCCAGGCCGCAGGCTGCGAGAGCCCGAAGCGCCGCCCCAGCGCCCCCGCCCCCAGCGTTGCATCGACGGCAAGCGCGTGCAAAATTGCCCGGTCGGTATCATCAAGCGCAATCATAGCGGCAGAGCCTCGCTGTCTTTCAGCGTCGAGATCAGCATCAGCGCATCCACCTCGGCAATATGCGGCAGCGTCAGGATGCGGGCGCGGTAGATCTCCTGATAATGCGCCATGTCCCGCGCGATCACGTTGAGGCGCACATCGGTCAGCCCCAGAAAGGTCTGAATCTCGATCACCTCCGGCACCGTCCGCGCCGCTTCGAGAAATTCGTCAAAGGCGCGGGGATGCGCCTTTTCGAGCGAGAAACGCAGGCTCACCTCGACCGCCCAGCCCAAAGCGCGCCAGTCGATCACCGCCTCCTCGCCGCGGATCACGCCCGCCTCGCGCATCCGCTCGATGCGCCGCCAGAGGCTTGCCGCGGTCACTCCGGCCCGCTCGGCAAGCTCTGCACGCGAGGCCCCCGGCGTGGCCAGCATCTGCCGCAGGATGCGGCGATCCAGATCATCCACCTGCATGATTTTTCCGTATTACATAACTTTCGTGCATGATCATTACCGCATAGCGCAAAATTCTTCAAATCCTGAACGGATACTTTTTGCAAAAAGCGTAGGATGCAGGCATCAAACAGTGGAGGGACGCCATGCGCGTTTATTATGATCGCGATTGCGATGTGAATCTGATCAAAGACAAGAAAGTCGCCATCCTCGGCTACGGCAGCCAAGGCCACGCGCATGCGCTGAACCTGCGCGATTCGGGCGCGAAAAACGTTGTCGTCGCGCTGCGCGAAGGCTCCGCCTCGGCGAAAAAATGTGAAGCCGAAGGCCTGACCGTGATGGGGATCGCCGAAGCCGCGGCCTGGTGTGATCTGATCATGTTCACCATGCCCGACGAACTTCAGGCGGAAACCTACAAGAAATACATCCACGACAACCTGCGCGAAGGCGCGGTGATCGCTTTTGCGCACGGCCTCAATGTGCATTTTGGCCTGATCGAGCCGAAGCCGGGCGTGGACGTGATCATGATGGCGCCGAAAGGCCCGGGCCACACCGTGCGCAGCGAATATGTCAAAGGCGGCGGCGTGCCCTGCCTCGTTGCGGTCGACACCGATGCCACCGGCAAGGCGATGGATATCGCGCTGTCCTACTGCTCCGCGATCGGCGGCGGCCGCTCGGGCATCATCGAGACCACCTTCCGCCAAGAATGTGAAACCGACCTCTTCGGCGAACAAGCCGTGCTCTGCGGTGGCCTTGTCGAACTGATCCGCATGGGCTTTGAAACCCTCGTGGAAGCCGGTTACGAGCCGGAAATGGCCTATTTCGAGTGCCTCCACGAAGTGAAGCTGATTGTCGACCTGATCTATGAAGGCGGCATCGCGACGATGAACTACTCGATCTCGAACACCGCCGAATATGGCGAATATGTCTCGGGGCCGCGTGTTCTGCCCTACGACGAAACCAAGGCCCGCATGAAAGCCGTGCTGACCGACATCCAGAACGGCAAGTTCGTCCGCGACTGGATGCAAGAATGCGCCGTCGGCCAGCCCTCGTTCAAGGCGACCCGCCGCAACAACGACGCCCACCAGATCGAACAGGTCGGGGCGACGCTGCGCGCGATGATGCCGTGGATTGCCAAGGGCAAGATGGTCGACAAGACCCGCAACTGATTATGTCCTCCTGAAAGGAGCGGGGGCGGGTTTCGGCTCGCCCCCGTTCACCCCTCCGATGAGGCCCCGGCGGATGGACCCGCCCGGGGCCAGCGATGCCCCCCCTTTTCTTGCGGCGCGAACGCGCCATCTTGAAGGCTGCACCTGCGGCCATGAACGGGGAAGGCATGAGCTCTGTCTGGAAATGGAACCTGCGCCAGATCGGACGCCAGATCTGGGTGCCGATCGCGGCCTTTGCGGCGCTCGGGCTTGCCACGGCGGGCGGCGCGGTTTTGGCAAAACCCTTCGTTCCGGCGGAGCTGGGGTTGAAGATCGGTGCCGAGTCCGTGGGCACGCTGCTCCAGATCCTCGCCTCCTCGATGCTCACCGTCACCACCTTCTCACTGTCGATCATGCTTTCGGCCTTTGCCTCGGCGGCGGGCTCGGCCACGCCGCGCGCGATCAAGCTGATGCAGGAGGATGATGTCTCCCGCTCGGTGCTTGCCACGTTCATGGGGGTGTTCATCTTTGCACTGGCCGGGCTGATCGGGTTGCAAAGCGGCATCTATGATGCCTCCGGGCGGCTTGTGCTGTTTGTCGTGACGCTCGCCGTGGTTGCCGCTGTGGTGGTGCAGCTGGTGCGCTGGATCGGGCATCTGGCCGATTTCGGGCGGCTCGGCGACACGCTCACCCGGCTTGAGGCGGCGGCGGATACCGCCTTGGCAGACCGGCTCGCAACGCCCTTTCTGGGCGGGCAGCGCCTCACCCCGACAGAGGCGCGGCACCCCGGTCAGGTGATCCGGGCGCCCACAACGGGTTATCTGCAAACGATTGACATGAAAGGGATCGAAGGGGCCGCCAAGCTTGCGGGCACGCGCATCGCCATCACCGTCCTGCCCGGCCATTTCCTGCATCAGGCGGCCCCGCTCGCGCATTGCCTGAGCGACATATCGCTCGACGAAAACACCACAAAATTCATCGCCTCACGGTTCATCGTCGCCGAGGCCCGGACGTATGAGCAAGATCCGCGCTTTGGCGTTCTGGCGCTCACCGAGGTGGCGTCGCGCGCGCTCTCGCCCGCGGTGAACGACCCCGGCACCGCCATCGACATTCTGGGCCGACAGGTCCGGGTGCTCTCGCGCTGGCGCGTGCGGCCCGAGCCGGTGGTGCTCTACCCAAGCCTCTCGGTGGCCGAACTCAGCCTTGCCGACATGATGACAGATGCCTTTGCCGCCATCGCCCGCGATGGCGCGGGGCTGATCGAGGTTCAGATAAGGCTGCAGAAGATGCTGATCGCGCTTGCCGATCTTGAGCCTGCGCTGTTTGGGGCGGAGGCGCGGGCGCTCTCGGACCGCGCGCTTGCCTTGGCCGAGGCGGCGCTCGTCTATGCGCCAGACATGGAGGTTTTGCGGGCCTTGAACGCCACGCTCCATGCCCGCGCCCTGGCCGCGGATGCCCGGCACCAGAGCACCTGAGCCGCGCTTGCGGGGGCGGCGGTTTTGCGGCAGGGTCGCGCACGAACACGGGAGGATGCGATGAGCGAACTGAACGAGGAGCAACTTGCCGCGCTGGAGCGGGAGCGCGCGCAGATCTTCATGCCGCGCTGGTTCGGCGATCTGCTTGGCGCAAGGCTCGGCTTTGGCGATACGTTCTGGCTCGGCCTGTTCGGTGTTTTGATGTTTGTCGTGCCCGGCGTGGTGCTGATTTCGGGGCTGCTCTATGCTCAGGCCACAGCGCTCATGGTGCCGTTCCTGAAGCTGATCGCGGGGCTTTATGCGCTCTGGGCGCTGTTGATCTTGCGCGCGCTGATCACCCGCGGGGGCCGCGGCGGCTGGGCCGTCACCGGCTATGTGCTCACGGTGATGATCGCGGCGGGGGCGCTGCTGACCGCCGCGACGCTCTGAGTCACGCGGTTTCGCGCTCCACCGCGGCAACGATCCCGGCCACGGTTTCTTGCAACAAGGCCTCGTCCTCGCATTCCGCCATCACCCGGATGAGCGGCTCCGTCCCCGATTTGCGGATCAGGATCCGGCCCTTTCCGGCCATGCGCGCCTCTGCCGCCGCAATCACGTTTTGAACATTTTCGGCCTCAAGAGGCGCTTGGCCAGCTTTATAGCGGACATTTTTCAACATCTGCGGCACGGTCTCGAATTGCGCCACCAGCTCCGAGGCGGGCCGGCCCGTTTGCCCCATCGCGGCAAGGAATTGCAGCCCCGCCATCAGCCCGTCGCCAGTGGTGGCATAATCGGTCATCACGATATGGCCCGATTGCTCGCCGCCAAGGTTGAACCCGCCCGCGCGCATCCGCTCCACCACATAGCGGTCGCCCACCGCCGTGCGCTCAAGCCCGATCCCGCGGCCCTGCAAGAACCGTTCAAGCCCGAGGTTTGACATCACCGTGGCCACCAAGGCGCCCCCGCGGAGCTGCCCGGCTTCGGCCCAGCGCGCTGCCAGGAGCGCCATGATCTGATCGCCATCCGCCACCCTGCCCCGCTCATCGAGGATCATCACCCGATCGGCATCGCCATCGAGCGCAATCCCGAGATCGGCGCCATGCGCCAGCACCGCCGCAGCGGCGGTCCCGGGGTGAGTCGAGCCACAATTGTCGTTGATATTCAGTCCATTGGGCGCAACGCCCACGGGCACAACCTCGCAGCCCAGCTCCCAAAGCACCTCCGGTGCGGCCTTGTAGGCGGCGCCATGTGCGCAATCCACCACCACCTTGAGCCCCGAGAGCCGGTCACGCGCCGGGAAGGTGGTTTTGGCATATTCGACATAGCGGCCAAGCCCGTCGTCGATGCGCTTGGCGCGGCCAATGTTGTGCGGCTGCGCGAGCCGGATCTCGCCTGCGACAATCGCCTCGATCTCGGCTTCGGCCTCATCGGAAAGCTTGAAGCCATCGGGGCCGAAGAACTTGATGCCGTTATCTTTGGCCGGGTTGTGGCTGGCCGAGATCATGATGCCCAGATCGGCGCGCATCGAGCGGGTGAGGTAGCCCACCGCGGGGGTGGGCACGGGGCCGAGAAGCAGCACGTTCATCCCGGTCGAGGTGAGCCCGGCAGTGAGCGCGTTTTCCAGCATATAGCCCGAAAGGCGCGTGTCCTTGCCGATCACCACGCGGTGCCCGTTGCGGCCATCCCGGCGGAAATAGCGCCCGGCAGCGGCGCCAAGGCGCAGCGCGAGCTCTGCCGTCATCGGCGCGGTATTGGCCTCGCCGCGCACCCCGTCGGTGCCAAAAAGCTTCCGGGTCATGCTGTGTAACCTCTTGTTATAGCGTCATGAAGGCGGATGCCTTGGGCAATCTCCGCGACGTCGTGCACGCGGTGCATCTGCACCCCCTGGGCAATCCCGGCAAGCGTCACGGCCAGCGTGCCCGGCGCGCGGGCATCGGCCTGATCCGCCCCGCCAATGGTGCCGATGAAGCGCTTGCGCGAGACGCCCAGCAGGAGCGGGCAGCCAAGCCCGTGAAACAGGCTCAGCCCCCGCAGCAGCGCCAGATTGTGATCAAGCGTCTTGCCAAAGCCGATCCCCGGATCAAGCAGAACGCGGGCGCGCCCGATGCCTGCCGCCTCGGCGGCAGCGAGCCGCTCCTCAAGATGGTCATAGACATCGAGCAGCACATCGTCATAGCGCGGCGCGGCCTGCATCGTTTCGGGCCGGCCCTGCGCATGCATCAGGCAAAGCGCGGCATCGGTGCGGGCCACCGTGGCGGCCATCGTCGGGTCAAAGAGCATCGCCGAAACATCGTTGACGAGCCCCGCTCCCGCCGATACCGCCGCCGCCGCAACCGGCGCCTTGCGCGTATCAATCGAGATCGGCGCGGGGAAGGCTTGCGCCACAAGCGCGGCAATCACCGGAGCGGTGCGGGAAATCTCTTCTTCAACCGAAACCTCTGCGGCACCCGGGCGGGTGGATTCGCCCCCGATGTCGAGCATGTCCGCCCCTGCCGCAAAAAGCGCACGGGCCTGGGCCAGCGCCGCCTCGGGCGCATCGAAGCGCCCGCCATCGGAGAAGCTGTCCGGCGTGACGTTGAGAATGCCCATGAGCGACGGGCGCGCGAACTCAACACCCGCAAGCGCGGGGCGCGGCGCGCTCAGGCGGGCAAGAACCTCTGCAGGCAGGTCCGCCGCGGGCATGCGCCCCCGCGATCCGGCGCGCGAGAGCACTTCGACCGTGTCAAACCAGCACCAGCCCCCGGCAAGCGCAAAGGCCCCGTCAGGGCGGGCGGCATCGGTCTGGGCGATGGGGCGATAATAGAGCGTCATATACCTGTCTTGGCCCGGCGCGGCGGGCTTGGCAAGGTCAAGGACAGCTTATCCCGCAATGCTCGTCAGCGGCACGCGGCTTCCCGCCGGGGCTGAAACATCGCCGTGAAGTTCGAGCCGCACCGCCGCCATCTGCTCGGCCAGCCACAAGATCAGGTTGCCCGCCTCGCGCACCGCCCCCTTTGGCCCGTCGACCGCGTCGAGCACGAGCTTCGAGGGCGCCCAGACCACCATCTGCCCGTTGCGCATCGCCCAGTCGATCTCGGTGCGGGTGGCCACCACCACGCAGCGCGGATCGCGCGCGGCCAGCACCCATGCGTTTTGCTCGATCGCCAGAAGGTCGATGCGGCGCTGGGTCGGGCGGTGCCCGGTTTCGGGCGGCGCCACATCGGGCATGCCCACGGCGAGAATCACCGGCGCGCCGGAAGCGGCCAACCGGTCGAGCCGGGCGGCAAGATCGGGCGCGGTGATCACCGCATTCGAGAGATATGCCACGACCGGATGCAGCGCCGTTGCTTCCTCGTCGAGCGTGTGGGTGGGCGCGGAGGCCCGCGCCCGCACGATTTCGACACCAAGCGCGCCGGGGCCGCGGTCGAGCTTTTCGATGCGGATGAACACCCGCATCGCGCGCGGCTCAAGCAAGATCCGCTCGGCCACACGTTCGGCCAGCGTTTCCAAAAGGTTGAGCCGCTCGGCGGCCAGTTCGGCGGCAATCGCCTCGGTGATCCGGTCATAGGAGAGGATGCGGTCGACATCATCCTCAAGCGGCCCGGCCTCGGGGCGCACCTCAACGACAACGTTGAAATTCAGCCGCTGGCTATGGCCCCGCTCCTGCTGGAACGCGCCGATATCGGCCTCGACCACATGGTCACGCAGGCTGATCCGGTCACGCGGATCGGCGGGCGCCGAGGCCAGCGCGCGCTCCTCGGGATGGGCGAAGGCAAGGGAAGTGTCGGATGTCATCGGGCCGCCTTTTTGCCCCAGATATAGAAAAAGGGCGGGCTGGAGCCCACCCCGAAACGTCATTTGCCGCCGCGGTTGCGACTTCAGTTGAGCGCGGTCTGATCCGGGCGGCGGTAGAACGTATGGCCGCCGATCCGCACCGTCTGCTCGAACCGCTTCGCCCAGCCGGGCTTCACCGCGCGGGTATGAAAGAAGGTGGCGCCATCGGTCAGCGCACGCGGTGCGCCGTCGAGCATGGCGCGGGCGATGCGCGCGGCGCGATCCCATGCGGCGCGATCGCCGATCCGGTCAGAGCGGCCATCACAGGTCCAGCTGAACTGGCAGCCCTGGCTCGACCCTTGTTTCACCACACCGCAAACGGTGCGCGGAAAGCGCGGATCGTCAACACGGTTGAGCACCACTTCGGCCACGGCGACCTGGCCCGGAATGCTCTCGCCGCGCGCTTCGTGATAAAGCGTCTGGGCGAGGCATTGGAACTGCGCATCCCCGGTGGGCTGGGGTTGGGCGGCGAGCCAGGCGGCAGTGATTTCGGCAGGTTTTTCATCGCGTTTGCGCGACCAGGGCCAGAAGCCACGGCGCGGCTTGGGCGCCTCGGTCAGGGCTTCGACCCGCTCCGCGGGAACCTGATCGAGCCCGGTGCGTTCATGGAACAGAAGCGCCATAAGGCCCTGTTCCGGCACCTGGGTCGGATCATTTGACTGGCTTACCGTCGTATCGGCACGCGAGCCTCCGGCGAGGGCCAGGAGGATCAGCATCCCCCCTGTCCAGCTTTTCAGCACTGACATGGTTTTCTTTCGATAAGGACAATCGCCCCGGCCGAAGCCGCGACGGAGGGGACTTATCGAGAAAGGGTGGCGATGTCCACCAAGCAAAAGGGCACAATGACTTTCCCGCTCGAAAGCGGCGAAAATCCGCGCAAATGTCAGGGGCGACTCCCTCGCGATCCCTCTGTTCTGCGACTAATCGTAACGCAAAAGAAATACCAGAGCCTTTGTTTTGTTAACCGTGTTTTTACGCTTCAAGAGGAGTCAGAATCGGTTTCGCGGCGCGAGCAAGGCGAAATGTGCGGCAGCGAGGCGCGCAACCGGCACACGAAAAGGCGAACAGGAAACATAGTCGAACCCCGCCGCGCGGCAGAAGGCGATTGATTCGGGGTTGCCGCCATGCTCCCCGCAGACCGAGATCGTCACGTCCTTGCGCGCCGCCCGCCCGCGCGAGGCGCCCATCAGCAAAAGCTCCCCCACCCCCTCGACATCGAGAATGTGGAACGGGTCTTCCGCATAGACATGCTGGTTGACGTAAGCCGACATGAACCGCCCGGCATCGTCGCGCGAGAGGCCATAGGTCATCTGCGTCAAGTCATTGGTGCCGAAGCTGAGGAAATGCGCGTGCTCGGCAATTTCGCCCGCGCGCAGCGCCGCACGCGGCGTTTCCACCATCACGCCGAGGCGATAGGCAAACTCGGCCTTCATCTCGGTGCGCACGGCCGCCGCCACCGCGTCTATGCGCGTTTTGACGATCTCCACCTCGCGCGCGGCAGAAACAAGCGGGATCATCACCTCGGGCACCACGGGCGCACCGCGCCGGCTTGCCTCTACCGTCGCCTCGAAGATGGCGCGCGCCTGCATGTCATAGATTTCGGGCACGGTGAGGCCCAGCCGCACGCCGCGCATCCCCAGCATCGGGTTGAATTCGGAAAGCGCCTCGACCCGGCGCGACACCTCCGAGAGCGAGCGGCCAAGCGCCTCGGCCAGCTCCCGCATTCCCTCGCGGTCATGCGGCAAGAATTCGTGCAGCGGCGGGTCGAAGAGCCGGATGCAGACCGGCTGGCCCGCCATGATGTCAAACAGCGTGATGAAGTCGGCGCGCTGCATCGGCAGCAGGCGTTCGAGCGCGATGCGCCGGTCATTCGGCGTATCGGCAAAGATCATCTCGCGCATCACCGTGAGCCGGTCCTCGTCAAAGAACATGTGCTCGGTGCGGCACAGCCCGATGCCATCGGCATCAAACATCCGCGCGGTGCGGGCATCGTCGGGCGTGTCGGCATTCGCGCGGATGCCAATGTCGCAGACCGTTTCCGCCCAGCGCAAAAGCGTGCGGAAGCCATCATCCAGCGCGGGTTCGAGCATTTCGGCCGCGCCCGAGAGCACCTCGCCATTGGTGCCGTCAACGGTGATCAGCTCGCCCTCGGAAAAGCTCTGCCCACCCGGCCCGCGCAACACCTTTTCGCGCCCCGAGATATGAATATCCGAGCAGCCGACGATGCAGGGGAGGCCGAGCCCGCGCGCGATCACCGCCGCGTGGGAGGTCATGCCGCCACGTTCGGTCAACACGGCCACGGCGGCATGCATGCCGCGAATATCCTCCGGCCCGGTCTCGCGGCGCACGAGGATGCAGGGCTCACCGCGCGCCGCCGAGGCCTGCGCGGCAGTGGCGGTAAAGACGATCCGCCCGACCGCAGCCCCCGGCGAGGCGGCGATGCCGCGGGCAAACGGCTCGCGCGGTGCGCGCGGGTCAACCTGATAGTGCAAAAGCTCGGAAAGGGCCCGCGGTTCAACGCGCAAAAGCGCCTCCTCGCGCGGGATCACCCCGTCCTCGGCCAGCGCCACGGCAATCTTTACCGCAGCACGGGAGGAGCGCACCACGCGCAGCGCGTCGATCACCGCAACCCGGCCCCCTTCGACGGTGAACTCGATCTGCATTTCCTCGCGCAACCGCGCCCGGCACACCGCACCATAGCCGCGCAATTCGGCAAACACATCGGGGGCAAGCTCCTCCAGCGAGGGGCCGCGCGGATCGCGGGTGAGGAACAGCGTGTCTTGCGCCATGCGCCGCCCCTGGCTCTGGCCGCGGAACCGCCCGGTGATGCGCGGGGCGCCGGTGACGCTGTCGACAAATTGCATCGTGCCCGAGCCGGAAATGCCCGGGCCGATGCCCAGCGCCATGCGCTGCACCAAAAGCCCCAGTACCGCATCGGGCGGGGCGCCCTTCGCCTGCCGCAAAAGCCGCGCCGTTGTGCCCTCCCAGGCGCGCGCCATCGAGCGCAGCACCTCGGCAAGCTGGCGCGCGGGCGCTTGCGGGAAGGGCTCGTCGGTCTCGCTTTCAAATGCGGCGAGCGCCGCAGCAAGCGCCCCCGGCCCCGGACCGCCGTGGAACATGTCCGGGTCAAGGCGCGCGACATGAATGGCGTAGCTCTGCACGAAGCGCAGGTAGAGCGCGTCTGCCGCCTCCGGCCCATGGCTCTCCACAAGCTTTTGATGCATCACGTCGTTCATGCCGACATTCAGCACCGTGCCCGGCCCGCCCCATTCGGGGTTTTCGGGGCTGGAGCGCACAGAAACAAGGAAATCCGGGCCAAAATGCGCGGCAATGCGCGCGGTGTCGGGCATGACACCCATCGCAATCGCCCGCACCGTCTCGACCGGAAGCGCCACGGTTGCAGGCACCGGCAGATCGAGCCGGATCAACCGTTGCAGGCATTTTGCACGCCAACCATGGCGCGCGGCCTTCACTTCGGCTGCGGGCGTGAGTTCGACGAACTCGCTCACATCGGCGATCTTCTGCATTGTCGGCTGGTCCCTGTCCTCGGCGGGCAGGATAGGCTTCCTGCCGCGCCACGCAAGTGTGAACGGAACGTAACGGCCCCCTGGCCGCTCGGGATCAGCCTTCGAGCTTGGTCAGATCGGCAACGGACAGGCAGATCTGGCGAATGCGCGACAAAAGATTGAGCCGGTTGCGCCGCACGATCTGGTTTTCGGCGTTGATCTGCACCGCGGTGAAAAACGTGTCGATGGGCGCGCGCAGCTTTGCCATTTCGGCCATCGCTTCTGCGAAGGCTTCGGCCTGCATCGCCGGGGCCAGCGCCGCCTCGGCGGCATCGAGCGCGGCAAAGAGCGCGCGCTCCGCGTCGCTTTCGGCAAATTTGGGATCGGCGCCGTAGCTGTATTCCACCCCGTCCTTCGCCTCGGCCTGCGTCAAGATGTTGTTCGCCCGCTTGAAGCCCTGCAACAGGTTGGTGCCGTCTTCGGTCTTGAGGAAGGCCGAAAGCGCCTCGGCGCGTTTGACGACAAGGGTGAGATCGTCATTGCTCGGCATGGCCAGAACGGCGTCGATCACATCATGACGGATGCCCTCGTCTTTCAGGAACACCTTGAGGCGGTCATGGAAGAAGGAGAGGAGGTCGTGTTGTGGGATAGGAATGCCGGACTCAATCTTCGCAGCCGACAAAATTTCGATGAGCGGATCTACGACTTCGGCGATTTTCAATCCCGTAGACTTTTCAAAGAGTTCGACGGCCGACGCTTCATCCTTCTCTGCCCGCTCGGCGATTTGCTCCCAAATCAGTTGCTCGGCTTCATGGGTAATCAACCTATCAAGCTTGATCCGCAACCCATTCCCCAGCACCAGCCGGATCACCCCCAGCGCGGCGCGGCGCAGCGCGAAGGGGTCTTTCGAGCCGGTGGGCTTTTCGTCAATCGCCCAGAAGCCGGTCAGCGTGTCGATCTTGTCGGCCAGCGCCACGGCGACCGAGACCGGCTCGGAGGGCACGGCATCCGAGGGGCCAAGCGGCGAATAATGGTCCTTGCAGGCGGCGGCGACCGGTTCGGGCAGCCCCGCGGCGCGGGCATAGTAGCTGCCCATCAGGCCCTGAAGCTCCGGGAACTCGCCCACCATCGCGGAGCGCAGGTCAGACTTCACCACCCGCGCGGCCTCCGCCGCAAGGTCGGGCGCAGCCCCCACATGGGGCGCGATCTCGCGCGCGAGCGCCTCGATCCGGGCGATCCGCGCGGCCTGGCTCCCGAGCTTGTTGTGGAAGGTGACATTGGCGAGCCCCGCGCCCATGCCCTCCAGCCCCTCGGTCTTCACCACGCGCAGATCGTGCTCCCAGAAAAAGCGCGCATCTGAAAGCCGTGCCGAGAGCACTTTCTGATTGCCTTTCAGGATCGTTGCGCCGTGGTCGGTGGTCTCGCGGTTGGCAACCGTCACAAACCCCTCGATCCGGCCCGTTTTCGGGTTTTTGACCGAGAAGAACTTCTGGTGTTCCTTCATCGAGGTTTGCAGCACCTCGGGCGGCAGGTGCAAAAAGTCTTCCGCAATCACGCCCATCAGCGCGACCGGGCATTCGACCAGCCCCGCCACCTCGGCCAGCAGCCCCTTGTCCTCGACAAGCTCAAGGCCCTGCGCAAAGGCGAGCTGGCTTGCATCATGCCAGATGATCTCGGCGCGCTCGGCGGGGTCGAGCACGACCTTGGCGGCTTTCAATTTCGCGGCGTAATCCTCGAAATTCGTGACCGAAAAGCGCGCGGGCGCCATGAAGCGGTGGCCGGCGGTCGTGTCCCCCGCGGCAATGCCTTCCACTTCGAGCGGCACCACCTCCGTGCCCGCCTCGGAAGAGAGGATGCACAGGATCGAATGCAGCGGGCGCACCCATTTCAGCGTGCCATTGCCCCAGCGCATCGACTTTGGCCAGGGGAAAGTGCGGATCGTGCGGTCAAGCACTTCGGCGATGATCTCGGGCGCCTTGCGGCCCGGTTTCTCGATCAGGGCAAACCAGACCTCGCCCTTTTTATCGGCGCGTTTTTCAAGCTGATCGAGGCGGAGCCCGGTCGCGCGCAAAAAGCCCTGCAGCGCCGCCTCTGGGGCGGAGACGGAGGGGCCCTTGCGTTCCTCCCGAAGCGTCGGGCTTTCGGCGGTGAGGTCGGTCAGCACCAGCGTCAGCCGCCGCGGCGTGGAAAACGCCTCTGCATGGCCATAGGTGAGCCCGGCCTCGACAAGCCCGTCGGTGACGAGCTTTTTCAGCGCCTCGCGCGCCGCGCCCTGCATGCGGGCGGGGATTTCCTCGGAGAAAAGTTCGATCAGAAGCTCGGGCATTACTGGGTCCCCGCAAGGTCGCTTGGTTGTTGCCAGGCATAGGCCCGGCCATCGGGATAGACGGCGACAACGCGGTCAACGCCGGGGGCGATGTCGCGCGCGCTCAAAAAGGCAACCGCCGCGCCGGTGGCGAGATCAGCCCCGATCCGGCCCGCATCGTAGCAGGCAAAGCCGGGCGGGGCCGAAAGCGGATGGGCGGCGTCGTAAATCGTGAAGGTCTCGGTCAGAAGTCCGAGGCTCAGGGGGGTGCGGAAACAGGCCCGAAAGTCGATGGGCGCGCTTTGCTCCCCCACCGCCTGCCAGTTCTCCGAAAGGATCGGCTCGGGTCGCCCGGTGATGAGCGAGGTCAGCTCCACCGTTTGCGGCACGGCCGCTGCCGCCGCCCCGGCAAAGACGAGGCTGAGAGGGACTGTGGCGTGTCTCACGCCTCGGCCTCCGCCACCCAGCCGCCCGCCTCGGTCTGCACAAAGGCATCGGCGCATTTCTTGGCGAGCGCGCGCACGCGGCCAATGTAGGCCTGCCGTTCGGTGACCGAGATCACCCCGCGCGCATCGAGCAGGTTGAAAAGGTGGCTCGCCTTGATGCACTGGTCATAGGCCGGATGCGCCATGATGATGCGCTTGCCGGAATTGGCATCCTCTGCCGGGAAAGCGAGCAGCTTTTCGCATTCGGCTTCCGCATCCTCGAAATGGCGCAGCAGCGCCTCGGTATTGGCCGCATCAAAATTGTGGCGCGAATATTCCTCTTCCGTCTGGCGGAAGATGGCGCCGTATTTGAGCGGGATCGGGCTCGCCGGGTCGTTGAAGGGCATCTCCATCACATGGTCGATGCCAAGCACATACATGGCAAGCCGTTCAAGCCCGTAGGTCAGCTCCCCCGACACCGGGCGGCAGTCATGCCCGCCCACCTGTTGGAAATAGGTGAACTGGCTCACCTCCATGCCGTCGCACCAGACCTCCCAGCCCAGGCCCCAGGCGCCCAGCGTCGGGCTTTCCCAGTCGTCTTCGACAAAGCGGATGTCGTGCAGGCCAAGGTCGATGCCGATCGCCTCGAGCGAGCCGAGGTAGAGCGCCTGCAGATCGGGCGGGCTCGGTTTGATCAGCACCTGATATTGATAATAGTGCTGCAGCCGGTTCGGGTTTTCGCCGTAGCGGCCATCGGTCGGGCGGCGCGAGGGCTGCACATAGGCCGCCGCCCAAGGCCGCGAGCCGAGCGAGCGCAGCGTGGTGGCCGGGTGGAACGTGCCCGCGCCCACCTCCATATCGTAAGGTTGCAACACCGCGCAGCCCTTTGAGGCCCAGTAGGTCATGAGCCGCAGGATGATTTCCTGAAACGAGCGGGGCGCGTCTGCCATGGTCTCTCACCGATCTGTTCGTGACGCCCCTCTCTAGGCAAGGGGCGCGGGGCGGTCAACGGGGCGGGCTGCGCGGGCGGGCGCGAAAGCACGTTTTGGCCGCTTTTGGGGGTGACGTGCGCGTGCGAGATGCTACTTTGCCGCAAAGCTGTCACGGAACGATTTCGAGGAAAATATGCAGGCAGGAATTCGGGCGAAGCTTCGCGCAAGCGCGCTGGGGCTGGCGGTGGTCGTTTGTGCGGGTCAGGCCGGGGCCGAGGCGGCCTGGGTGCAGATCCAGGCCCTGCCGACGCTCGATCAGGCCGAAGGACGGCTGCGCGAACTGGCCACGGGCTTTCCCGACATTGCCGGTTTTGCGCTTGCGGGCGGCTGGTATGGCATCGCGCTTGGCCCCTATGCGAGCCCGGAGGCGGCGCAATCCGCGCTTGCGACGATGCGGGCGCAAGGCCAGATCCCGGGCGACAGCTATGTGGCAGACCCGAAAACCTTCCGCAACCAGTTCTGGCCGGTCGGCGCCAATCTGGCCGCGCCGCCGGTGCCGATGACGCCGCCCCCGGACACGCCTGCCGAAACCGCCGCAGAAACCGCCACACCGGCGCCTGCCCCGCAGAGCCCCGCGCCCGAAGCCCTGTCCGCCCCCCCTGCCCCGGCTGAGCCGGTCGAGACGCTCGCGGAATCGCGCCGCCTCGAGGCGGCGCTCTCGCGCGAGGGGCGGATGGAAATTCAATCTGCCCTGCAATGGCTTGGCCTTTATTCGGGCGGCATCGACGGGGCCTTTGGCCCGGGCACGCGCGGCTCGATCTCGGTCTGGCAGGAAACGCAAGGGGCGGAGCCCACCGGCGTTCTCTCCTCCACGCAGCAGGCGCATCTGGTTGAGAGCGTTGCCAAGGACCGCGCCAGCCTTGGCATCACACCGGTCGATGAGGTCCGCGCCGGCATCGCCATCGACCTGCCGCTCGGGCTGGTCGAGTTTGACCATTACGACCCGCCCTTCGTGCATTATCGCGCCAAGGGCAGCTCTGGCGTGCAGGTGCTCCTGATCTCCGAACCGGGCGATCAAAACACGCTCGTCGGCCTTTATGACGCAATGCAAACGCTTGAAATCGTGCCGCAAAACGGGCCGCGCGAGCGCTCCAACTCAGGCTTCAAGATCATTGGCGAGGATGCGCGCCGCCATTCCGTCACCGAGGTCGGGCTCTCGAAAGGGCTGATCAAGGGCTTCACCATCGTCTATCCGGCGAGCGAAGAGGCGCGGATGGTGCGCGTGGTCGCGGCGATGCGCGCGAGCTTCCGCCCGGTGGGGGAAAGCGCGCTTGACCCGACGCTGGGCCAACCGATGGCGGTGGGCCGGGCCGATCTGATTGGCGGGCTTGATACCCGGCACCCCGAATTCGCCCGCTCGGGCTTTTTCATCAACCAAGCGGGCGCCGTGCTCACCGCCGACGCCGGGCTTGGCCAATGTGGCCGGGTGACGGTCGAGGGATTGCCGGTGAAAGTCGCCTTTGCAGAGCACAGCCTCGGCATCGCCGTGCTGACCCCGGACGCAACGCTCGCGCCCCCCGCCGTTGCCACTTTCGAGACCGAAAGCGCCCGCCCCGGCGCCACGATCGTGGTTGCGGGCTATTCCTACCCCGAGGCGCTCTCGGCCCCGGTGCTGAACTTCGGCACGCTTTCTGACCTGAGCGGGCTTGCGGGCGAGGAAAGCCTTGCGCGCCTTGCCGTCACCACGCTTCCGGGCGATGCGGGCGGCCCGGTGCTGGACCAGACCGGCGCCGTGGCGGGGCTCGTGCTGCCGCATGATGGCGATGCGAGCCGCCTTCTGCCCGCCGAGATGACAGTGGCGGTGCAGACAGCGGCGCTGGTGCCGGTGCTGGCCGAGGCGGGCTTTGCGCCGCAGGCCGCCGATGGCGCCCATGCGCTCGCCGCCGAAGATATTTCGGCGCTGGCGCAGGGGTTCACCGTGCAGGTCGAATGCTGGAAGTGAGCAGACTTTGCAAACTCGGGTAAATTGGACAGTAAATTTGCCCGATTTCGCAGATAGTCCTTGCGCCGCGATGCGGCGCCGCTAGGTTTTGCCGCAACCCCCTCATCAGGGTGCGTTTTCGGGGAGAGACCTCACATGTTCAAGAAAATCCTGGTCGCCAACCGTGGCGAGATTGCAATCCGTGTGATGCGGGCGGCGAACGAGCTGGGCAAGAAGACGGTCGCCGTCTATGCCGAGGAAGACAAGCTCGGGCTGCACCGCTTCAAGGCCGATGAGGCCTACCGCATCGGCGCGGGTCTCTCGCCTGTCGGCGCTTATCTGAGTATCCCCGAGATCATCCGCGTGGCGCAGGAATCGGGCGCGGATGCGATCCACCCCGGCTATGGGCTCCTGTCCGAAAACCCCGATTTTGTCGAGGCTTGCGTCGATGCGGGCATCACCTTCATCGGCCCGAAAGCCGAAACGATGCGCGCCCTTGGCGACAAGGCCTCCGCGCGCAAGGTGGCGATGGCGGCGGGCGTGCCGGTGATTCCGGCAACCGAGGTGCTGGGCCACGATTTCGACGCGATCAAGCGCGAGGCCGCCGAAATCGGCTATCCGCTGATGCTGAAGGCAAGCTGGGGCGGCGGCGGGCGCGGCATGCGCCCGATCAACGGCCCGGACGAGCTGGTCGACAAGGTCCGCGAGGGGCGCCGCGAGGCCGAGGCCGCTTTCGGCAATGGCGAGGGCTATCTGGAAAAGATGATCACCCGCGCGCGCCATGTCGAGGTGCAGTTGCTCGGTGACACGCATGGCCACCTCTATCACCTCTTTGAGCGCGATTGCACCGTGCAGCGCCGCAACCAGAAAGTGGTCGAGCGCGCGCCCGCCCCCTATCTGACCGAGGAACAACGCGCCGAGGTCTGTGCGCTGGCGCTGAAAATCGGCAATGCCGTCGGCTATCAGAACGCGGGCACGGTCGAGTTCCTCATGGATATGGAGAGCCAGAACTTCTACTTCATCGAAGTGAACCCGCGCGTGCAGGTGGAACATACCGTCACCGAAGAAGTGACCGGCATCGACATCGTGCAAAGCCAGATCCGCATTGCCGAAGGCGCCACGCTGGCCGAGGCCACCGGCGTCACGAAGCAGGAAGATATCCACCTTTCCGGCCATGCGCTGCAATGCCGGGTAACGACGGAAGACCCGCAAAACAACTTCATCCCCGATTACGGGCGGCTGACCGCCTATCGCTCCGCGACCGGCATGGGGATCCGGCTCGATGGCGGCACGGCCTATGCGGGCGGCGTGATCACGCGCTATTATGACAGCCTGCTCGTCAAGGTCACCGCCTGGGCGCAATCACCCGATCAGGCGATCCGGCGGATGGACCGCGCGCTGCGCGAATTTCGCGTGCGCGGGGTGAGCACGAACATCGACTTCGTGATCAACCTGCTCAAGCACCCGACCTTCCTCGACATGAGCTACACCACGAAGTTCATCGACACGACGCCCGAACTGTTCCAGTTCCGCAAGCGGCGCGACCGGGCGACGAAGATCCTCAGCTACATCGCCGATATTTCGGTGAACGGGCACCCGGAAACGGCGGGCCGCCCCAAACCCGCGGCCGAGGCGCGCCCGCCGCGGCTCCCCGCGATCACGGGGCCGGTGGTTCCCGGCACGCGCGACCTGCTCGAGGCGCGGGGGCCAAAGGCCGTGGCGGACTGGATGCTGGCGCAAAAAAAGCTCCTGATCACCGATACGACGATGCGCGACGGCCACCAGTCGCTTCTCGCCACCCGCATGCGCTCGATCGACATGATCAAGGCCGCGCCGGTCTATGCCGCGAACCTCTCGGGCCTTTTCTCGGTCGAATGCTGGGGCGGCGCGACCTTCGACGTCGCGTATCGCTTCTTGCAGGAATGCCCCTGGCAACGGCTGCGCGACATCCGCGCGCAGATGCCCAACATCCTCACGCAAATGCTTTTGCGCGCCTCGAACGGGGTCGGCTACACGAACTACCCTGACAATGTGGTCTCGTTCTTCGTGCATCAGGCGGCGAAATCGGGGGTTGACGTGTTTCGTGTGTTCGACAGCCTGAACTGGGTCGAGAACATGCGCGTGGCGATGGATGCGGTGATCGCGGCAAACAAGGTCTGCGAAGGCACGATCTGCTACACCGGCGACATTCTGAACCCGGAGCGTGCGAAATATGACCTGAAATATTACGTCGGCATGGCGAAAGAGCTGGAGGCCGCGGGCGCCCATGTGCTCGGGCTGAAAGACATGGCGGGGCTTCTCAAGCCCGCCGCCGCGCGCGCGCTTGTCACGGCGCTGAAAGAAGAGGTCGGCCTGCCGATCCACTTCCACACCCATGACACCTCTGGGATCGCCGGCGCCACTGTGCTTGCCGCCGCCGATGCCGGGGTCGATGCCGTCGATGCGGCGATGGACGCCTTCTCGGGCGGCACCTCGCAGCCCTGCCTTGGCTCGATCGTGGAAGCGATGCACCACACCGAGCGCGACACCGGGCTCGATATTGCGGCGATCCGCTTGATGTCGAACTATTGGGAAGCGGTGCGCCATCAATATGCCGCCTTCGAAAGCGGGCTCGAGAGCCCCGCCTCCGAGGTCTATCTGCACGAGATGCCCGGCGGGCAATTCACCAACCTCAAAGCGCAGGCGCGCTCGCTCGGGCTTGAGGAACGCTGGCACGAGGTGGCGCAGGCCTATGCCGATGCCAACAGGATTTTTGGCGATATCGTCAAGGTCACACCCTCGTCGAAAGTGGTGGGGGATATGGCGCTGATGATGGTGGCGCAAAACCTCACCATGGCCGATGTGCTCGACCCGGCAAAAGACATGGCCTTCCCGGATTCGGTGGTCGATATGCTCAAGGGCAATCTCGGCCAACCGCCCGGCGGCTGGCCCGCGGCCATCGTGACGAAAGTGCTCAAGGGCGCGACGCCCTCGACAGAGCGGCCCGGCAAACATCTGCCGTCCGTCGATCTGGAGGAGACGCGCACAAAACTCTCGGCCGAACTCAACGGCTTCAAGGTCGATGACGAAGATCTCGCGGGCTATCTGATGTATCCCAAGGTGTTCCTCGACTATATGGGGCGGCACAAGCAATACGGGCCGGTGCGCACGCTGCCCACGCCCGTGTTCTTCTATGGCATGCAGGCGGGCAACGAAATCTCCGCCGAGATCGACCCCGGCAAGACGCTCGAGATCCGCTATCAGGCGGCCTCGGAGACCGACGAGCAGGGCGAGGTGAAGGTGTTCTTCGAGCTCAACGGCCAGCCCCGCGCCGTGCGCGTGCCCAACCGCGCGGTGAAAGCCGCGACAAAGGCGAAGCCCAAGGCCGACCCGAGCAATCCGACCCATGTCGGCGCGCCGATGCCCGGCGCGATCGCCTCGGTGGCGATCAAGGTCGGCCAGAAGGTGCATCCGGGCGATCTGATGCTGACGATCGAGGCGATGAAGATGGAAACCGGGCTTCATGCGGATCGCGCCGCCACGGTGAAAGCGCTGCATGTGGGCCCCGGCGCACAGATCGACGCGAAAGACCTGCTGATCGAGCTGGAATAAAACAGAAAAAAGGGGGCGCTGCCCCCTCTTTTGCTACGCAAAATTCACCCCCGGGATATTTGCACAAAGTCGAAGAAAAGAAGCGGTCTGCCTTCGACTTTGTGCAAATATCCCGGGGGGAGTCGCGGCACGCGACGGGGGGCAGCGCCCCCCCCCTTCGGCCGGACCGAAAGCGGGGGCCGCAAGGCCCCCGGTTCCGGTTCGGCATCCCCGGCAGGGCGGAGCGCGGCGTCAGATCGAATCGAAGAAGTCGTCGACTTCCTTGCGGGCCGCGTCTTTCGTCTTGCCGTATTTCTGTTGCACGAGGCCTTCGAGCTTTTCGCGCTCCCCCGCGACCTGCTCGATTTCATCGTCCGTCAGCTCGCCCCATTTGGCGCGCACGGTGCCCTTGAGTTCTTTCCACTTGCCTTCGATCATATCGGAATTCATGGCCGTCTCCCTTGGCTGTTGCATGTCATGCGGGCTCCCTCCCGCATCTGCCTTACCAACGCCGCTCCCCCCGCCCCGGTTCCCGATCGAGTTTTTCATCCGCGCGCGCATTTTCCTCTTGCGGGTCCGCGCGCGATTGCCTAAATCGCCTGCACCGAAAGGAAGCGCGGGCGTAGCTCAGGGGTAGAGCATAACCTTGCCAAGGTTAGGGTCGTGAGTTCGAATCTCATCGCCCGCTCCAATCGGAACCCGGACCCGCAAGGGTCAAAGCCAGGATGCGGGCGTAGCTCAGGGGTAGAGCATAACCTTGCCAAGGTTAGGGTCGTGAGTTCGAATCTCATCGCCCGCTCCAACAAAAACCCTCCCCTCGGGGAGGGTTTTGTCGTTTCCGTTCCCGCTTAACAAGCCCCGCTCCAGGCCCTATAAGGCCTTGAACGCGAAAGGAGCCGCCGATGCGCAAGGCCACGATCACCCGCAAGACCGCCGAGACCGATATCTCGGTCACCGTCACGCTCGACGGCACCGGGACTTACGCGAACACGACCGGCGTGGGCTTTTTCGACCATATGCTCGACCAGCTCTCGCGCCATGCGCTGATCGACCTCACCATCACCGCCAAGGGCGATCTGCATATCGACGATCATCACACCGTCGAGGATGTGGGCATCGCGCTCGGCCAGGCGCTCACCCAGGCGCTTGGCGACAAGCGCGGCATCCGCCGCTACGGCCATTTCGTCCTGGCGATGGACGATGCGCAGGTGGCGACCGCGCTCGACCTCTCGGCCCGGCCCTTCCTCGTCTGGAATGTCGATTTTCCGACCCAGAAGATCGGCACTTTCGACACCGAGCTTGTACGCGAATTCTTTCAGGCGCTCTCGACCCATGGCGGCATCACGCTCCATGTCGACCGCCTGCACGGGATCAACAGCCACCACATCGCCGAGGCGGCGTTCAAATCCGTTGCCCGCGCGCTGCGCATGGCGGTCGAGCCTGATCCGCGCATGGGGGATGCGCTGCCCTCGACCAAGGGAGCGCTGTGATGAGCCTTACGGTTCTGGTCGATTACGACAGCGGCAACCTGCATTCGGCGCAAAAAGCCTTCGAACGCATGGCGCGCGAGGCGGGCACCGGCACGGTGGTCGTCAGCTCCGAGCCTGATGTGGTGGCGCGCGCCGACCGGATCGTGCTGCCGGGCGACGGCGCCTTTCCCGCCTGCCGCGCGGCGCTCATTCGCCACACCGGGCTTTTCGAGGCGGTGGATGAGGCGGTGACGCGCCGTGCCGTGCCGTTTTTGGGCATCTGCATCGGCATGCAGATGCTTGCCACCCGCGGGCTCGAATTCGAGCCCACGCCCGGCTTTGGCTGGATTGGCGGCGAGGTGGTGCGGATCACCCCCGCCGATCCGGCACTCAAGGTGCCGCATATGGGCTGGAACGATCTTGTCATCGACACGCCCCACCCGGTGCTCGACGGGGTTGCCACCGGCGATCACGCCTATTTCGTGCACTCCTACCACTTCGTGGTGGAGACGCCCGCCGAGCGGCTTGCCCATGCCGATTACGCCGGCGAGATCACCGCGATCGTCGGGCGGGACAATATTGTCGGCACCCAGTTCCACCCGGAAAAATCGCAGCGCACCGGGCTGCGTCTGATCGCCAATTTCCTCGCCTGGAAACCGTGAGGAGAGACCGGGCGGGCCCTTGGCGCCGCCCGGACTGCGCCTCAGGCATGAAGCCCTCCACTTTCACGCTGATGGCGGCGCAACAGCCGTGTCATCGAGCGGGCGGAGATAAGCTCGTGATGCTTGAGCACGACCACGAGCCGGTCGGTATCATCAAGCCCGGGCCCTTCGGGACCATGCTGCATCAGCGGTGCGAGCATCTCGCTATGGAGGGGCGCTTCAGGATCAACGTGTTTCATCCGCGCAAGCCGGGTCACCACCGCGGCAGCCGGGTATCGGGCCTTTTTCATCTGTCACCTTCCAAAACTGGATCGTTCAGAATCTCCCTGACCCAAAGGGTAGCACGCGCGATCCGAATCTCGAAACATGCCGCGCGCAGCGGCGCAAGATACCGGCCAAGCGGGAGCAATTTGCCCGATCTTTCAGCACTCTGCCGCGCGCACGCGGTCAAGCCAGGCGCCAATGCAGGCCAAGGCCTCCGGCTCATCAAGAAACGGGATATGGCCGCGGCCCGGCACATCGGCAAACAGCATGTCGGGGCGGCGCCGGCCCATTTCGGCGGCGGTCTGCGCGCTCAAGAGATCCGAGCCCGCGCCACGGATCAGCGCGAGCGGCAGATCGGCACAGGCGTCAAAAAGCGGCCAAAGCTCGACCGCAGGCGCTGACATTGCGGCCTCAAAGGCGGTTTTCAGCGCCGGATCGTAGCGCAGACCCAAGCCATCGGGCTCTTCGGTGTAATGATGCGCCACCTCCTCGGCCCAGCGCGAGGGCGGCACATCGGCAAAGCCAGCCATCGCCTCGGGGAGCCGCGCCGCCAGCGCCGCGCGGGTCTTGGCCGCGGGGCGGCGCCCGATATATTGTGCGATCCGCACCAGCCCGGCCGTTTCAAGAACCGGGCCGACATCATTGAGGCAAAGCCCGGACAGACGGTGCCTGGCCGTTGCGGCAAGCACCATGCCGATCAGCCCGCCGCGCGACGATCCGAGAATGGCGGCGCGGGCAAGGCCCAGATGGTCGAGGAGGGCCAGCACGTCGCGCGCCTCCTGCGCGACGGTATAGCTCTCCGCACCGGTCCAGTCAGAGGCGCCGCGGCCACGGCTGTCGAGCCGGATCAGGCGCACATCCGCGGGCAGATGCGGTGCGAGATAGTCAAAATCCTGCCCGTCGCGGGTGAGGCCGGGAAGGGCGAGCACCGCCATCCCCTGCCCGTCATCGCGATAGCCGAGCCGCGCCCCGTCTTCTGCTCGAAACTGCTGCATGCTCTCTCCTATGCTGCGGCGGCGTCGATCCCCACCGCCTTGCGCGCGGCGCGCACAATCACCAGATCCTCGCGCGTCGGCACGATCATCACCGCCGTGCGCGCAAATTCGGAGGAGATGATGGTCGCGCTTTCGGCATTGCGACCGTGGTCGATCTCCACCCCCATCCAGCCGAGCCGCTCGCAGATGCGCCGCCGCACCACGCGGGAGTTTTCGCCGATGCCGCCGCAGAACACGAGCGCATCGATGCCCCCCATCACCGCCGCCATGGCGCCCAGCTCGCGCTGCACGCGGAACACGAAATAGTCGATGGCGCGGTGGCTCTCGGCGCTGTCGGCCTCTTCAAGGGTGCGCATGTCGTTCGAAAGCCCGCCAGAAAGGCCCAGAAGCCCGCTCTTGTTATAGAGAATGTCGCGGATCTCGGCGGTCGAGAGCCCCTCGCGCTCAAGCATGTAAAGGATCACGCCGGGGTCAACCTGACCGCAGCGCGTGCCCATCGGCAGCCCGTCGAGCACCGAGAACCCCATCGAAGAGGCGACCGAGCGGCCCCGCATGATCGCGCAGGTCGAGGCGCCATTGCCCAGATGCGCGACCACCACGCGCCCCGCCATCAGATGCGGCGCGATCCGCGCCAGTTCGCCGGTGACATAATCATAGCTCAAGCCATGGAAGCCATAGCGGCGCACGCCCTGCTCGTAATAGCGGTGCGGCAGCGCGAATGTGTCGTTCACGAAGGGCTGGCCACGGTGGAAGGCGGTGTCGAAGCACGCCACCTGCGGCACCCCCGGAAAGGCCTCCATCGCGGCGCGGATGCCCGCAATATTGTGCGGCTGGTGCAAGGGCGCGAAGGGCGACAGATCGGTGAGTTCCGCCAGCACCTCCGGCGTCACCTCGACCGGCGCGGTGAAGTTCACCCCGCCATGCACGACGCGGTGCCCGACGGCGGCGAGCTGGAGCCCCGGAAAGGCAGCCCGCACCGTGGCGATGATCGCCACAAGCGCGGCATCATGGCTTGAGATATCGGTTGCCGCCACCGGCAGCACCCGCCCCTCGGCATCCTTGAGCTTGATCACGCCATCGGGGCCGATCCGCTCGGCCTGCCCGGTGACCAGCGCGCGGTCGCCGGTGGCGCCAAACAGCGCCACTTTCAGCGAGGAAGAGCCGGCGTTGAGCGCCAGAAAGGCGCGGCTGTCCGCCTGGGATGTTTCGGTCATTGCTCTTGCCTTTCCGCTGCAGCGTGATCGGTGCGGCCGGAGCGCAACCCCACCGGAGAAGATGCGCCGAAACTGCGGGAATTGCCGCTCCGGCGCAAGCCCGCGCCCGGCCTCCAGTCATGCGGTGATCGAATAGCCGCCGTCGATTTCGTGGATGCCCCCGGTCATGTTGCGGGCCTCGGGCGCGGCGAGAAAGGCCGCCATCGCGCCGATATCCGCGATCGTGGCAAGGTGATGGGTGGGCGCACGCGCGGCCGCTTCCGCCATCATCTCGTCGAAATGGTCGATCCCGCTTGCGGCACGCGTGGCGAGCGGCCCGGGCGAAAGCGCATGCACGCGGATGCCCTTTTCGCCCAGTTCGGCAGCGGCATAGCGCACCGTGCTCTCAAGCGCCGCTTTCACCGGGCCCATCAGGTTGTAATGGCGCACCACCCGGGTCGAGCCAAAGAAGGAGACCGAGAGGCAGGTGCCCCCCGCCCCCATCAGCGGCTCGGCGAGCCGGATCATGCGCAGGAAGGAATGGACCGAGGTATCCATCGCCCGCGCGAAGCCCTCGGCCGAGCAATCGACCACGCGGCCATGCAGGTCATCCTTCGGCGCATAGGCGATCGAATGGACGAGCGTGTCGAGCCGCCCCCAGCGCTGCGCGATCTCGTCAAAGACCGCCTCCATCTGGCCGGGCTGGGACACATCGAGCGGCGCCATGATCGTTGCGCCGATCTCTTCGGCGAGCGGGCGCACATGGGGTTCGGCCTTGGCATTGAGCCAGGTCACGCCAAGCTCGGCCCCCTGAGCCTTCAGCGCCTGGGCGATCCCCCAGGCGATCGATTGCGCATTGGCGATGCCCACCACCAGCGCCTTCTGACCTTCCAATGAAAACATGCTGATATCCATTTTCGATTGCTGCGAGCGCTATGCGGCGCCGACCGGACCGAGATGGGCCCGCGATTACAACCAGAGCATATCGCGGCGATGACAAAAATGATTCTGCACTGCGGCAATGGCGTCGCAGCACAACTCTGCGCGATCCCCCGGGCCGCGAACCTATCGACACCGCCCGTCCGAAAACTTAAGAACAATGCAACGACAGCAGCACTGGGAGCGGGTGATGGCCCCGAAATTCGGAACAAGCGGCCTGCGCGGCCTCGTGGTCGAACTGACGCCGGAGCTGGTGGCGGCGCATGTGGCGGCGTTCATCGCGGCCTGCCCGACCGGAACCGGCCTCTTTGTCGGGCGCGATCTGCGCCCCTCCTCGCCGCG
The DNA here is from genome assembly GCF_042683065.1 of Rhodobacter lacus. Lineage (NCBI taxonomy): Bacteria > Pseudomonadati > Pseudomonadota > Alphaproteobacteria > Rhodobacterales > Rhodobacter > Rhodobacter lacus. Next base: position 5,239 of record NZ_JBHUIX010000013.1, on the reverse strand, counting down.
CATCGCCGCCGATGTCATCGCTGCGGGCCGCGCCTGCGGCCTTGCCGTGACCGATTGCGGCGCGCTGTCGACGCCGGCGCTGGCGCTCGCTGCGATGCGGGCGGGCGCAGGCGCGGTGATGGTGACGGGCAGCCATATTCCGGCAGACCGCAACGGGCTCAAATTCTACCTGCCGAGCGGCGAGATTTCCAAGGCGGACGAGGCGGCGATTTTGGCGGCTCTGTCCACCCCCGGTGCGCCCAGCGGCGCGGAGGGCCCGCTTGCCACGGCCCCTCATGCCGGGGCGGAATATGTGGCGCGCTATGGTGCGGCCTTTGGCCCCGATGCGCTCGCAGGGCTGCGGCTCGGGCTTTATGAACATTCCTCCGTGGCGCGCGACCTCTTGGCGGAGCTGCTCACCGCGCTCGGTGCCGAGGTGGTGCGGCTTGCCCGCTCCGAAACCTTCATTCCCGTCGATACCGAGGCGGTCGCGCCCGAAACCCGTGCCGATCTCAAGGCGTGGTGCGCGGCGCAGGGGCTCGATGCCGTGCTCTCGACCGATGGCGATGCCGACCGCCCGCTTTTGACCGATGCGACGGGTCTGGTTGTGCCGGGCGATGTGCTCGGCGTGCTCAGCGCGCGCGCGCTTGGGGCAGAGGTGATCTGCACCCCGGTTTCCTCCAATGCGATGGTGGCCGAGATCCCCGAATTTCGGGCGCTGCATCTGACAAAGATCGGCTCTCCCTTCGTGATCGCGGCGATGGAGGCGGCGCTTGCCGCCGATCCTTCCGCGAAAGTGGTGGGGTTCGAGGCGAATGGCGGCTTCCTGCTCGGCTTCGAGGCCAAGGCGCCCGCGGGCCCCTTGCCCGCGCTGATGACGCGCGATGCGGTGCTGCCGATCGTGGCGCCGCTTGTTGCCGCGCGCGCGGCGGGGCAAAGCCTCGCGGCGGCGGTGGCGGCGCTTCCCGCGCGCTTCACCGCGGCCGACCGGCTCACCGAAATGCCGACCGAGGCGAGCGCGGCCTTCCTCGCATCGCTGCGCGCCGAGGCGGCGACCCGCGCCGCCTTCCTTGCGCCGCTCGGGCAGGAAACCGCGCTCGACAATACCGACGGGCTGCGCATCAGCCTTGAAGGCGGGCGGGTCGTGCATCTGCGCCCTTCCGGCAATGCGCCCGAGTTCAGGGTCTATGTCGAGGCGGAAACGCGCGAAGATGCTCAGGAATTGCTCAACATGGCGATGGCGATGGTGACCCGGGCGCTCGCGGCGTGCTAAAACTTGCTGCGCCGCAGAAGCCGGTCTTTTTTGGATATTGATTCGCATGGAGGTGCGTTTGATTTACCCGACGATTCTCTGCGGTGGCTCCGGCACCCGTCTGTGGCCGCTCTCCCGCAAGAGCTACCCGAAACAATTCGTGCCGCTTCTGGGCGAGGAAACGCTGTTTCAGGCGTCGGCAAAACGTCTGGCCGGGGCAGGTTTTGCCGCGCCCGTAGTGCTGACCAACTCCGATTTTCGCTTCATCGTGACCGAGCAGCTCGCGACCGTCGGCATTGACCCGGGCGCGATCCTGATCGAGCCGGAGGGGCGCAACACCGCGCCCGCAGTGCTTGCCGCAGCGCTCCACCTGCAGGCCAAGGACCCGCAGGCGGTGCTGCTCGTTGCGCCCTCCGATCATGCCATTCCCGATGCCGCGGCGTTTCAGGCGGCGGTGCAGCGCGGCATGGCGGCGGTGGCCGCGGGCCAGATCGTCACCTTTGGCATCACCCCCACCCGGCCCGAAACCGGCTACGGCTATCTGGAACTCGCCCATGCCCCGGAGGCGAGCGAAGCGCCCGTGGCGCTCAAGCGCTTTGTCGAAAAACCGGATCTTGCGCGCGCCGAAGAGATGGTCGCCGCCGGCAGCTATCTGTGGAATGCGGGCATTTTCCTGTTCCGCGCGGCGGACATGATCGCCGCGTTCGAGGCCCATGCGCCCGAGGTGCTGGCCCCGGTGCGTGCGGCCCTTGAAGGCGCGCAAGCGGATCTTGGCTTCCTCCGGCTCGCCCCCGGCCCCTGGGGCGATGCCCCCGAGATTTCGCTCGACTACGCGGTGATGGAGCACGCCACCAACCTTTCGGCGGTGCCCTTCTCGGGCGACTGGTCCGACCTTGGCGGCTGGGATGCGGTGCGCGCGGCAGGCCCCGAAGATGCAACCGGCACCGTCATCTCCGGCGCGGCCACCGCGATTGATTGCACCGGCAGCCTGCTGCGCTCCGAAAGCGAGGGGCTTGAGCTTGTCGGGATCGGCCTCGACAACATCATCGCCGTGGCCACGAACGATGCGGTGCTTGTGGCCGACATGAACCGCGCGCAGGATGTGAAAAAGGCGGTCGAGGCGCTCAAGGCGCGCAAGGCGCCGCAAGCGGTGCAATTCCCGAAAGATCACCGCCCCTGGGGCTGGTTTGAAACGCTCGCGCTTGCCGATCGCTTTCAGGTCAAGCGCATCGTCGTGCATCCGGGCGCCGCGCTCAGCCTGCAAAGCCATCACCATCGCTCCGAACACTGGATCGTGGTGCAGGGCACGGCCAAGGTCACGGTCGATGACACGGTGCAACTGGTGACGGAAAACCAATCCGTCTATGTGCCGCTGGGCGCCATTCACCGGATGGAAAACCCCGGCAAGGTGCCGATGGTGCTGATCGAGGTGCAGACCGGCTCCTATCTCGGCGAGGATGACATCATTCGCTACGACGATGTCTATGCCCGGGGTCAGGGCGCTAAAGGATAAAGCATGAAGATTGCGGTTTTCGGGCTCGGGTATGTCGGGCTCTCCATGTCAGTGCTGCTGGCGCGCCACAATCAGGTGATCGCGGTTGATATCTCCAAGGATCGGGTGGCGGCGGTGAATGCCGCACAAAGCCCGATTCAGGATACCGAGATCGAGGCGGCGCTGACGGCGGGGGGGCTCGACCTCACCGCCACGACCGCAGCCGCGGAGGCGATCGCGGGGGCCGAGTTCGTGATCGTGGCCACGCCCACGAACTACGACACCGCGACCAACACCTTTGACACATCGAGCGTCGAGGCGGTGGTGAAACAGGTGATCGCCGCCAATAGCTCTGCCACGGTGGTGATCAAATCGACGATCCCGGTGGGCTATGTGGAGAGCCTGCGCGCCGAGCTTGGCACGACCCAGGTGATCTTCAGCCCCGAATTCCTGCGCGAGGGGCGGGCGCTTTACGACAACCTGCATCCCTCCCGGATCGTGGTTGGCGAGCGCTCCGAGCGGGCGCGCCGCTTTGCCGATTTGCTGCTCGAAGGGGCGCTCGAAAAGGACGTGCCCGTCCTCTTCACCGACCCGGCCGAGGCCGAGGCGATCAAGCTTTTCGCCAATACCTACCTTGCGATGCGGGTGGCGTTTTTCAACGAGCTTGACAGCTACGCGCTCGCCCGCGGCATGGACAGCCGCCAGATCATCGAGGGGGTTGGCCTCGATCCGCGGATCGGATCGCATTACAACAACCCGTCTTTCGGCTATGGCGGCTACTGCCTGCCCAAGGACACCAAGCAATTGCTCGCCAACTACGATCAGGTGCCTCAAAACCTGATCGCGGCCATTGTCGAGGCGAACCGGACCCGGAAAGACTTTCTGGCCGATCAGATCATCGCGCGGCGCCCCAAGGTCGTTGGCGTCTATCGTCTGGTGATGAAAGCGGGCTCGGACAATTTCCGCCACAGCTCGATTCAGGGCATCATGAAGCGGGTGAAGGCCAAGGGCATCGAGGTCATTGTCTATGAACCCGCGCTTGCCGAAGACAGCTTCTTTGGCTCGCGGGTGGTGCGCGACCTCGCCGCCTTCAAGGCGGAGGCAGAGGTGATCGTGGCCAACCGTCAAGCGCCCGAACTCGCCGATGTGGCCGGGAAAATATTCACACGCGATTTATTCGGGGCGGATTGAGACATGCGGATTCTGGTGCTCGGGATCAACTATGCGCCGGAATTGATTTCAACCGCGGTCTATACGACCGGGTTGGCGGAGCATCTTTCGGAAGGCGGCGACCGGGTCGAGGTGATCACCGCCCTGCCCTACTACCCCGCATGGCGGGTGTTCGAGGGCTGGCGCGGCTTTCGCTGGCGCCGCAAGCGCCCCGCAGCGCGGCTCGGCGTGACGCATTGCCCGCTTTATGTGCCCGCGCGCCCCAGCGGTGCCAAACGGCTTGTGCATCACGCAAGCTTCGCGTTGACCGCCCTGCCGGTGGCGCTCTGGCGCGCGCTCACCTTCCGCCCCGATCTCATCTTCGTGGTGGCGCCCTCGCTCGTCTCGGCACCGGTGGGCTGGCTTGCGGCCAAGCTGTGCGGCGCGAAAACATGGCTCCATGTGCAGGATTTCGAGGTTGAGGCGGCTTTCGCCACCGGGCTTTTGCCGGAGGCGGGCCGGGTCGGGGCGCTCGCGCGCCGGTTCGAGGCGGCGGTGCTCGGCCGGTTTGACCGGATCAGCTCGATTTCGGTGCCGATGGTGGCCAAGCTGCGCGAAAAGGGCATTGCGCCCGAGCGCACCTATGAGTTCCGCAACTGGGCCGATCTGGGCCGCGTGACCCCGCGCGAGACCCCCTCGCCGCTGCGCGCCGAGCTTGGCATCGAAACGGCGCATGTGGCGCTTTATTCGGGCAACCTTGCCAACAAGCAGGGGCTCGAAATTCTCCCCGAGATGGCGCGCCGCCTTGCGCATCGGCGCGATCTGACCTTTGTCGTCTGCGGCGACGGCCCGATGCGCGAAACCCTTGTCGCCTCGGCGCAGGGGCTCTCCAACATCCGCTTCTTTCCGCTGCAACCTGTCGAAAAACTGGGCGCGCTGATGACGATGGCAGATGTTCATCTGCTGCCGCAGATCGCGGGCGCCGCCGATCTTGTGCTGCCCTCGAAACTGACCAACATGCTCGCATCGGGGCGACCGGTGCTGGCGACGGCAGAACCGCAAACGGCGCTTGGAGCAGAGGTGAGCGGCGCCGGGCTGCTGGTGGCTCCGGGGGATTTCATCGCGGCGTCACAAGCGCTGGAGACACTGCTCGACGATCCTGAGCTGCGCCGCAGGCTGGGGATCAAGGCGCGGGAACGCGCACTCGAACATTGGGACCGGACGGCCATTCTCGGCCGTCTGAAAAACGAATTTCGCGCTTTGGCGCGTCAGACCTGAAGACCGAGGGGACAAAATGAAGAAGGCATTGATCACCGGTGTGACCGGACAGGACGGCTCCTATCTGGCGGAATTTCTGCTCGCCAAGG
>NZ_JBHUIX010000012.1:0-80796 GCF_042683065.1 Rhodobacter lacus | reverse complement strand
GCAGGGGAGGCCGCAAGCAACGCCTCAAGCTCCGCCTGACGCGCCGCAAGCGCCTCCATCTTCGACTTCACCCGTGCGGCAGGAATGCCTTCCAGAAGCGCATCGACCAGCTTGTCGTGGTCGCGGTTCACCTGGCGCAGCTCCGCCTCTCTCGTCGCCCGAAAGGTGTCCGCCGCCTTCTCGAGCCGGTTCCGCTCCGCCGCATATTCCTCGCAGAAGACCCGCACCGCCTCGTCGTCCATCAGATGATGCTCCAGCGCATGCAGCACCCGGCCCTCGATGTCGTCCTTCTTGATCATCGTCATGTTGGTGCAGACCGCACGGCCCTTGTTGCGAGCGCCGGAGCAGCCAAACCCGTCCTTGCCGACCTTCGCGAACCCCGAACCGCAGCAGCCGCAAACCATCAAACCCGAAAACAGATACTTCGGCCGACGACGATCCCAGATCGGCACATCGGTCCCCTTCGACTTCAGCGCCCCCTGACGAGTTCTGGCGGCCTCCCACAGCGCCTCATCGACGATCCGCAGATGCGCCACGTCGATCCTTTCGACGATCTCTTCCGGGTTCTGACGTGACACCCTTTTGCCGGTATCCGGATCCTTGGCGTAAGTGAGCCGGTTCCAGACCCGAACCCCGGCATAGAGTGGGTTGTTCAGGATCCCGGTGCCGCGTTCCCGATTGCCGTGCAGCGTCGAGGCGCTCCAATGCCTGCCGCGCGGGGCAGGGATCCCCTCGAGGTTCAATGCCTCGGCGATCTTTTTCGGCGAGAGCCCTTTGACCGCGTAATCTTCGAAAATCCGCACCACCACCGCCGCTTCCAGAGGAGCAATCTCGAGATCGCCCCGTTCCTCTTTGCCGTTCGCTTCCGCGGGGGCCAGCACCTTGTACCCGTAACTCTTTCCTCCGGCATTCTTGCCAGCCTTGATCCGGCCTTTCTGGCAGCGGCGGGTCTTCAGCGCGATGTCTCGCAACTGGATCTCGTTCATTGTCCCCTTCATACCGATCAGCATCTTGTCGATCTTGCCCTCGGTCAGGGTGTGCAGTTCGATCTTGCCGAACTCCAGATCATCGTGAAATCCTGCGATATCGGCCAGCTTGCGCGACAGTCGGTCCAGCGCTTCCGACAGAACGATATCGAACGTCCTTGCCTTTGCATCCCGCAGCAGCGCCTTGATCCCCGTGCGGAACATCGACGCCCCGGAAACGGCCTTGTCGCTGTATTCGCCAGCGATCTGCCAGCCCATCCGAAGCGCATGCTCGCGGCACGAATCCAGTTGGTCCTCGATCGAGGCGTCACGCTGCATGTCCGTTGAAAACCGCGCATAGAGCGCAACACGCTGGGGCTGGGTCATGGGTGACTCGTCCAAATAGGGCGCCCATAGGAACGCCACGATGATCGGCGGGCTGCGGCCCCCGCGCAAGAAAGAAATGCGGCCAGGGAAGGGCGCGGTCTTTACCGACGCCGCTTTGGGCTCCCAAGCTTCGTGGCAATGCCCCTGTGGGATGTGTTGCCCGTTGCCGCGCTTTGATGGTCCAACCGTGCGGCCTCCCGCGCTAGAATGCGTAAAAAGTGAAGGTAGTGGTCCCTCAACCGCGCCGTTTCGGCGGGCGAAATTGGTCGCGCGACCAATCCCGCAGTTGCCGATGTTGTCAGCACATTGACCGGCGGCGCAGATGCCGCATCCGCGTCCGGCGCATCCGGCCCGGCCTTTTTGCTGACATGCCTCGTTCGATCCCGCGCCATCGGCCGAGTTTCTCCGTTCTCGCGAACGGAAAACCGCTCGCCGCTTCAATGTATTTTCGGGGAAGGAGGGGCTTTAATTCCTTCTCCGTGCCCTTGAAGATAATCGAAAAACGGATAAGCGGTAATACCTGATTCGATTTTGAGTTGGTCAAGGGTGTGGATAACCTCATCCGCAAAAGTTCACATCCATTAAGCGACTGAAATGATGGGGCAATATTGCTTTGCGAGAGCTGTCCTTGAGTAATAGTTTTCGCGCATTTCTCTGGTTGCGAAAAATAATTTCGCATATCGGCGTTGACGCGTCGCGTGAGGCAGCTGAAAATATTCGTTGCTTGCGGTCATATTCCATTAATCCCCCGAAAAATTCGGAAACGCGATCACCTCGGCGCCGACATTGGGCGCATCCTCATATTCAGTCCCCTCCAGCATCTCGAGAATCCCGTCAGCATTGAGTTCCCGCTCCCGCATCAGGGCTTGCGCAATGCGCTGCACATAGGGCAGACGCCGGGACAGAAGGTGCGTCGCCTCGGCCTCGGCAGCATGCAGCCGGGCTTCCACGCGATCTTTCAGAAGCGGATCGGCCACCAGGAGCGGCGTGTTTTCGGTATCGTGCCAGGCGAGTCCGCTGTCGGTCAGGCACCACTCCCGCTCGATCTGCAGGGCGATCCGTGTCGCAAGCGCAAGGTCGCTGCGGCGCCCTTCGCCCGCCCCGCTGGAGGCGTTTCCGAAGAAAAGCTTTTCCGCCACCCTGCCTCCGAACAGTGCCACGAGTTCGTCATTCGCACTCCGCAGCGTGTGGAACGCCGCGCGCCGGGACTCGACGAACCCGCCCTGCCGGGTCAGGCGGACGCGACGCGGCACCGGGCGGCGCATCGCCCAGGCGGCTACGACATGGCCCGCCTCGTGAATTGCGATACGCTCCTCTTGCTCGAGATCAGGCCTCGGAGAAACTTTGTACGCCGCCGCCTGCATATCCGCTGCGGACAATGGAGCTGGACGGGGATCACATCAAGATCACGCGACGCGGTCACGTCATCGCCACCATGCCACTGCAGGCGCTGACGAAGGCGCCTGCCCTCCGGAAAGGGATGCTCGGGACTGCGCTGACCATCAATTCGCCGGAGTATGACGACGTCACGCTGAAGGGGGCGGTTCACATCGCTGCCAAAGATTTCGCGGAAGCGGTCAAGGGAGCTTGGACGCGCTTCAATCTCGCGGCCCTCGAAAAAGAGGCGGCGCTACTGGACGAGCTCCTTGCTGGGGTGCTGTCTCTGGCCGCGCCATCCCGATACCCGGCCGCGTGCCAGATCGCGCCGCTGCTGGAAGATGTCCGCGATCTGGATGCATCGCTGCTGTCGAAGCTGAATGCCGAGGCCATCGGTCCCGAGGTCGTCGCGCGCATAACACCCGTCCGGAAGTTCGCCGCCGACCCGCGAGCGGCGCGGGCGAATGCCATCGCTGCCTTCGTCACTGCAGAACTGGAGCGCTGGAAGGATTTCTTCGACACCATCGAAAGCAAGCCGCTGACGCCGGAACAGCGGCTTTCGGTCGTCGTCGATGAGGATGCGACGCTGGTTCTCGCCGGTGCCGGGTCGGGCAAGACCAGCGTCATCACCGCGAAGGCGGCCTATCTGGTCAAGGCGGGCATCCGGCAGCCGGAAGAAATCCTGCTGCTAGCCTTCGCGAAGAATGCGGCCGAGGAAATGTCGGAACGGGTCGAAGCCCGATCCGGCGTGCCTATCGTCGCGCGAACCTTTCACGCGATTGCCTACGACATCATCGGGATCGTCGAAGGGTCAAAGCCTGCCCTAGCGGATCATGCCACCGACGACATGGCCTTCACCAACCTGATCAAGCAGATCCTGAAGGACCTGGTCTACCGCCTGTCTGAAGTTTCGAAGGCGATCATCCAGTTCTTTGCGCATTTCCTAGTCGAGCCCAAGACGGAATGGGACTTCAAGACCAAGCACGACTTTTACACCCATATGGAAGCCCAAGACCTGCGGACGTTGCAGGGCGAAAAGGTCAAGAGTTACGAAGAACTGCAGATCGCCAACTGGCTGTACGAAAACGGCGTCGACTACGAATACGAGCCCCTCTACGAACACAAGGTTTCCGAGGTCGGCAGGCGCGATTACCAGCCCGATTTCCGCCTGACCGAAAGCGGCATCTACATCGAGCATTTCGGGGTGCGGCGCGAGAAGGCGCGGGACGGCAGCGAAAGGCTGGTCACGGCGCCTTTCGTGGATCGTAACGAATACCTGGCTGGCATGGACTGGAAGCGGAAGATCCACGCAGAGCATCAGACCACCCTGATCGAGACCTACAGCTATGAACGGCAGGAAGCTCGCCTGCTGATCGGCCTTGCCGAAAAGCTGGCACCGCATGTCACCCTTAACCCCCGGCCTGTGGACACGATCTATGACCGGATCGTCGAACTGAAGCAGGTCGATGACTTCTCGAAGCTGCTGGGAACCTTCCTGCGCAAGTTCAAAAGCGGCGGCTACAGCTTGCAGGATTGCGAAGCCAAGTCCAACCGGATGAAGCTTGGCAAGCGCGGGAGGGCGTTTCTCGACGTCTTCGCGCCGGTCTTCGAGGAATACCAGAAGCGCCTAGCGGGCCGGATCGACTTCGAAGACATGATCCTGCGCGCTGCGCAATATGCAGAGGACGGCCGCTATGTCAGCCCGTTCCGCCATATCTTGGTCGACGAATTCCAGGACATCTCGCAGAGCCGGGCCCGGCTGGTGAAGGCGCTGAAGGCCCAGCATCCGGATGTGCGCGTCTTTGCCGTTGGTGACGACTGGCAGTCGATTTTCCGCTTCGCCGGATCCGACATCCACCTGATGCGTCATTTCGGGCGGGAGTTCGGTGGCAGCTTCGATGGCGAGGCTGGCGTGCACAGGGGCGCGATCTCAAGCGCTCTGAAGAAGAAGCTTGCCCTGCCCATCACCGCCGAGAAGGTCGAAGGCAGGGGGACGGTCTATTTGCTTCATGGGTGAACCGAAGAGTGGGGCCCAACAGCCGTTCGTTAGGTGATAACTATCGATAGCGAACAGTACGAATTAATCTAAGCCCCGGCATTGCTGCCGGGGCTTCATATTGGTGCGGGGTGGCGGATTCGAACCGCCCGGCGGCTTCCGGCCTTGGACCTAAGGGTCTGCCCTCGATATATCGTTTGTCGTGGTACTCAATCGTTTCCATGGCCCCGCAGCGCCGCCAGAGTATCCAGTCCAGTTTTCAACGTAGTCTTCACAATTTTCATCATGATGCCTCCCAGATGCGAGTTGATGGTCAGAAACCAGTCAAAGCAGAGCCAGAAAACGACGAGCCACGAGACGACATCCCCGAAGGAGATACCCAAGGTCACCAGAGCCGAACCTTGAATTTCGTTGTTCTAGAATAGGAGTTTCGGTCTGGGTTTTCAAGGCCATCTCGTACACCGTCGGTCAGTTGGCGCGATCAGTCCCGACACGGTCAACCTCAAGACAAGCAGTCCTGGACGGTCTGCCTAGGGCAATTGAACCAATGAGGCGAACTGTACTAGCGTGTCTATCGCTACGCTTTCCGCCCCGTCGCCATCTCCCACCGTCGCACGGCGACGTCGCAATAGACCGGGTCCAGCTCCACCGCGCAGCAGCGCCGCCCAGTGCGTTCGGCGGCGATCAGCTGGGTGCCTGAACCGCAGAAGGGCTCGAACACTAGGTCGCCGGGGTCGGAGAAGGCTTCCAGCACCGCCTCGACCAGCGCCACCGGGAAGACAGCCGGGTGCGATCCCGCCGCGCCCAGCCCGCCCTTGTGGCGCATGATGCGGAACACGCTGTCCGGAATGCGGTGGCTCTGGATCGCGTTGCCGTAGCCGGTCTTGCGAAGGACCATGCCGTCGGCCCCGCGCAGGCCGCCACTACCGAGGGTCTCGCCCGCGTGCTTGCTCTCCACCGTCTTGTTCGGCTTCCGGGGCTGGCGGTTGAAGTGGAAGATGAACTCGTGTGAGGGCGCGAGGCGGCCGTTCCAGTCCCCGGGCAAGCCCGGCCCCTGGTCCCAGACATACCAGCCGAACCGCCACCAGCCCTGCGCACGCATCCAGTCGAGCCAGCCCTCCCAATACGGGATCCATTCGCCATCGCGATGGACGAGGCCGAGGTTGACCGAGGTGCTGCGGGGCATCAAAGGGCGGTTTGTCCTGTCGATCAACGACGTCACCGAGATCAGAGACATGTTCGCCTGGGCGAATATTTAGGAAGTGAAGGTCAGCTACACGTTCGGGGCGAACGCTGATCGCGCGCCGGTGCGAGGAGAGCTAATTGTCTCTGGCGCGAGCAGACATCTGGTCTGATCGTTTCGCCTCGATAAGCTTGAGCAATGTGGGATGTTGCGCAGGGGGCGTTGTGGGCAGAAAGCGACCGTTTGCTGCGAAGTTCATGAACGGCAGTTGTGCGCAGGGAGCGGACGAATAAGACCGGCCAAGCGAAACGAGCTCCGTTGGGGCTTATGAGTATCTTCGCCGTCGAGGCATCTCGCTCCTCGCGCATGACCTTAGTCATGAATTTCGACGTGGAATTGACTTTATCCGTGGCCATCTCCATATGAGCCCCCTCGGGGAGTAGCGACCGCTCTGGCAGCGGAGGCACGTCAACAGACTCGCGGAATACCGCGTGGCGTGTCTGACCTGATGGGTTTTGCAAGACCGTGGCGAGAGGGCTCTGCGGGCGGGGTCCATGCATCGCCCGGATCAGCCCTGAGGAAAATGCATGTCCCCGATCTCCATCGGCGTACTGGCCGTCTCCATGTCGCTTGATGCCTTCATTGCCGCGATGGGCAAGGGAACTACAGCCTCACGCCCCAGCTTCGCCATGACCCTGCGCACGGGGGCCATATTCGGCCTCGTCGAAGCGATTACCCCGCTCATCGGATGGGCTGCGGGAGTTGCGGCTTCCCGCTATGTCGCGGCGGTGGATCACTGGATCGCCTTCGCTTTGCTGGGCGGGGTCGGCGTTCACATGGCCTTGCAAGCCTGGACGCGGACGGAGGAAGAGGCGCCCTCCCCGTCTCTTTGGGCAACAATCGTCACCGCAATCGGCACTTCGATCGATGCGATGGCTGTCGGCGTGTCCCTTGCCTTTCTGGAGGTGAACATCTTCGTCATTGCGCTCGCGATTGGCGCCACGACGATGGTGATGAGCACAACCGGCTTGCTGGTGGGCCGCTACATCGGCGTTCGGTTCGGTCGGATCGCCGAAACGCTGGGGGGCATTGCCCTGATCTCCATTGGGACCATGATCCTCTGGGAACATATTTCCGTGCCAGCATGATCATTGGCCGCTGCATGAGACGCCTTCGCCACAACAACGTGAAAGGGTTCGGAGCAAATTTCGCCCCCCCCCGACCACGCCATTCGAGTTGCCCTGCTGCGACAGGTGCCCGTGCCCCAGAGCCGCAGGCCCCGCAGGGCGAAGCATAAGGCCTTGTGAAGGCGCGAGGGGCGGGAAGCGGCATTGCATCCGCTTACTGGTCCATGGCGATCGACGCGATGCGCAGGGGGCGAGACGGCGAAGGAGCAATGCACTCATCGACATCGCTTCGAAAGCAAATAGAACGGCAGCCGCCGTCATCGGCGATAGGACTAGTTTCTATAACTATCGCCGCCCACATTAAGCCCTTGCCATGCGCACACCTGTCGAGGCATTCACATTAGCAGCTTAACCTGAGCAGGTTCAGATGGGTCAATACATACTACTCTATCGAGTCACAACGAGAGGCGTTTACAATCGGCCCTGCCAGCTAAGCATGATGCCACGCGCCGACGCGGCGGGTGGAGAGTCGGCGTTCATGGCGCGCGCGGCAGCAATTTGCCAGCTTTACTAAAGACGATATTCACGAAATATGATCAGAAGTCCCATGCGGAGAAAGTGCGAGACATTGGGGAAAAGTATGTCTGTGTCATGTATTTTTGGCGAGCAATTAAATGCATGACGCAAGCGACCAAGCCAGCCCGTCGAGGCTAGTCGAGCAAAAAACAGTGCCGGCCCTCTTCGACAAGTGGATAGGTGAGAGGATCCCAGTTTTTCTTGGGACAAATTACCTTTCACAAGAATTGCCGTTTTCTAACTGGTACCGCTTCAAAGAGGCGTTCTCGCCAGAAATCGTCAAGCAGGCAATAACTGAACATCCTGTATCCGTCGAAACCTGCCTCGATCCCTTTTCAGGATCTGGCACAACAGCACTCACGGCCCAATTTATGGGGATATCAAGTGTTTCGTTCGAAGTGAATCCGTTCTTGGCCGATCTTGGTCGGGCAAAAGTCGAAACATATGACGTTAAGGAAATCCATGCGGCTTTTGATGAAATTATGGCAGTCGCAGAAAAATTAGGAAGCGCGTCAGATGTTTTCTCAGAAACGTGGCTTCCTGAAACCTTCGTGGAGCCCGGAAAAAATGGAAAGTGGCTCTTCAATGTAGATGTCGCTCATAGGGTTCTTACCCTTCGAAAAGCGATATCCAGCCTTCCAAATCCAGCCCAAAGACGGCTTTTTCGGGTCATTTTGGGGAGTTCTCTTATCGAAAATTCAAATGTAACAATCAATGGCAAGGGGAGGCGTTATCGAAATAAATGGCAGTACCGGTCGAAGACTGGTAGTGATCTGATGCGCACCTTTCAGATGCGCGCAGCGCAATGCTTTGTTGATATTGAGAAGTTTAGCCTGAAGTCAGCGACTGTTGCTAATATAGAGCTTCAAGACATCCGCGACCAAAACTTATGCTTCCCGAAATTCGATGTTTCAGTGTTTTCACCGCCATACCCGAACTCGTTCGACTACACAGATGTCTACAATGTTGAGCTTTGGATGATGGGATATTTGAAGAGTCGTGAGAATAATATAGAGTTGAGAAAAAAGACGATCACTTCTCATCTGCAAGTAACAAGGCCTTTCTCAGTATTGGCAGAAAAGCCCGCTTCTCTAATGCAGGCTCTGTTCGAATTAGAGAAACGAAGGGAACATCTCTGGGATAAAAGAATCACAGGTATGCTGGAAACATACTTCTTTGAAATGTCTAACCTCTTGAGGAGGCTCTTGACATCCAAGAAGCCTAAAGGCCGAGTGTGGATCATTGTTGGAAACAGCCAGTACGCTGGCGTTGAGATTGAAACGGGGCAAATCTTGGCTGAAATTGCCGAAGACATGGGGTTTTCCATAGTAATGAATGAAGTGAGCCGGAAACTACGTACTTCCCCTCAGCAAGGCGGAGCTCCCAAACTAGGGGAGTCGATTCTCGTTCTCGGGTAGCTTAAATAAACTTGGTTAAATCTTTTATCTGCATCGCCTCCCTATCCCAAAAGGCAACGCTGCTTCGAGGGACCGCTTGTCCAAATGCTGTCGCCACTTTGACCTCGTAAAGATTATCTCTGTCAGACCGCTTCTTTACTTGATCATGATCATAGGCAGATGAAACATCGAGATAGTAATCCGCTGAATTGATTAACGCTTGAAGCAACGGAGTAGATCTATGCGCTACTGACATGACGTCTGCTGAAAGCAAGGGAGCCCCCCCCATTCCAAGCACCTCAAAATGCGAATGAGTTGTAACGACGTTGACACCTAAGCGTCGAAACATTTCGGAAAGCATCGGCCAAATTAATGTACTCTTTTCAAGCAGAGGAAACTGTAGAAAGACATTATGCAAGCCGTCAAGAAGAACGCTGTCAAATGGATAGCCTTGAAGCTCCGCTGCTCGCAATTCGTCTGCGATCTTAGTGAGCAGAACTTCTGGTGCAAGATAGCCAGGATAAAACGTCAGCGTAGAAAAATTGAAATCCGGTCGCGAATAATTCGTCGCGCTATCAGAGAATTTTGATTGCTTGATTTTCGAAACCAATCCAGAGTAGTAAGACTCTGGGTAGAGAAAGGAAATAATAAGGCATCTTCGTGCAGGGCAAATTGGTCCTGCATTGTTTGTGTCCATAAAACTGAGCGTACGCTCCTCTCTCGGCGTGAGTGGAGATGTAAGGAGTCGCAGCGCAAAACCCGCTTTGCCACCGCTTCCTTTTCCGGCGATTACTGTGTGAGATTTGTTGAAAATTTTCAGCGACGGATTCTGGCAAAGCAAAAAGTCGAAAACAAAATTGCTGTCAGGCTGCTGCCAGTTTCGTGACTTGAACTGCTCTACAGTTGCTTCAAGATTCGGGTAAAAGCGAACGCCATCCCGTTTTGAAATATGGAACTTGTGTGTGCCCGTGTTGGAGAATTGGCGGCGTGTTTTGGTTAGACTTGCAGAACGCAGCGGCTTGTGAGGGGCTTCCGAGTCTTGATTGTTGTCTAGATTGACAACTACATCTACTAAATAGTCTAGAGAATTAAAAACCGGCGTGTCAAAATCTGCAGAGACCAAAATTACTAGTACGTTGAGTTTGCGATATTTTTCGATCAACCGATGCAGCTCAGATATTGGACTCGAGCTTGCTTGTTCACATTCCTGCGGTTCATGCAAGAGCCGTTCGTGCGCATCTCGGTCAACGAGTTCGTGTACTCCGTCCAGAACGACAACATAAGGGACAGTACCTGGCGCACGATAGCGAGGCCGGTCACTTTGCTCAGCTCCATACTGCTCCATTATTTGATCAACGAATGACAGCGCATCCTCGAAATTACTTTGAGTGTCATTGCTGTCTAAGTGGTAGGTGTGAAACCAAGCGTTTTTGTAATCTGCGGTTCCGCCACTATTCTCCGAAGACTTGCCAGAAGCCCCCTCTACTGATTTGCTTGAGAATGCTCTATTCTTGCGAATAAAGGCAGGCGTAACCGTGGATATTCTGTCAAGAAGATCATCCCGCTCTTCTTCGCATGAGAGATAGAATGTTTCCGTTCCAAGCGGCGCCAAGCCCACACAAGCTGCAAGAGCTAAACTTGTTTTGCCGCTCCCACTTTTGCCGCTAATTCTGACTACTGCACCGCCATGCTCAGTGAGGCGTATGCCTCCAGCAAAAACGGTTTTTGCACCAGGAACTGGAAATGGAATTCCTTCGAGATCATTTAAAATTTGCGGTATCGACGGCAAATCGCTCGGCGACACAGTAAGCTTAATTTCATACCCGTAATCGTCGCGACGGTTAGTTGACTTCTTCGGCAAGATATCCAGCGTTTTCCCGCTCAAAAACTCATTTACAGAAAATAGTCGGTACTCGTTGCGGCTTGGACCGCGAGCCAACGGCGCGCGTGACAGGCTTATCTTTGCAAGACCCAATGACGCCAAGTAGTGCCCCACTATAAAATGTATTGGCTTTGTTATATTCGTAGACTCCCTCTTGTCCGAATAAGAAGCCATCGTTTTTAGTGTGTCGCCGATCGATTTATAGTCTATTTGTTCGGCGATGTATTCATACAAGTTTTGGGTAGTGCTCGGAGGAAAACTGCGCGCTGTTGCTGCAAAAATTTCCGCCCTCACAACAGCATGTGCGTACGCTTCACTTGCGAGATAGTCCTCTGACGTCAGCAAACGCCTAATGAAGAGCAGAGGCGAAGGAATCCGTATTTGTTCCCTAGTAACGTCAGCCTTTTCCAATAGGGGGTATTGATTATAAGTGAAGCCTTGAAACATCTGTTCCAATAAAAGGAACGCTCGAGTTTTCAGAGCTTTCTCTTTGGCTGCGCCCAATGCACGAGCCGTCTCATATACGCCTGCGCGTCCTCCAGATATGTGGTCATCATATCGAGTTGAATGCCTTGCAAGACTGTGAAAGCAGCCATTTACTGCAGCTATAAAGTTCACCTCGTCTGTATATTGCTCCTTTGCATTGACAAAAATGTATGCAGCATCAAACCACTCCCCAAAAATATTTCGAGAAATATCCCCAAAGGGCCGTTCAATTAAGAAATCCTCATCCGTTATTCGCCTTTTTGAGGGCTTCATTCCCATCGACGCCACCTTATCCACAAGCTAACGCAAGTTGGCCATCTGGAGATACGAGTTTTTTACTATATCCAATATCCCGAATGATCGCTTGCGAGGGGATATCGAAGTGCTTTCTTCTGCCCGCAGTTTTTTGCACTTTTACGACACCATTCGCCACTATTCCGCCGATTCTTTTCTCGGCGGCCTCAAGGAGTCCTTTTTGAGCAGCCTTATCATTTATTTCTCGCGCAATGTTCGCAATCTGCTTGCGGAGCTCCGCTGAAGACCCATATGCAATGCGCATTTCTGGAAGTAATGCACGGAGGCTCTGCCAAGCCATCTTCGGCTGGTTGCCATTTACCAATTCTACTAAATGTGCGGTAATGAGACTTGGGTTTCCATTCTGATATGCATTCAGGAGCAATTCTGCCCAAAGCTTTGGGGTTGCCTCTTTCAGAACTTTTTCATTCAAGACATCTGATGGAAGTAGGCCACCTGCGGCTTTTCCCATGGCTCGCAATCCGTGATATCGAGCCATAGGCGGCAAGTTTGGGGAATTAGTCGCCAGTTCCGCTCGGATGCTCTCAGAGAGCTCTTCGGACGCAAGTTCCCACTTGGAGACAACGTTCGCCAGCAAGAACCACTTGCGCTCGATGTCAGTTAGGTTGGAGGCGATAACGCTCTGTAGTTCATCAAGTTTGTCCTGCAGGGAGTGGCGCGCATTGTCCATCGCCTTCGACACATACACGTCTACCATCGTGACGCCTGCACGGTCTTCTTTGCCGGCGATTGTCTCCTCAAAGGCTTGAAGAAGGTTCATTCTCGTCCCCGTTAGTTGACGAACACATAGACGTTTTTTACCGCTCTGGAAAGTAGGGGAGGCTCGGAAACGATTTCCCTTAGCCCCCCTAGGGCGACCGCTGATTCGGGCCCGTGAGGTAGCGGTTGCGTACGTCCACCGATAATCCAAATCTTCTTTACAGAATCATAACTTCCGTCTAGCGCTGTTGGCCGTTTGCCACCTTCAAACTCACTTCCCGCCAACGCAAAGCCCACGAACTCAAGGCCTTTCGGATACTCATAAGGCTGATGTCCCCAGAGGAGGGGCTCTGGCAGCCCTAATCGACATGGAAGCGTCGAACACTCCGAGGAGCCAAGCAGGGTTCTCGCATCTCCTTCATCCGCCTCAAACAGCCATGTTGGACGCCCCGCCACTGCGCAGTCTGGCAGTTGATCGAAAACTTCCTCCTCGAACCATAGCAACGCCTCTCTTTTGCTTAGTGGGGCGCCAGGCAGAGCCAGGGCCCGTATCCGCTCCTCTATCTCTGTCGTGGAGTAGATCGAATGGGCGCCAGAAAGTGCGTTTAACCTCTTCGATAGATACGAAGTAATAGCATCGATCCGTTTGATATGGCCGACCCATTCAACTGAACTTAGCTCAACCGCCTGAACCCCTACAAGTCGATTGGCCGCAGCAAAGTAATCAAACGCACTTTCCACTTGGAGCTCATCAGCACCCTGACAATGCTGCAGGGCTTCCTTGGTCTTGGAATCGTCCAAATTTTCATCATCAACGAGTCTTTGTCTAACTATCGCATCGAGAAAAGGCGTTTCGATGTCCTCTATTTTCATTGGTAAATCATCCAGCTGCCTGCAATTTCAGCGGTATAAGTTACGATTGCACTTCTGCTCTCCGTTTGCAATAGCTTGGAGCGCGCCGGGCGTGCATGAGGACGCAATGACTTCTGTTTGGAGTAGAGCGCGTTCTGAGCTTTGAAGCACTCGAATTGGCTCTTCGGCAGTCCTCGCTCGGACTGGCAGTCCACACTACTCGGTTAGCGGTATCGGTCGCACGAGGCACCTCTTCATACTTATGATGTCCGTCCTCTGCGCATTGCGTCGATGCGGCCAGACGAATTTCGAGAAAGGCTTGCTGCGACGCAAGCTATCGCAGAAGTCGCTCTATCTTTACCCTCGCGAGCTTGCACGGCAGTAGCAGTTCTTGTTTTCTATCACTGGTCTATCGACCAATGCCAAGCAGACGCCGCTCATTGCGGGAACCAGTCGCAAGATTCGGCTGATTAAAGCCACTCCTCAATCGCCGCTATCACGGCCTCCTCATCCGCGGACGAGATCCCAAGGAACGGCCGGGCCGGGATGTCGCCCCAGAGGATCGAGTGGAAATGCCGTCGGCCGCGCTTATCGAGGCCCATGAAGGCTCCGAAGGCGCCTTTCTCGGCCCCGAACTGCATCACGGCCGACTGGATCGCGCGCGAGCTGATCCGGGCCCAGTCTTCGCCCGAGGCGGTGGCGAAGTTGGTGATCGCGCTCAGGCTCTTCGTCGGCCCGATCAGGGGTTTGAAGGAAACCGGCTCCTTGCGTGCCTCGTAGGCGGCGATCGTGGTCGAGCTCTTCGGCGCCCAGGGCGTGCCGTCGGGCGCGGTGCCGGTCTGGAACCGTTCGACGGTGCTGTCGAGCAGCAGCTCGGCGATCTGCGCCATCAGATCGGCCTGGTTCGCGAGCTTGCCCTCGATCCCGTCCAGCGTGGCGGTGATCTGCTTGTCATTCACTTCTACGGCGAACATGGCTATACTCCTTGGGCTGGCGCGGGACATCGACCGCTGCGGATCGGCCGTGGGTACGCCTAGGGCGTAAAGGTCGGGGACGCGCCAGTCTTCTTCACCCACATCGTGACGAGCGAGAGCCGACGGCGGCCTGTGAGCAGCTCGAACACGGCGACGAGCGTCTCATCGCCGAAGCGTTTCGAGAGCATGAGGCGCGGCCCCCGCCCGGGTTTCTGGTCTGCGGCCTCCATGGAATCGGGCGCGTTCAGGAGGGCGCCGAGCCGCGCAAAGTCATAGGGCTTCAGCGCCCGCTGCCCCCTGATGCGTTCGAGCTCCGGGGTGCCATGTTCGGCGAGGGCGTGCCGGACAGCACCTTGCTCTACTATATAGTCATAGAGCGCAGGCTTGAGCGGCCTCCCCAGAGCCTCTTCGATCGCGGCGGCGTCGTGCGTGGTGACGAGCCCGAGTGTCCGTTGCGGCTCGACCAGGACATCGGGCGAGATCGGGGCCCCGCCACGTTCGCCCATCACGCGCTCGACCCAACGGCGGGTGGCATCGGCGGTGGACGGTGCATCGCGGAACCCGGTGGCGATGAGCCTGTTCACGCCCAGCGCCTCGGCGAGCGACAAAACCGCGCCCATGTCCCAGCCGATCACTGCGCCGGGTACGAGGCGCAGCTGTCCGCCGAGGCGCTGCACCATATCCCAGATCTGAGCGCCCTCGACCGTCTGCGGCTGGTTCAGTCTTGCGGGACAGTTGGGGCAGGGGCCCTGGCAGGCCGCGCAATAGCCTTCGCCCCCGCCGAAGGACCAGTCGGCGAGGGCGCGGAGGCGTTTTTTTCGGCATCCAGCATCAGGCCGCGCGCGACGTAGCGGGTTTGAAACGCCTCGAACTCCGGCCAGATGTCGAGAAGCGCGTCGATGCCCTCGGGCAGAGCGGCAAGATCGGGATCGGCGCGCGCCGCCACCATCAGAGCGGTCGTGAGCGGCGCAAGCTTCAGCCCCAGGCCCGGGGCAAGGTCCAGCCATTCGGGCTGGCTCGAGAGGTTCAGACGGATCATGGGGCGGCCTTTCTCCAAAAGAAAAGCGACGTGTCGGGGCACGTCGCTTGCGGGACAGGGAAGGGATGTCCTCGATGGCGCGCAGCACCTCGCGGACCTTGCTTTGCACGTTCGTGCTTGCGGTGCCGAGCACGAAGTCGACCGAGATCTGCGCGAGGCCGAATTCGGTGAAGTAGTTGTAGAGCGTTGTGCCCGCACCATCCTTCACGATGCCGCACAGCGCGTTCATCTCCATGAATTCCCGCGTCTGGGCATGCTTGCGGCGCATCAGCATGAGCTTGCGGTTCATCACCTCGACGAGCGGATCGGCCGCATTGAAGGCGCCGAGCGCAGGTTGCCCCTGGATGTCTGCGGGCAGGATCACGTCGTCATGAGGGATCCAGGGCAGGGCGAAGCTGCGCATCGAGCGGCCTTCCCGGGTGCCGACGGTGGCGGGGCCGCCCAGAGGGACGGAGGGCAGGAAGCTCAGGACGCCTTCGTGCTGTTCGATGATGACGGACCGCTGGCTGACGCCTTCGAAGCGGAAGAGGCCGATCTGGCCGAGGCGGGTGTAGAGGTTGGGCAGGATGTTGATGGCCTGCGTCATCTCGGCCAGCGAATAGCCGCCTGCGTCGAAAGGATTGCGGACGAGGGTCATGATGGGGCTCCGAGGGTGAAGGGGATCAGACGCCGTCGCGGGCGATGATCCCGACGGCGGCCAGCTGGCCAATCTTGGTGGTGATCTTCGCGGCATCATCGACGGTGGCGTCATAGGCGAGCCCCGCGCGCGAGACGATGGCGGGGCCGCGGGCAACGACAATGCCGGTAGCGTCGGCCAATGTGGCGTCGACGGCATAGAGAAGGACGGCTGTGGCGGTTTGCGCGCCATCCGTGCCACCGCTGGTCGTCAGCTTGTATTTGCCGTTGGCGGTGATTTTGCCCAGCACCGAGCCGACGGGATAGGGCATGCCCGCGAGCAGCGTCACCACTTCGCGGGTGTAGTTCGGGTTGACCTCATATTTGAGGACATCGCCCGTGCTGGGCGGTTCCGTCAGGACGGGCATGGTTCAGTCTCCAGGATGCTGGGGTTAGGCACTACGCGGTTGGGCGGGCGCGGACGTGATCGGCTTCGGTATCCGCGCGAGGCGGCGGCTGATTTCTTCGCGGCCGCCACGACGGGGCTATCCTTCGCGCCCGCCGCGGGGGCGGTGGCGATAATGCCCGCGGCATCGCTGCTGGCAGCGAGATCGGCCAGGACCTTGGCGCGGAGCGCCTCGGGCTTCACGCCATTGGCCACGGCATCGGCAGCATCGATCTGGATGCCCAGGCGTGCCACCTGTGCACAGACTTGCGCGACCTTGGACGCTTCGGCGCGGATCGCCTCGGGCGACATGACGACCGCCGTGGTTTGCGGCGGTGCGATCGCCGCGGGCACCGCCGGTTCCGGCGGGGTGGCGGCGGCAGGCGCGGCAGCAGGCTGCGCATCGTCTTCGGGGGGGGGCATCATCGGGCCCTCTCCCTTGGGGTTAGATTTGAAGGTGGTTGTGCCGCGGGGTGCGGCGGCGAAGGCGGTGACGGGATCGGCCACCTCATCGGCGAGACCGGCAAAGGCGGCCGCCTCGCCGCGGAACACGGCAGCTTCGGTGCCCAGCGCGCGTAGGGTGTCGAGGCGCTGTCCACGACCTTCGGCGACGGTTTCGGCGAAGAGCTGGCGCAGGTCCTCAAGCTCGCCCGCGATCCGGGCGCGGATGGCCTCGGGCAGAGGCTGGTAGGGGTTCGCATCGACCTTGCGGGCGCCTGCATGGATCAGCCGAACCTCGTGGCCGAGATTGCCGATGGCCCGGCCCCAGTGATGCGAACTCGCATAGGCCTCCATCACCACCACGCATGGCGGCTGCGCTGCCATGAACTTCAGCAGTTGCGCGCGCGACAGCTTGCGGCGAAACACGGCTGATCCGTCGGGCCCTGCGCCATGTGCCTGAAACACGTTCTTGGCCAAATCCAGGCCGATGATGCTAGGCCGTGTTGACAAAACGGATTCCCCATCGCGGTCGGCTGTGACTCAAGATCATCTGTATGTGGGAGGTGACTTTGGCCGCAACCTGATGTCCGACGACGAATGGGCATTCTTTGAGGGCTTCATCCGAGCCGTCCGGCATCCGAACGGGCGCAAGCCTGCGGACCATCGGCTTGTTCTGGATGGTATTTTCTGGATCGCGCGGACCGGCGCGCCGTGGCGGGACCTGCCAGAGGAGTTTGGCAAATGGTCATCTGTCACCCGGCAGTTCCGGCGCTGGACACTCGCCGGGCTGTGGGAGAATGTCTTGGATGGCTTGAACCACGCGGGGCGCTGGCGCCCGACAAGCTCCAGATGGTCGACAGCACTGTGATCAGGGCCCATCATCATGCGGCGGGCGCAAAAGGGGGACTCCGAAAGAAGCTTTTGGCCGTTCAAGGGGTGGGTTCTCGACCAAGATCCATTTGTGCGTCAACGGCGCCGGCCTCCCGATGAGAACCGAGATCACGCCGGGGCAAGAGTCCGACGACACCGGATATGATCTGGTGATGGCAGACAACCTGCCACAACCTGCCGTTCTGGTCGCTGACAGGGGCTATGACTCTGATAAAATTCGAGAAGATCTTGAAAGTTGTGATGCCCTACCGATGATACCGATGCGCAAGAACCGGAAGGCTCGCAAAGTCGTCGACATGGCCATCTACACGTTGCGCAACATGGTCGAGCGCTGCTTCAACAAGTTGAAGAACAGCCGTCGCCTGGCAACCCGTTACGACAAAACCGCAGACAGTGTCCTCGGCTTCATGGACATCGCCTGCATCAGGCTCTGGCTCCGCCATTTGTCAGCATGACCTACCGAAAACACCTTGAAGGCGCGAATGGTTTTCCGTTCGCGAGAACGGAGAAACTCGGCCGATGGCACGGGAACAAAAAAGACATGTCAGCAAGGGGGCCGGCGCAGAGACCCCGGACATCAGCGCGGCAGCTGCGCTGCGGGTCGATTTGCTCGCGACAACGGCAACCGCCGCACTGATCACGCGACCGATTTCACCAGCCGAAACGGCGCGGGACCGGGAAAGGCATGTCATGGCACGCAAGCGGACAGAACGCGGGAAGGACAGGGCGGCACAGTCCCCCGTCAGGCCGACGGACGGGACGCAGTTCGAAGGAGATTGCGCCCTGCTGCTTGCCTTCCTCCGTGCCCTTGCCCGGGAAGTGGCACGGGCCGACCACGCCGATACGTCCCCAAAGACCGCCCGCATCTCGCGATGATCGCGCGGATCCGCCATTCTTGACGGAGCAGGCGGGCCCGCTCAATCTGTTCCACGTTCTCAGTTGAGGGGCTCGCTGATGAGCAAACCGCTTCGTGCCGCGCTTTACGCGCGCTATGCCGAAGGGCTTTCACCGAAGAAGATCGCCAAGATGCTGAACCTCGAGGGCATTGCGGCACCACGAGAGAGGTATTGGAGCGCCTCGACGATCCGCGGGAACCGCGAGCGGGGCACGGGGATTCTCAACAACGAACTCTATGTGGGCAAGCAGGTCTGGAACCGACTGACCTATGCCAAGGATCCCGGGACAGGCAAACGCATCAGCCGGTTGAACCCCGATGAAGCTTGGGAGATCACGGATGTGCCGGACCTTCGTATCATCGACGATGACCTTTGGCAGGCGGTTCGGGCGCGCCAAGGGGCGCTGAAGTCACAGGGGACCGATGTGCCGATCTGGGATCATCGTCGTCCGAAGTTTCTTCTTTCCTACTTGCTCAAATGCGGCTGCTGCGGTGCGGGCTTCGCGAAGGTCGGCAAGGACGGGTTCGGCTGCTCAGGCGCATGCAACAAGGGCCGTGCGGTCTGCACCAACATGACGGTGATCAAGAAGGACAACCTCGAAGGGCGGGTTCTGCACGCGTTGCAGCATAACCTGATGGACGACGCGGCGGTAAAAGTCTTTTGTGAGGAATATACGGCGGAGCGGAACCGGCTAGCGAAGGCTGCGGATGCGGGGCGCGCGGCCAGGGAGAAGGACCTCCGCGAGGTGACGGGCGACCACGACAAGCTCGTCGATGCCCTTCTGGCGGGCGTTCCCGCAGCGCGCGTCAGAGACCGTATGGAGAAGCTGGAAGCACAGAAGATGGAGATTGAGGCGTTGCTTGCGGCCTCCCCTGCCCCGTCGATGGTGCGGTTTCACCCGTCGATGGCAGGGACGTATCGAAGGCGGATCCAGGAGCTGATTGCGGCGGCGATCACCGCCCCCAGCGCCGCCGATGAAGACCTTTTCGAAGGGGCGTGACTTCGCCGCCTGGATCGGCCTCACGCCGCGCCAACATTCGAGCGGCGGCAAGGACCGGCTCGGCCGAACATCGAAGATGGGTCCCTGCGGTGAATTCGGAAGGCTTTTCCCGCTCGGCTTCAGGTGGCGGCGACCCGCTCGGCCATGATGCAAAGCATCTCGAACATCAGGCTGATGCCAAGCCATGCCGTGTTGCCCGAGGGGTTGAAGGGCGGTGACACCTCGACCAGATCGGCGCCGACGATGTCGAGCCCGCGCAGGCGCCGCGCCACTTCAAGCGCCGTCCATGAGGTCGGGCCGCCGACCTCGGGCGTGCCGGTGCCAGGCGCGAAGGTGGGGTCGACGAAATCGATGTCATAGGTGACATAGGTCGGTCCGCTGCCCGCGATCTCGCGCGCTTCGGCCATCACATCAGCTGCGCCGCGGGCGTGCAACTCGCCCACTGGGATGATGCGGATGCCGTTTGCGGCGGCGAAATCCCAATCCTCGCGGCCATAGGCCGTGCCGCGAATGCCGATCAGGCAATAGCGTTTCGGATCGATCAACCCCTCCTCGACGGCGCGGCGGAACGGCGTGCCATGCGTGTATCGGGCCATGCCGAAATAAACGTCGTTCAGATCGGTGTGGCTGTCGAATTGATTGAGTCCCACCGGCCGCGCTTTTGCCACTGCCCGCAGGATCGGCAGTGCGCAAAGGTGATCCCCGCCGGCCGTCAGCGGCCGGATCCCTGCCGCTACGACGCGGTCGTAAAACGCCTCCATCCGCGCGAGACTGTCCATCAGGTCGCCCGGATTGGGCGCGACATCGCCCAGATCGGCGCAGCGCGCCAGCTCGAACGGCGCCACCCAGGTTTGGCCATTCATCGCCCGGATCATCGTCGAGGCGTCGCGCAACTGCCGTGGCCCGTGGCGCGGTCCGGGTCGGTTCGTCGTGCCTCCATCCCAAGGCGCGCCGATCAGACCGATCTGCACTTCCGCAAAGCGGGGATGGTCGAAGAGCACATGCGGCAGCCGCATGAAGGTGGCACACCGGCAAAGCGCGGCAAATCGAGGCCTGAAATCGGGGTGAAAAAGCCGTCCGTCACGGGGGGGCTCCTGTTTGTCGGAACACGGTGTCGGGGCAGAGTATCTTCCCTTCGCGGAGAATTTCCTTCTGAAAATCGACCGTCTTTGGAATTCAATTCGGTCGCCTCATGTGCAAAAAATCTACAAATAAAGTCGTGATAATGGACCATGACCGCGCATCCCCATTCCGACACCGGCGAGATCCGCAAGACCACCTGTTACATGTGCGCCTGTCGCTGTGGCATCGACGTGCATCTGCGCTCGGGCAGGGTCCGTTACATCGAGGGCAACCGGGATCATCCGGTCAATCGCGGCGTGATCTGCGCCAAGGGCGCGGCGGGGATCATGCAGGTGACGGCACCAGCCCGGCTGCGGGCGCCGCTCAAACGGGTGGGGCCGCGCGGCTCGGGTGCCTTCGAGGAGATCAGCTGGGACGAGGCGCTGCAGATTGCCACCGGCTGGCTTGCGCCTTTGCGCGCGACGGCACCGGAAAAGCTGGCCTTCTTCACAGGCCGCGATCAGTCGCAAAGCTTCACCGGTTGGTGGGCGCAGGCCTTCGGTACGCCGAATTTCGCCGCGCATGGCGGGTTCTGTTCGGTCAATGTCGCCGCCGCCGGGATCATGTCGATCGGCGGAGCGTTTTGGGAATTCGGCGAGCCGGATTGGGAGCGGGCGAAGATCCTGCTCTTGTTCGGCGTGGCCGAGGATCACGACAGCAACCCGATCAAACGCGGGCTTGGTGCGCTGAAGGCGCGCGGTGCGCGGATCGTTTCGGTCAACCCGATCCGCACCGGCTACAACGCCGTGGCCGACGACTGGCTGGGCATTACGCCGGGCACGGACGGGCTCTTGATCCTTGCGCTGGTGCATGAGCTTCTGGTTGCGGGTCGGATCGATCTGGATTATCTCGCACGGTTCACCGATGCGCCCTGCCTGCTGATCGACGGGAAGAGGCCGGAAAGCGGGCTTTATCTGCATCTGCGCGACGCCGAGGGCCGTGCGCTGGTGATCGACCGCCGCACCGGGACGCTTGCGGCCTTTGATGGCGCGGGCGTCGAGCCCGACCTGGGCGGGCGTTGGCCCGACCACCGCACTGTCTTCGAGACCCTCGCCGAGCGGTATCTTGATCCGCGCCATGCGGCCGAGGTGGTGGCTGAGCGCGTTGGCATTCCGGCTGTGCGCATTCGGGCGCTGGCCGCCGAACTGGCGCGCGTGGCCTTTGACGAGACCATCGAGATCAACCAGCCGTGGACCGATTTCCGCGGCCATCGCCACGACCGGATGATCGGCCGCCCGGTAGGTTTTCACGCCATGCGCGGCATCGCCGCCCATTCGAATGGCTTTCAGACTGCCCGCGCGTTGCACCTGTTGCAGATGCTCCTTGGCGCGATCGAAACCCCCGGCGGGCTGCGCTTCAAGCCACCCTATCCAAAGCCCTTGGCTGCCCATCCGGTGCCGCATTTTAAGTCGGCACCGGGCGCGCCGCTACAGGGTCCGCATCTGGGTTTTCCAAGCTCTCCCGCCGATCTGGCGCTTTTGCCCGATGGCAGTCCGGCGCGGATCGACGAGGCCTTCACTTGGGAAAACCCGTTTTCTGCTCATGGCTTGATGCAAAGGGTGATCGGCAATGCCCATGCCGGGCGGCCCTACAGGATCGACACGCTCTTTCTCCACATGGCGAATATGGCGTGGAATTCCTCGATGAACCGCGCCGAGGTGGCGCGCTGGCTCACCGACCGCGACGCAAGCGGAAATTACGTCATCCCGCACATCATCCTGTCTGACGCCTATGCGAGCGAAACCGTGGCCTATTCCGATCTGGTGCTGCCCGACACTACCTATCTGGAACGCCACGACGCGATCAGCCTGCTGGATCGACCGATCGGGCGCGGGGATCGGCTGGCGGATTCGATCCGCTGGCCGGTGATGGCGCCCGACCGCGATGTCCGCCCGTTTCAGTCGGTGCTCTGCGATCTGGGGGCACGGCTCGGCCTGCCGGGTTTTGTAACCAAGGACGGAGAGCCCGCTTTTGCCGATTATGCCGATTACCTGATCCAGCACCAGCGCCGCCCCGGCATCGGACCCTTGGCGGGCTGGCGCGGCGATGGCACCGCGCATGGTCGCGGAGCGCCGAACCCGGCGCAATTGCAGCGCTACATTGAAAACGGCGGCGTTTTCAGTGCCGAAATCCCGCTTGCGGCGCAGTTTTTCAAACCCTGGAACCGGGCATATCAGGACTGGGCGGTGAGCATGGGTTTGCAGGACAAGCCGCAACCCTATCTGTTTTCGCTTTGGTGCGAGCCGCTTCGCCGGTTTCAACTGGCCGCCGAGGGGCACGGGGCACATCAGCCGCCCGACCATCTGCGCTTGGCCCTTCTGGCGGCGATGGACCCGTTGCCCGATTGGACAGCCCCGCAAAATACCGCCTCCGAGGCCGACTATCCGCTGCATGCGCTGACCCAGCGCCCGCCTGCGATGTATCATTCCTGGGGCTCGATGAACGCCTGGCTGCGGCAAATCCTCGGTCATAATGTGCTTTATATTCCCAAACCGGTCTGGCGGGCGCAGGGTTTTCGCGCGGGCGACTGGGCGCGGGTCACCTCGCCCCATGGGGTGATCGAGGCTCCCGTCGCGCCGATGGCGGCGCTTAATCCCCACACCGTCTGGACCTGGAATGCGATCGGCAAGCGCAAGGGGGCATGGGGGCTTTCAACCGACGCGCCCGAGGCGGAAAAGGGATTTCTGCTCAACCATTTGATGCATGATCTGATGCCGCCCGACGCGAGCGGGGAGCGGCGCTGGAACGCCGATCCGGTGACCGGGCAGGCGCCCGATCCGTTCGATCTGCGGGTGCTGATCGAACGGATCGGGCGCCGCCGCGTGACCTTGCCACAATTCCCCGAAACGGCTCTCAAGATCCTGCGCCGGAGAAAATCATGAGCCGCACTCTGGTCATTGATCTCGACAGTTGCACCGGCTGTCATGCCTGCACCATCGCCTGCAAGGGCTGGCAGAATGCGAACGAGGACACGCGGCTCCCCGATGCCGAGGCTCACGGCAAGGCTCCCTTCGGCGCCTTTCTCAGCCGCGTCCACTCCTATGAGGTGATCGAAGGCGACGCTCCGCCGCGCCTGATCCACTATCCCCGCACCTGCGTGCATTGCGAAAATCCGCCCTGCGTGCCGGTCTGCCCGACGGGGGCCAGCCACCGCACGGCGGAGGGTCTGGTGCAGATCGATGCCAGCCGCTGCATGGGCTGCGGTCTTTGTGCCTGGGCCTGCCCCTATGGGGCGCGGGAACTCGACCCGGTGGCGGGGGTGATGCGCAAATGCACGCTTTGCGCCAATCGGATTGATGACCCCGACCGCCCGGCCGAGGATCGCATTCCCGCCTGTGTCCGCGCCTGTCCGACCGGCGCACGGCATTTCGGCGATCCCTCTGATGCGGAAAGCCCGCTGGGCAAGCTTGTCGCCGAACGTGGCGGATTTGCGCCGATGCCCGAGTTCGGCACGAAACCCACCAGCCGCTATCTGCCGCCGCGCCCCAAGGACCGCCTTGGCTGCGGGGCTACTCTGGCCCCCCTCGTTCTCGGCGGCGGCTTGCAGGATTGGCTTGATCGCCTGTTGCGGAGGAGCTGATGCGCGCCGCCCCTTCTGTCATCCTTTTTACCAGCCTGTCCGGCGCGGGGTTCGGCCTGCTCGCTGCGGCGGGGCTGGGTCTTGCTTCGGGACCAAAGGCGTGGATTTTCGGATATGCCCTTGCCGTTGCCGGGCTGATCGCTTCGAGTTTCCATCTGGCGCATCCTTTGCGCGGGCGGTTCGCGTTTCGGGCCTGGCGCACAAGTTGGCTCGCGCGCGAAGCCTGGGGGGCCATGGCGGCCTTGTCCGTGCTGATGCCGCCCACCGCATCCGTGCTTGCAGGTGGGCCGCCCTTACGCTTTTTGGGCGTGCTGGGGGCCGGGCTTTGCCTTGCCACGGTGTTCTTCACCGCGATGATCTATGCAAGCCTGCGCGCTGTGCCGCGCTGGCATCATCCGACAACGCCTCTGATCTATCTCACCTGCGCGGCGACGGGGGGCTTCCGCCCCGCACGAGCCGAAGAGTTATGCCCGCCCCGCGGCTGCCCCTGCCTCGCCGCGGCTTGGGGCGCCGCCCTTCGCTTCGTCGCAACCAGAGGTTTCGTCTCAATCGGGGCGGTTCTACTTCCTGCCTGACGCAGCCACCGCACCGGCCACTGAACCGGGATACCCCGGGCGTGACGTTCCGGCGACACCCGCCGCAGTGCCCGCCTTCGACGTTCAGGCGGTTCGGCGCGATTTTCCAATCCTTGCCGAACGGGTGAACGGGCGGCAGCTGGTGTGGTTCGACAATGCCGCGACGACGCAAAAACCCACCTGCGTGATCGACCGGCTGTCCGAGTTCTATCGCCACGAGAACTCGAACATCCACCGCGCGGCGCATACCCTCGCCGCGCGGGCCACGGATGCCTATGAACATGCCCGCGACACGGTGCGGGATTTTCTCGGCGCGGCCTCGTTGGAGGAAATTGTCTTCGTCCGGGGGGCAACCGAGGGGATCAACCTTGTCGCCCGCACTTGGGGTGTGGCGAATATCCGCGAGGGCGACGAGATCCTCGTCTCGCATCTGGAACACCACGCCAATATCGTGCCCTGGCAACAGCTTGCGGCGGAAAAGGGGGCGCGGCTGCGGGTCATTCCGGTGGATGACACCGGGCAGGTGCGGCTGGAGGAGTATCTGAAGCTCCTTGGCCCGCGCACCAAGATCGTTGCCGTCACGCAGGTCTCGAATGCGCTCGGCACGGTGGTTCCGGTGCGCGAGATCGTGGCGGCGGCGCATGGTGTCGGCGCGGTGGCGCTCGTCGATGGGGCGCAATCGGTCAGCCACATGCGGGTGAACGTGCAGGAGATCGGCGCCGATTTCTTCGTCTTTTCCGGGCACAAGGTGTTTGGGCCGACGGGGATCGGGGCGGTCTATATCCGCCGCGCATTGGCCGAAACCCTGCCGCCCTGGCAAGGCGGGGGTAATATGATCGCCGATGTCACCTTCGAGCGCACGCTTTACCAGCCGCCCCCCGCGCGGTTCGAGGCGGGCACCGGCAACATTGCCGACGCGGCCGGGCTCGCCGCGGCGCTGGGCTATGTGCAAAGGATCGGGCTGGACGCGATCGGCGCCTATGAGCATGCGCTTCTCGATTATGCCACGGGGCAGCTTGCGGCCGTGCCCGGGGTGCGGCTTGTGGGCACGGCGGCTCACAAGGCAAGCGTTCTGTCCTTCGTTCTCGAGGGTTTCGAGCCGCTCGAGGTGGGTCGGGCGCTTGACCGCGAGGGGATTGCGGTGCGTGCGGGCCATCACTGCGCGCAGCCGATCCTGCGCCGCTTCGGGCTCGAAGCAACGGTGCGGCCCTCGCTTGCCTTCTACAACACCCGCGACGAGGTCGATCTTTTCGTCTCGGCGGTGGCAAGACTCGCCGCGACACGGCCCACCCGCGCGTCGTGACGAGACCGGGCGGGGCCCCCTGAACGCCCCGCCCGGATCAGATCATCAATTTAAGTCCAGAAATGAAAAGCAATAGCGCCAGGAAGCCGCGCAGCCAGCGTTCCGAGAGCGTTCGGCTGCCGAGCACCGCGCCCAAGCTGCCCCCAATCGCCACGGCCAGCCCCCAAAGCGGCAGGGCGGCTGGCAGATCGCCCCAGAATGCCTGTGCGCCAA
This sequence comes from Rhodobacter lacus, assembly GCF_042683065.1. Classification (NCBI taxonomy): domain Bacteria; kingdom Pseudomonadati; phylum Pseudomonadota; class Alphaproteobacteria; order Rhodobacterales; genus Rhodobacter; species Rhodobacter lacus. The sequence continues at coordinate 54,460 of NZ_JBHUIX010000012.1, read as the reverse complement.
GCAACGCGGCGGCGGAATTCATCAGATTGTAAACGGCGGTCGTTGCGGCAGTCTGGCGGGCATTGGCCCAGCCCATCATCAAGATTACCGGGGCCAGAAAGACACCGCCACCGGTGCCTGTCGTGCCCGAAACAAAGCCGATCGCCGCGCCCGTTGCCAGGGCCCCGAAAAACGGTGGGCTGTGTGTCATGGGCACCTCGGCCCCCAGCCGCCAGGCCCCGCGCGCCATCTGCACGCGTGACACAAACAGCACAAGCCCGACGACCGGATGATAGATCGCCCCCGGCAGCGGCAGCATGCCGCCCAGAACCGAAAACGGAAATCCAAGCACCGCAAAGGGATAGATGTTGCGCAGGCTGAGTCGTCCGGCGCGCAGGAAAAGGCCTGTACCGATCCCGGCAACGATCATATTGAGGCAAAGCGCCGTCACTTTCATCGCCATTGGCGCCAGATCGGCAAAGGCCATCGCGGCGATATAGCCCGATGCGCCAGCTTGCCCCACCGCCGCAGAGATCGCAGCGATGAGGCTGAAGGCGAGACCCAGTCCAAGGCTTTGCGCGTCCATGCTGCCCTCCCACCGGCGAGCTTCGGTCAGGCCGGGCCGGGCCGCAAGGGATTAACCGCCGGTCTTTCCCCGCCACGGCACGAAATGGCGTTCGGCTGCGCGCAAGGCCACATCGACGCCATAGCCGATCAGGCCAATCAGCAAGATCCCCATCACCACGACGTCGGTCAGCTGGAATTTCGAGGCCACAAGGATCATCATGCCTGCGCCCTTCTCGGCCGCGACAAGCTCTGCCGCCACCACTGTGCCCCAGCACACCCCCATTGCCACCCGCGCTCCGATGAACAGATCGGGCAGCGAATTCGGGATGATCACATGCAACAGCACCTGCAGCTTCGAGGCGCCAAGGCTGTAGGCCGCATGGACTTTCGACAGCCGCACCCCCGCCACGCCCGAGCGTGCCGCGATCACCATGATCCAGAGTGCGGCCAAGAACAGAAGCACGATCTTGCCGGTCTCCCAGATGCCCCACCAGATGATGGTGACGGTGCGGCGCGCGCTGTCGATCCCGCCACGACGGAGCAGGCGCAGGGTCAACCCCGCACCAAGGAAAATGGCCAGATAGGCGAGAGCGAGGATCATTGCGCCGCCTCCACTTGGTCGGAGCGGCCCATGATTTCGTCCTCCATGCCCCAGATCAGCGACAGGATCTCGTCGCGGGTCTCGATGAAATCGCGGCGGCGTCGGATCTCGCGCAGGTCGGCACCCACGGCGGCTTCCGCAAAGGGCAAGGCATATTCGCGCAGGATGCGTCCCGGTCGCGGCGTCCTCACGATCAGCCGCTGGCCCAAAAGCAGCGCCTCCTCGACCGAATGGGTGATCAGGATCACCGTCTGTCGGTCTCTTTCCAAAGCTTCAGGATCAGCCCCTGCATCTTCTCGCGCGTCAGCGCATCGAGCGCGCCCAGGGGCTCGTCCATCAAGATCAGCTCGGGGTCAGGTGCATGTTCCGGCTGGCATGACGGCCCTGATCATCGCGACAGAACCTCTGTGGATTCTCCTGTTTTAGTCCGCTATCCGTAAAATTCTACCATTGCGTTCGATGGTGATCGGTTCCGTTTTTGGCCTGGGGGGAATCGGGGTGTTTGTCTCATCGAAACTGGTTCTGGGGGGCTGCTGACCTGACCGGAATTGCGCGGGTTGCGCTCGGGGCTTTAGCGGAGTCGGCCTATTGTGTCATCGTGCCGGAGTTGATCCGGCGGCATGGTGCGCTGTCGGTGACGGCCCTCACTGTTGAGCCCGAGCAACCAAGCCACGGTGCGCAAGCCAAACGATGGATTTGCCTCGGTCATCGCCTTGATCGGGCCTGCAAACCGGGCATCGACCCTTGGGGCGCCTTGATCGGTTTCCAATCGCCCATGCGCTGCGCCACGATCGAGCCGCCGCTTTGAAGGCCTGCACCGGGAGGGTCGACTGACGCCAAGCGACCGCTCCCAGGCAGCACCCTGTTCCGCGCGGGTCAGCCGAAACTGATCACCTGTTTGCGCGTGGCCCGTCCCGCGCGCAGCGCCTCATACACTTCCGGGCCGGCGGTGATGGCGGAAAGATCCAGTTGCGGCGCGGTCAGCGCACCCGTCACGAAGCCCGCGCGCAGGGTGTCGAGAATCTGGGCGATCTCGGGGCCCGACAGCTTCATCGTGTCGACCCCGCGAAGCTCCAGCTGGCGATGGTAGAAATCGACCAGATCGAAGCTCACGCGCGGCCCCCCGGTGCTGGTGATCGCGATCTGCCGTCCGCCTTGCCGCAGGGTGGCAAGCGCCGGTTCGAACATCGGGCCGCCGACGATATCGAGCACCATATCCACCCCCTTGCCGTCGGTCGCCTCCAGGACGGCGGGCTGCAGTTCGGTCGTTTCCGTGTTGATGTAGAGATCCGCCTCGGACAGCCGATCCCTGCGCCCCAGACCGATGACGCGGGCGCCTTGCCAGCGCGCGATCTGGATGGCCGCACGACCGACCGCGCCGGTGCTGCCGGTGATCAGCACCGTTTCGCCGCGCTGGATCTGCCCGGCGCGCACCAACGCCCCCCAGGCGGTGACGAAGGGCACCCCCACAGAGGCGGCCTCAGCCATGCTGAGGTGGGCGGGCTTGTCCGACAGCCAGTCGGCGGGCAGGCAGATGTATTCCGCCTGTGCCCCGTCGCGGATCACGCCAAAGCCTGCCCCGCTGCCCCAGACCTCGCGCCCCTTGTCCGGGCCGTCGGAGACGACGGTGCCTGCGAAATCACGCCCCGGAACGCGGGGCAGCCGCGCCTTGAACAGGCCCGCGACGTTTTTCACGTCGCTGGGATTGATCGCGGCGGCGGCGATCTTGACGAGCACTTCGCCCGGTGCGGGCACGGGGATGTCCAAGGTGTCGACATGCAACACGTCCGGTTGGCCGTATTTGGTGAATCTGAGGGCCTTCATGGCACAATGTCCTTTGAACGGAATAGCCTGCCGCGATCGGGACCGCGGCAGGCCCGGTGATTACAGGAAGAACCCTTCCGGGTGGCCCTGACGCGTCACGTAGCCGTTGTGCGACATTTCCAGCCGGATCTTTTGCACCATCGTGTAGGCGTTGTTCTTGGTCATCACATCCGCGCCGTTCAGGCGCTGATGCCAGAGCTTGCCGTTCGAGGTGGTCTTTTCGAGCACGTTCTTGGTCACGAGGTTGGTGATCGCCGAGAAGTAGTTTTCCTCGGCGGCGCGGAAGGCGCCCATGTAGGGGCCGGTTCCGAGATCCTTCATGAAGTATTCCAGTTCGACCTCCTGCAGCGCCTGCTTGGCGAAGCCGATGATGTCATGGGTGTATTCGCGTGCGGTCAGCACGTCTTCACGGGTGCCGTAGCGGGACACGTGACCACAGACGATGGTGTCGAAATCGTAGTCGAGGATCTGGTCATGCGCCTCGATCCAGCCGCTGATGTTTTCCGAACTGTCGCAATCCTTGAACGCAACCCAGCCCGGCGCCAGAATGTCGATGGCGGCCAGCGCCTTCTGTTTCGGGGCGTAGATGAAGATGTTGCCCTCGGCGTGGTTCTGGCCCTTGTAAGACAGCTCCAGCTTGACGCCGTTCACGTCGAGCACCGCGTCCTTGGAGAAAGTCTCGGTCGGAACGGGGCGGTCCTTGTCGGGGAAGCGGGTCAGCAGTTCGGCCGTTTTTTCATGCGCCACACGCTTGATGTTCGGGCCAAACATCGACGCCGCGCCGACGTGGTCGGCGTGCCAGTGGCTATAGACCATATGCGTCACCGGTTCATCGGTCACCTCGGCGATGGCATCCAGCAAGCGTTCCCCGAGCGAGGGCGGAGCATCGACCACGATGACACCATTGCCGGTGCACACGAACATGCAGTCGTACCAGCCGCCCGACACCCAGTAGACCCCGTCTTTCAGTTCCTCGACGTGGTATCCCTTCTTGATGCGGTCCGGCAGGAACAGGCTGCCGTAGGAGTCCTCGGGCGGACGGGCGTAATCCTCAACCTTGCTGTAGGGCAGGCCGACCTGGCCCAGGTTGTCGATATACCATTTCGGGATGCAGTCGCAGATGCCGTTGGCGTGGTGATGGTCGTGTGTCGTCATGATCAGATGATCCTTCAGTCTTGAAATCTGGTCCGGTGACATCTGCCACCGGAAGGATTGCCGGGGCCAGGAGCAGGCCCCGGCACGGACCCCGAACCGGGGTCAGTGCGCGGTCTGCCCGCCGTCGGCGAGATGGACCTGCCCGGTGGTGAAACTGGCCATCGGGGAACACAGGAACAGCACCGTGCCCGCGATCTCCTCGGGATCTGCCGCGCGGTGCATCGGGCTGCCCGCGAACAGGTTCGCGGCAAACGCCTCGTCTTCGAGCCAGCGTTCGATCATCGGCGTGCGCACAATGCCGGGCGCCACGGCATTCACACGGATGCCCTGCCGGGCGTAATCCAGTGCCGCGGCCTTGGTCAGCCCGATGACGCCGTGCTTGGCGGCGACATAGGGGGCCATGCCGGGGTCGGCGATCACCCCCGCGACCGAGGTCGTGTTCACGATCGCCCCGCCGCCGGTCTTCAGCATGGCGGTGATCTCATACTTCATGCACAGGAACACGCCCTTGAGGTCCACCGCCACCACGCTGTCGAAATGCGCTTCGGTCATTTCATGCAGCGGCAGGGTCGGCGGCAGGATGCCCGCATTGTTGAAGGCGCAGTCCAACCGGCCAAAGGCATCGACCGTGGCCTCCACGAGCGCGGCGACCGAGGCGGCGTTGGACACGTCGGCGGGCACAAAGATCGCCTCGCCGCCCGCGTCGCGGATTTCCTGCGCGGTGTTCTGCCCGGCGCCCGTCAGGTTGCCGATGGCCACCTTGGCGCCCTGACGGGCAAAGGCCAAAGCCGTTGCCCGGCCGATCCCCGTGCTTCCTCCGGTCACGAGAACGACTTTTCCCGTGTAATCCAGTAGTTTCTCCATGATGCGGAGCCTTCTTCTCTGGTTGCCGGGCAGGGCCCTCCGAAGGGGGATCCTCGCGCCGAGGCAATGTCTTGCGTGTCGGCCCACTATGTATGTTGCATAAGACGGGATACACCGGGTGAATCTGTGCTTCAGAATTTACTTTCATGCATCAATCGTTCAGTGTTTGCGCTGCAGACAGGCGCGAGACACCGCGCCTGACACAGGGAAAACGCAGATGTCGACCGATGTTTTCAGGACCATGCAGGTCTTCACCAAGGTGGTGGAACTGAAAAGCTTTGCCCAGGCGGCAGACACGCTGGGCATGTCGCGCGGCATGGCCTCGCGCCATGTGGCCGCGCTGGAAGACAGCCTTGGCGTCCGCCTGATCAACCGCACCACCCGCAAGTTTTCTGTGACCGAAGCCGGGACCGCCTACTACAATCAGGCCATCAACATTCTGGCTCTGGTGGCAGAGGCCGAACAGACCGCCACCAGCGACACGGCAAAACCACGCGGCACGCTGCGTCTTAGCTGTTCGGTCGCCTTCGGCGGCACCCAGCTGGGCCGCGCCGTCGCCGCCTACATGCGGCACTTCCCTGAAGTGAAGGTCGACGTGGTGCTGTGCGAACGCAATGTGAACCTGGTCGAGGAGGGCTTCGATCTGGCGCTGCGGGTGGCCATTGACCTCGACCCCGGCCTGATCGCCCGGCGCCTGACACCTATCCGCTTTGTCGCCTGTGCGTCCCCCGATTATCTGGAACGACACGGCACGCCCAGCGAACCCGCCGAGCTGTCACGCCACGAATGTCTGGTGTTTTCCGAGGCCGACATTGCCACCGACTGGCGGTTCCGCCGCGACGGCATGACGACCAAGGTCCGCATCCACGGCAGTTTCCGGGCCAACAACGGCAACATCCTGTGCGAAGCCGCCGCCAATGGGGCGGGCATCGTCTACCAGCCGACCTTTCTGGCGTTCGAACATCTGCGCGCCGGGCGGCTGGTGAAGCTGCTGCCCGAATGGGAAGCCGATACGTTCTGGGCCTACGCGGTCTACCCCAATCGCCAGTATTTGCTGCCGAAGGTTCGAACGTTCATCGATTTCATGGCCGCCCATTTCGGGGCTGAGCCCCACTGGGACGCCGAACTCGCCAAAATCTGGAAATAGGCGCCATTGCATCGGCCCTGCGTCGCGCCCTTTCCGAGGGGGCGGACCTATGTTCGTCTCCCCGAAACCGGCCGCCGCTCGGGGGCGCACCAGATCCGCAGGGCCCGCAGACCTGCTCGGTCAAACCCGACCAGATCGAAAGCCTGCTTGCCGATCGCGATGCCGATAACCGCATGATTTTCAACCGCTTGGCCTCGTAATCTCTCGTCGCTTTCATGCGCACAAGGGCTTTTGCGACGGCGCGGATGATCGCGGTTCAGGGGCCGGAACGGGGGCGCCGGCACATGCCAGTCGCCCCGCTCGCCCCTTTCGCGGCAGGCCCCCGCACCGGCCAGTCGGCTGCGCTGCAGCGAAAGGGCCTTGAACGCCTTGCTCCGCGGCATCATCTATGTCGGATATGGCCACATTGGCCGATTTCGGGGATTTACATGATCGAAACCTGGCTGCCCCTTCTCGCGGGGCTCGTGCTACTCGTTGCGGGCGGGGAGCTTTTGGTGCGGGGGGCGGTGCAGGCGGCAGAGCGGATCGGGATATCGCCTCTGGTGATCGGCCTGACGCTGGTCGGTTTCGGCACGTCGATGCCCGAGCTTGTGACCTCGGTGCAGGCGGGGCTCGCGGGGGCGCCGGGGATCGCCTATGGCAATATCGTCGGCTCGAACATCGCCAATATCCTGCTCATCGGGGGTGTTTCCGCGCTGATCTGCCCGATCCTTGTGGCCCGCGCGGCGCTGCGCCGCGATGCGGTGGTGATGTTTGCGGTGGCCGCGGCCTTCGCCGGGCTCGCCTATTTCGCGCCGATGAGCCGCGGGATCGGTGCCGCGCTGATCGCCGCGCTTGTCGGCTATATCTGGTTCGTGATCGTGCAGGAACGCGCGGCCGAGGACGGCGGCGCGCTGCATGACAAGAGCCTTGCCCTCGCGGAGGCCGATCCGGGCCTTGCGGCCCCCCCCGCACAGGGCCGCCTGCTCATGCCGCTCCTGATCGCGCTGGCGGGGCTTGTCCTTGTGGTCGCGGGGGGCGCGCTTCTCGTCAGCGGCGCAGTCGCGCTCGCGCGCGGCTTTGGCGTCTCGGAAACGGTGATCGGGCTCACCATCGTGGCCATCGGCACCTCGATGCCCGAACTCGTGACCTCGGTGATTGCCGCGCTGAAACGGCAGGGCGATGTGGCCTTTGGCAATATCGTCGGCTCGAACATTTACAACGTGCTCGGCATCGGCGGCACGACGGCGCTGATCGCCCCCTCCGATGTGCCCGCGCAGATCGTGCGGTTCGACGCGCCGCTGATGGTGTTCGTATCCGCCGTTTTGGTGCTTTTTGCGGCAACCGGGTTGCGCATCAACCGCTGGGAAGGGCTGATGCTGATTGCGGGCTATGCGGCCTATACCTGGATCTTGCTGCCCTGATGCGCCGCATCAGAGCTTCCAGAACAAAGGCACCAGCGCCACCGTCACGATCCCTGCGACAATGTTCAGGGGCAGGCCCACGCGCAGGAAATCGGTGAAGCGGTAGCCCCCCGCGGTATAGACGAGCGTGTTCGTCTGATAACCGATCGGCGTGGCAAAGCTTGCCGAGGCGCCAAACATCACCGCCACCAGAAAGGGGCGCGGATCAAGGCCCATCTGCTGCGCGATGCCGCTCGCAATCGGTGCCATCAGCACCGCCACCGCATTGTTGCTGACGAGCTCCGTGAGCACCGAGGTGACGAGATAAACCGCCGCCAGCGTTGCCACCGGCCCGCCCAGATGCAAAAGCGGCAAAAGGGCCGTCACGATCAGCGCCACCGCGCCGGTGCCCTCGATCGCGGCGCCCACGACCAGCATCGAGACAATCATCAAAAGCAGCCGTCCGTCCATTGCGGAAAGACCCTCTTCCACATCAATGCAGCGGGTGAGGATCACCACCGCGGTGCCGATCATCGCCAAAACGAGAATCGGGGCCGCATTGAACGCCGCCAGCACGACCACGCCCAGAAGCGTGAGAATGGCAACCGGGGCACGGTTGCGGCGATAGGCGCGCGCGGTGTTCGGGGCAAGCTCGGTCAGCCGCTGATCCTCCACCAGCCGGGCGATGTCTTCGGCGGTGCCCTCGACCAGAAGCGTGTCGCCCATCGCCAGCGGCGTTTCCTCAAGCCGTGCGCCGACGGAATCGCCCTTGCGGTGCATCGCCAGCGGATAGACGCCGAACCGGCGCCGCCAGCGCAGCTTGCCGAGGCTGCGCCCGATCGCCTTCGCGCCCGGCCCGACGAGAAGCTCGACCGCCTGCGCATTGCGGGTCTGGCCCGGCTCGGCTCCGGCGAGCACGGCCCCCTGCGTTGCCCCGCCGCGCAGCCCGAGAATTTCGCTGTCGCGGGTTTTGAGCACCACCGTGTCCCCCGGTTCGAGCCGCACCGCGCCGAGGTCGCGCCGGAGCGAGGCATCGCCCCGGATCACGTCGATCACCCGGCCGCCGCGCCGGGTGACGGCGGGCAGATCGCGCGGCGCAAGCCCGATCAGGGGCGAGCCCTGCGGGATGAAGAGATCGGCAAGCCAGCCCTTGGTGCCGCCGCGCTGCAGCGCCGCCCCGACAGAGGTCCGCTCGGGCAGCAATCGCGGCGCCGCAAGCGCGAGGTAAAGCCCTCCCGCCGCCGCGACGCACAGGCCGAGCGGTGCGATCTCAAAAAGCGAAAACGGCGCAAAGCCCATGTCGCGGGCGATCCCGTCGACGAGGATATTGGTCGAGGTGCCGATCAGCGTCACCGTGCCGCCGAGGATCACCACGAAGGAGAGCGGCATCAGGAGCCGCGAGGGCAGCACATCGACCTGTCTTGAGAGCCCGAAGGCAACCGGGATCAGCACCATCACCACGGGCGTGTTGTTGAGAAAGGCCGAGGCAAGCGCGGCGCCCAGAAAGAACACCACCAGTGCCCAACGCGGTTTGCGGGCCGAGAGCCTGCCCAAAAGCTCGACGAGCATTTCGAGCGCGCCGGTGCGCACCAGCGCGGCGCTCAGAACGAACATCAGCCCGATCGTTGCCGGGGCGGGGTTTGAAAGCGCCGTCAGCACCTCCTTTTGCCCGACGAGCCCCAGCGCAAGCGCCGAGCTGGCGCCAAAGAAGGCCACCATGTCGGGGGCGAAGCGCTCGCTCAGAAAGGCGATCAGAATGGCTGCAAGCAGCGCCAGCGACAGATAGGGGGCAAGCGCGCCCGGATCGAAAATCATTGAATCCTCCTGCAGGGGGGGCGCCCCCGACGCCAGAGCCCGGCGCCGGGGGACGGCGTCAGCCGAGAAGCCAGACGGCCGTGATCACCGCTGTGCACAGCGTGATGAGCGCAAGCCAGCTCAGAAGGACCGTCTGCCCTGACGTCGATGGGCCAGACGTCGATGCGCCGGACGTCGATGGGCCGGAGGGTGACGGGCCTGCGCTTGAGGCGACCGGGGGCAGGGGGGCGGAGCGGGAAGCGCCAGCCTCCGGCAGGCTGTCCCGAAGCGGGGCGGGGGACGCCGGGAGCGGGGAAGCACTTCCGCCTCCCATGGCAACGGGGGCGGCCACGGCAGGCCGTTGCCCCGAACGAAGGTTCGTGTGCGACATGAGTCGTCTCCGATGAAGAATGATCCAGAGAGTTGCGGCCCGCCGGAGCGGGCGCGGCTCAGATCATTGCCGGAGGCGCCTGCGCTGCGGGGCGCAGGTGGGGACGGCGCGGCAGCACGGCCAAGACGGGCGCGCCGACAGCTTGGCGGGAAGCGCCCTGCCGCGGCGGCAGGGCGCGCAGCGGCAGGCAGGCCAGCGCGGGCGGCCCTTTTGCCATGCGATCGACAAGCGCGCTCGTTGGCCGCAAGGGCCGCAGCTCGGCAGGGATGACCTTGAGAATCGTGTCAATGCCCGGAGGTGCGGCGGAAAACGCCACCCCTCCGCCCGGTCTTTCGAGCGCGAATGCGACCACCGCCAGCAGCGCAAGCCCGAGACAGGCCCGGGTGAGCCAGACCCTGGCCTCTTGTTGCAGACGAGAGAGGTCGAGTCGCATTGCGCTGGGCATCCCAAGAATCGTCATGAAATCTGGAGTGCGCCCTCGCTTGCGTCAATTCCCTTCTGCGCAGGGAGCAGGGCGCTGGGCGCGGTCGTCTTGCGCCGGTGCCGGCCCCCCTGCGACATCTCGCATCACATGCTCTTGAAACCGGTGTGATTTCTGTCATATTTCGCCCAGTCGCGATCTTGCGATGTTCTGGAGCGCTCTCACAGCCTGTCAGGTTGCCGAGCGGCGGGTGGTTTCCCGACCTGCACGGCCCTTTGATCCGCACCGTCCCCCTCATGTCCCAAGTTTCGTTGCCTCCGTCGCAGGCCAATAGCGACACGGCGCCCATCGCGGGCGCCGACAGCAGCACACTCGATATCAGTGACTATCTGCGCGAGGAGGCTGGCACCGCGGCCGATCCGGCCGCGCCCAGCCCCAGCCCACAGGGGTTTTGGGCGCTCGCACTGGGAGCCGTGGGGGTCGTCTACGGCGACATCGGCACGAGCCCGATCTACACCTTCCGTGAGGCGTTGCGCCCGGCCATGCGCGATGGCGATCTGAGCCGGGCCGAGGTGCTCGGGCTCCTTTCGCTGATCTTCTGGGCGCTGATCCTGATCGTCACGCTCAAATATGTGCTCTTCCTGCTGCGCGTCGACAACCGGGGCGAGGGGGGCATTCTGGCGCTTTACACGATGGTGCGGCTCGCGCTCGGGCGGCGTTCGGTGCCGGTGCTGCTGCTGGCGATTGCCGGGGCCGCGCTTTTCATCGGCGATGCCGCGATCACGCCGGCGATTTCGGTGATGTCGGCGGTGGAAGGGATCGAGATCTTCATGCCCGGCCTTGCGCCCTGGGTCGTGCCGGTGACGCTGGTGATCCTGACGCTGCTCTTTTTCGCGCAATCGCATGGCACGGCGCGCATCTCGGCGGGTTTCGGCCCGGTCACGGCGCTGTGGTTTCTCACCCTCGCGGGGCTCGGGCTCTGGCACATCCGGGCCGCGCCCGAAGTGCTCGCCGCGCTCGATCCGGTCTGGGCGTTCGAGTTCCTGCGCGAGCACGCGGGCCTTTCCTTTGTCGTTCTTGGCGCGGTCTTCCTTGCCGTCACCGGAGCCGAGGCGCTTTACGCCGATCTGGGCCATTTCGGGCGCCGTCCGATCGTGCTGGCCTGGTTCGGGCTGATCTTTCCGGCGCTGGTGCTGAACTATCTGGGGCAGGGCGCGCTGGTGTTGCGCTCTCCCGCCGCGATCGACAATCCGCTCTTTGCGATGGTGCCGCGCCCCGCGCTGCCCTGGTTCATCGCACTTGCCACCGCCGCCACGGTGATTGCCGCGCAGGCGGTGATCACCGGCGCGTTCTCGATGATCCGCGCCTCGGTGCAGCTTGGGCTCTTGCCACGCATGCGCATCCTGCACACCGCCCCGGGAAATCACGGGCAGATCTACGTGCCCGCAGTGAACTGGGCCCTGCTTGCCCTCGTTTGCGTCATCGTTATCGGCTTTGGCAGTTCCGAGCGGATGGCGGCGGCTTATGGCATCTCTGTCACCGGCACGATGGTGATCACGAGCCTTCTGGCCATTTTCTACATCCTGCTCTCGCGGCGCCTGCCGCGGCTGCCCGCATTGGCGCTTGCCGGCTCGATCCTCTCGGTCGAGGGGGTGTTCCTGTCCTCGAACCTCAGCAAGATCGGAGATGGCGGGTTCATCCCGCTGATGATCGCGGGTGCTTTGGGGCTGGCCATGGGGGCGTGGTGGCGCGGCACGCAAAAGCTTCTGTTCCGGGCGCATCAGTCGAGCACCGATCTGACCACTTTCGTGAAGATGATGGAGACAAGCTCCGTCAACCGCGTTCCGGGCACCGCCTTCTTTCTCACCGCCGATCCGGCGGCCGCTCCCGCCACGCTGATGCACAACATCAAGTTCAACGGCGTCGTGCATGAGCAAACGATCATCCTGACCGTCGAGCCATTGCGTGTGCCCACCGTGCCGGAGGCGGAGCGCGTCTCTTGGCAACCTTTGGGCGGCCCGTTCAGCCTGCTCACGATCCGCTTTGGCTTCATGGAAACGCCGCGGATTGTCAGCGCCCTGCCGCGGGCGCGGGCGATGGGGCTGAAGATCGACGTGATGCGCACGATCTTCTTTGTCGCGCGCCGCCGCCCGGTGATCCGCCCCGGAGGCGGGCCGATGCGGCTCCTTGATCGGCTGCACATCTTTTTGCATGGCTTCTCGCTTGATCCGAGCGAGTATTTCTTGCTGCCGCGCGAACGGGTGATCGAACTGGGCGAGCGGATCTCGCTCTAGCGGCCCGCCGGGAAAGTATGAGCCGATGAAAAAGGGCCGCAGCGGCAAGTGGTAAAACCGGATGCCGCTCCCCTCTCGGGGCGTCTTTGGGGGCTTTTTGCGGATTTCGACCCTGTCGACGAAATGCGCTCTCGCCGCAGCCGGTCGGGGCGCGATCTCCCGCGCGGGGCCGGGGCACGCGCCCCCGCCATGCCTGCGCGGCTGAATCTGGCGGGGGCGCGAGCGCTCGGGCCATCATCCCGTTGACGCAACGGAATTGGCGGCCCGCGTGCGGCCCTTCGACACCCCCGCCCTCCGCGCGCCAAGGGAAAAACGCATCTCCCAGCGTGCGGGAGTGGTCCTGACGCTGCGCCAGGGGGGGCCTGCGGTTTCTGAACGCCTCGGGCGATGCGCTCCTCCACCGCTTCGATATGTGGTGAATCGCCGGGTTGATCTTGGTTCGGATGCGACCGTAAGGGTGGGCCGCGCACAACAGCACAAGATCCCTGCAACGCGAAGCGCGTCGCACGCGTGCGTCTTTTGTGGAAACGCAGGGCAAGGGACGAAGAGGAGACTGGCGTTTGGAACTGATCTTGAATTTCTTCAATTGGCTGAACGGGATTGTGTGGGGCGTTCCGATGATTGTCCTGATCATCGGCACCGGCCTTTTCCTTCAGCTTCGTCTTGGCTTCATGCCGATCCGAAAGCTCGTCTACGGCTTTCGGATGATCTGGAAAAGCCGCACGCCCGGCTCTGACGCGGAAGGGGAAATCACCCCCTATGCGGCCCTCATGACGGCGCTTTCCGGCACCATCGGCACCGGCAACATTGCCGGTGTCGCGACGGCCATCGCCGTCGGCGGCCCCGGTGCGCTGTTTTGGATGTGGATCACCGCTTTTGTCGGCATGGCCACGAAATACGCCGAAGTGGTTGTCGCGGTGAAGTATCGCGAGGTTGACGACAAGGGCGAGCATGTCGGTGGCCCGATGTTCGCGATCAAGAACGGGCTCGGGCGGCATTGGCACTGGCTCGGCACGGCATTTGCGTTTTTTGGCGGCCTTGCGGGCTTTGGCATCGGCAATATGGTGCAGGCCAATGGCATCGCCGCGGCGATTGAGAACTCTTTCGGGGTCCAGACCTGGATCACCGGGATCGTGCTGACGGGTGTTACCGGGCTGGTCGTGCTGGGCGGGATCCGGCGCATCGGCGCGGTCGCGGAGAAGGTCGTGCCCTTCATGGCGATCATCTATTTGATCTGCGTGGTCGTTGTGCTGGCGCTCTTTGCCGGCAATATCCCGGCAGCCCTCGCCACCATCGTCTCCGATGCCTTCACCGGCACCGCCGCCGCAGGCGGGTTCCTTGGCTCGACCATTCTGATGGCGATGCAAAAGGGCGTGGCGCGCGGCATCTTCTCGAACGAGGCGGGCCTTGGCACCGCCGGGATCGCGCAGGCCTCTGGCTCGACCTCGAACCCCGTGTTCTCGGGCGTGATCGGCATGATGGGGACCTTCATCGACACGATCATCATCTGCACGCTCACGGGCCTTGCGATCATGGTCACCGGGGTCTGGACGAGCGGCGAGACCGGGGCGCTCCTCTCCTCGCTCGCGTTTGAGGCGGCGCTGCCGGGCTATGGCAAATATGTGCTGACGATCTGTCTGGCGCTCTTCGCGTTCACGACGATTCTGGGCTGGGCCTATTATGCGGAGAAGTGCTGGGAATTCCTGCTGGGCACCGTCAGCGAAAAGCCGTTCCGCCTGATGTGGACGATCGCGGTCTTCTTCGGGGCCACGCTGAGCCTCGATTTTGCCTGGCTGGTGGCCGATACGCTCAATGCCCTGATGGCGATCCCGAACCTGATTTCGCTGCTGCTGCTGTCGCCCATCATCGTCAAGTTGACGCGCGAATATTTCGCCCCGGGGGGCGAAAGCCGGATCTGACACCGCACTTGCCGGGGCGTCCTGTCGGATGCCCCGGCCTTTCCGTGCCGGCAAAATGCCCGCCGGTCAGGGCGAGGCTTCGGGTCATTCCGACAGGTCGAGTTCCTCGTTGATTGCCTCAAGCGTTGCAAGGCGCTGGCTCACGGAATCGGCATTCTGGCTGGCATAGGCAACCGCGATCAGGCGCAGCACCGAAAGCATCGTCGCATGGGTCGGCAAAAGGCCGTAGCTCGCGATGTGGCACGGCAAAACAATGTCGGAATGGCGCTGCGCTTGGGCGGCATGGGCGTGATCGGTGATGGTGATGATCTGCATCCGGGTGGTGCGGGCATGGGCAAGAAGCGCGCGCATCAGCTTTGGGCGCGGAGCGAAGCTCAGCACGATCAACACGTCGCGCGGGCCGGTTCGGGCCAGTTCCGAGGCCCAGTTCTGCCCGGTGCCTTCGATCTGATGCACCGCGTGGCGCAACCGCGCGAACATTGATTTGCCAAGCTGCGCCACCGCATGTTCGTCACCAAAGCCCAGAAACCACAGTTGCGGCGCCCGGCCCAGCACGGTCGCGATATGCGGCAACAGATCCGAGCGCATCTCCTCAAAGGTGCGCGTCAGGTTGCGCAGCTCCAGATCAAGGTGGTCCGAGATCGTCCGCCCCAGCCCGAGCGGCTCGGGGCGGGGCTCGAATCGCGCATAGGGTTCCTTGCGATTGCGCTCTTCGCGCGCTTGAAGGCGGACTTCTTCAAAGTCCGTATATCCGAGATTGCGGAAAAAACGGGCAGTCGTCGCTTTTGACACCCCCGCGAGCCCGGCCAGTTCCGTGGCGGTGTGTGTTTCCACAAGGCTCTGATTTTCCATGAGAACATCGGCAATTCGCCGCTCGCTCGAGGTCAGCCGCGCGTGGCGTTCGTGAATACGCAGGATAAGACGTGAAGCCATGTCAGCGGAAAGTCCTTGACCGTTGAAACGCAAGTTTCACATTTATGAAACAATGAAACGACACGGATAGCAAGATGACGACCTCCAAGGTGATCCGCGAAAAAATATGGACCAGGCTGCATGATGTGGCGAGGCCTGACACCCGGTTCCATCTGAACTTCGCCGAAGTGATCCCCGATTTCGAGGGGTCCGAGCAGGCCATCGACCGGCTTATCGCGGACCCGGATTATCAGGCGAGCCGGTTCGCCTTCATCACGCCCGACAACTGCCTGTGCGACCTGCGCATGCGGATGATCGAGGCGGGCAAGCCGTTCGTGATGTCCACCTACGGCATCTATCGCGGCTTTCTCTATCTTGATCCGGGCAAAGTGCCGGCGGGCGCGGCGCGCTATGCGTCGTGGCTTGATGGGATGGAATATTTCGGCACTCCGATCACGCTGGCGCAGATCGCCCAAATGGGCCGGTTCGACTATCTCGTCACCGGCGCTTCGGCGGTGTCGATGAACGGCGTGCGCTTTGGCAAGGGCCACGGGTTCTTTGACCTCGAATGGGGGATGTTCACCGACCTCGGGCTGGTGGGCGAGCAAACCCCGGTGCATGCGGTCGTGCATGATGTGCAGGTTGTGCAAGAACAGTTGCAGCCTTCGGAGACCGATATTCTGGTGGACAAGATCTTCACCCCCGGTGGCGCACATGAGATCGGCCGCCGCGCGCAACGCCCGCGCGGCGTAAAATGGCCGCTGCTTGATCCCAAACAGATCGCGCAAACGCCCCCCTTGCAAGAACTGCAACGCCTGCAAGGTCTGGCCTGAGCCGGGCCCTTCCCTTCCCCTCCCTCCCAAGACTGAGGACCCCCATGAGCCTTCGCCTGAACCGCCGTGTTTTCATGGCCTCCGCCGCCGCCTGCCTGGCCGCGCCCGCCCTGACCGGGCGCGCCCGCGCCGCCACCAGCGCCCTGACCATGCAGGCATCGTGGATCAATGATGCCGAATTCACCGGCTATTTCCTCGGCCTCGATCAAGGCTATTACGCCGAGGCCGGGCTTGATCTGACCTATCTTTCGGGCGGGCCCGACGTGATCCCGGAAAGCACGATCATTGCCGGGCGCGCCGATCTGACGCTGACCTCGCCCGATACCACGATCAAGGCGATCGCCGAACAGGGCGCGCCGTTCAAGATCATCGGCACGCAATATCAGAAGAACCCGATCGGGATTGTTTCGCTTGCCTCGAACCCGATCCACGAGCCCAAAGACCTCGTTGGCAAAACGCTGGCGGTGCCGCCCGTGAACGTGATCTCCGTCGAGGCGATGCTGAAGATGAACGGCATCGACCCGGCCTCGGTCAATATCGTGCCCTATGCCTACGACCCGACCCCCTTGATCAAGGGCGAGATCGACGCGAGCCTCGATTTCACCACCAACGTTCCCTACACGCTCGATCAGGCAGGGGCCGCCGCGACCTCGTTCCTGCTTTATGATTTTGGCTACACGCTTTTCAACGACACCGTGGTGGTGACCGAGGCGGTGCTGGCCGAAAAACGCGACCTGCTGGTGGCATGGCTGCGCGCCTCCCGCAAGGCCTGGGCCGAGAACCTCGCTGACCCGACCGTCTGGCCGCCGAAATTTGCCGACAGCCACTTCAAGGGCACGGGCCGCACGATCGAGAACGAGGTCTATTTCAATAGCGCCCAGAAGCCGCTGATCGAAAGCCCCGCGGGCATTTTCGCGCTTACGGATGACGGGATCGAAAAATGCCTCAGCGCGCTCGGGGCGGTCGGCATTGTCGGCACGCACGAGATGTTTGACACCTCGCTTCTGGCCGAGATCTGATGTCGGAGGCCGCAGGGATCGCTCTGCAAGGGGTCGGCAAGACCTTTCGCGGCCGGGGCAAGGTGATCGAGGCGTTGCGCGACATCACCCTTGCCTGCCCGGCGGGCTCGTTTACGGCGGTGATCGGCCCTTCCGGCTGCGGCAAATCCACGGTGATGCGCATCGCGCTCGGGCTTGAGGCGGCCGATCTCGGCAGCGTGCAGATTGCCGGCCAGGTGCCGCGGGCCGCGGCACGCGCCGGGCTCACAGGCGTCGCGTTTCAGGACGCGGCGTTGCTGCCGTGGCGCTCGGTGCGGCGCAATGTCGAGGTGCCGCTCGAAGTGTTGCGGCTGCCGCAGGCAGAGCATGGCGCGCGGGTGCAGCAGATGATCGATCTGGTCGGTCTGAACGGCTACGAGAACGCGCTTCCGGGCGAGTTGTCGGGCGGCATGCGCCAGCGCGTCGCCATTGCCCGCGCGCTTGTCACCCATCCGCAGGTGCTGTTCATGGATGAGCCCTTCGGCGCGCTTGATCAGATCTTGCGGCGGCAGATGAATGTCGAATTGCAGCGGATCTGGGCCGAGACCGGCTCGACCGCGCTGCTGGTGACGCATGGCATCGACGAGGCGGTGTTTCTGGCCGACCGGGTGGTGGTGATGCATGCCAATCCGGGCCGGATCGTCGAGGTGATCGACATTCCCTTCGACCGTCCGCGCCGCCCGCCGCTGTTTGCAGATCCGGCCTTTCACAAGCTGTGCGATCATATCGCCGAGGTGCTGCATGGCGGATGATCGCGCAGCCTCCGGCCACGCTTTGCGCAATGTGCTGATCTTGCTCGCGATCTGGGAGATCGTCGGGCGCTTCGGGCTGGTTGCCGGGGGCGCGTTGCCAGCGCCTTCCGCAATTGCCGCACGGCTCTGGATCGACCGGGGCGATTATCCGCCCCATGTGGCGGCAACGCTCATCGCCTCGGGTCTTGGCTTCGTGATCGGCAATCTTGCCGGGATCGGGGCCGGGATCGCTTTTGCGCTCTCCTCCACCCTGTTGCGGATCTTTCGCGGCGTGAACATCGTGATCTTTGCGCTGCCGCCGATCGCGATTGCGCCGATCCTTGCGCTGACGCTTTCGGGCATGGCGCCGCGCATCACGCTGGCCGCGCTCGGGGTTTATTTCGTCACCATGACCGCGACGGTGATCGGGCTGAGCCAGACCGACAGCCGCGCCGCCGACCTGATCCGTGCCTATGGCGGCGGCCGTTACGACCTGTTGCGGCTGGTGCAGGTGCGCGCCGCGCTGCCCGCGATCCTCTCGGGGCTGCGGATTGCCGCGCCCAATGCGGTGTTGGGGGCGATTTTGGCCGAGTTCGGCGGCGGCGGGCGCTGGGGGCTCGGGGCCTATCTGCTCGGTTCACTGGGCCGCGCCGAGCCGGAGCGGCTTTGGGGCATCGGCCTGATCGCCACGGCCATCGCGGGGCTCAGCTACGCCGTCTTTGCCCTGCTCTCGACGCGGCTTGTGGGGGCAACGCGCGCGGTCACACTCAATGCCGCGCTGCCAGAGGACAAGGCCGCGCCCGGTTCCTTGCGGCACCGGCTGACGATTGCGGCGCTGACCATCGCGCTGCCCTTTTTGCTCTGGTGGGGCTTCATCAAGCTCACCGGAGTGCCGGAGATGATTGCAAAAACCCCGTTCGCGGTGGTGGATTACCTGGTCCTCTCGCCCGGTGCCGAAAGCGCCCGGGCAAAGCTTGGCGCCGCTCTGATGCAAACGCTGCCGATCACCTTTGTCGGCATGGCGGCGGGGCTTGGCTTTGCCTTTCTGCTGGCGATCAGCTCCAAGCTGTTTCCCCGCGCCATCGCCGCCTTCATGCCGGTGGCGCTCGTCACCCAAACCATGCCGCTGGTGGCGCTCACCCCGCTTCTGGTGCTCGTCCTCGGGCGCGGCGTGGGGCTGACGCTCTGGGTGACGATCTCGGTCACCTTCTTCCCCGCCTTCGTGACGCTTGCGCAAGGAATCGCGCTGGTGCCGCGCAGCGCCGAGGAGGTGCCGCGCGCCTATGGCGCAAGCCGCTGGAGCGAGATGAAACTGGTCACCATCCCGGCGTCGCTGCCCTATCTCTTCGCAGCCACGCGCCTCACCGTGCCGCGCGCCATTTTGGGGGTGATGATCGCCGAATGGCTGGCCACCGGAACCGGGCTCGGAAATCTGCTCAACCAGTCGCGCGGTTATCTGGATTATGGCATGATCTGGTCCGTGGCTGCGGTCTCGGTGCTGCTCGCCGTGGTGTTTTACCTCATCGTCGTGGGGGTGGAACGGCGCGTGCTCAAGCGGCTTGGCATGGCGACGGCAGAGTAGCGAGAGCTGACCGGGATGCCTCGCGTGGACAAGCGCTGAAGGCCGCCGGCGGCGGCGCTGTCAGCATGGTGCAAGCTTCGCCGTGCAAGAGTGCCGCCATGATCGCCGCGCGCCTCGTCCTGATTGCCCTTCTTGCCCCGCTCACGGCCCTGTCCGCGCGCGCCGATGACGATCACGACCGCGCCCGCCGCGCGCTGTCGCAAGGGGCGATCCTGCCCCTGTCAAAAATCCTGCCGGGGCTGGAGGCGCAGCTTGGCGCGCGGCTTCTGAGCGCCGAGCTTGATCAGCACGCGGGCGCCTATGTCTACGAATTTGACCTGATCACCCCGACCGGGCGGATCGTCGAGGCGCGGGTCGATGCCCGGAGCGGTGCGCTCCTGAAGCGCCGCGGCCCTGCCGGGCATCGCGCGGAGCATGATTGATGCGGGTGCTGGCGGTGGAGGACGATCCCCGGATTGCCGCCGATCTGGGGCACGCGCTGGGCGCTGTGGGCTTTCGCGTGGAGTGCTGCGGCGACGGCGCCGAGGCGTGGTTTTTGGGCGATACCGAAGAGTATGACCTGATCGTGCTCGATCTCGGCCTTCCCAAGCTCGACGGGTTGAGCGTGCTCAAGCGCTGGCGAGCGAACGGGCGCGAGATGCCGGTTCTGGTGCTGACCGCGCGCGGAACATGGTTGGAGCGGGTCGAGGGGATCGACGCGGGCGCCGATGATTACCTGCCCAAGCCGTTTCGCATGGAAGAGCTGGTGGCGCGCGCCCGTGCGCTGGTGCGCCGCGCGGCGGGGCGGGGCAGCGCCGTGCAGGTGGCGGGCGATCTGCGGCTTGATGCAAACCGGATGCTGGTCTCGGTGCGCGGCCTGCCCGTGGCGATAAGCGCGCTCGAATACCGCCTGCTCGCCTATCTCATGCTCAACCGCGACCGGGTGGTGGCGCCCGGCGAATTGCTTGAGCACCTTTATGGCGATGATTTCTCGCGCGAGGCGAATGCGCTCGAGGCGCTGGTGGCGCGGCTCCGGCGCAAGCTCGGCCCCGGCATCATCGGCACAAGGCGCGGCTTTGGCTACTTTCTTCAGGCCGGGGCAGGGGGATGAGGCGGCTTTCGCTGCGGGCGCGGCTGGTGATCGCGGGGACCGTGGCGGTGAGCCTTGCCATCGGCGCCGCCTCGCTCGGGCTGAGCGCGCTCTTTTCCGCCCATGTCGAGCGCCGCGCCCTTGCGGAGCTTTCGGTCCAGCTTGATCAGGTGCTGGCGGGCATGGCGCGCGGGGCCGATGGCACGCTCTTTTTGGCCACTCGCCCGGCCGATCCGCGGTTCGAGCGGCCCTATGGCGGGCTTTACTGGCAGATCGCGGTTGCGGGGCGGCTGTTGCGGGCGCGCGCGCTGTGGGACAGCGAGATCCCGCTGCCGCCCGATGATCTGCGCGACGGGGCCGAGCATGTGCATGAGCTGCCCGGTCCCGGCGGCACCGCGCTTTTGGTGATCGAGCGTTCGGTCACATTGCCCGAGCGGCTCGGCGCGGTGCCGCTGCGCGCTGCGGTGGCGATGGATCGAGCGGAGCTGAGCGCTGCGCAGGCGGAATTTCTGCGCGACCTCGCCCCCTATTCGGCGCTTCTGGCGGCGATTCTGGCGCTTGCGGGCTGGGCGCAGATCGCCGTTGGCCTGCGCCCGCTCGCGGCGATCCGCGACCGGGTGGCGGCGCTGCGCCGCGGGCAGGCGCGCCGGCTGGGGGATGATCTGCCCGCCGAGCTGGTGCCGCTCGCCGCTGAGGTTGACGCACTTCTGGCCGCCCGCGAGAGCGAGCTTGCGCGCGCGCGCAGCCGCGCGGGGGATCTGGCGCATGGGTTGAAAACGCCGCTGCAGGCGCTCTTGGGCGAGGCCGGGCGGCTCAGCACCGCGGGGCGCCCCGAGGGCGCCGAGATTGCCGCGATTGCCGAGGCGATGCGCGCGCATGTGACGCGCGAGCTGGCCCGCACCCGCGTGGCAATGCAGGGCCGTGCGGCGCGCGCCGAGGTGGCGGGGCTGGTGGCCGGGCTCGTGCGGGTGATCCGGCGCACCGAGGCGGGGGCGGCGCGGCGCTGGCAGGAGGCGGTGCCCGCCGGGCTGATCGTTGCCGCCGAGCCCGGCGATCTGAGCGAGGCGCTTGGCGCGCTGATCGAGAATGCCGCGCGCCATGCGCGGGGCGCGGTGCGGATCGTGGCGGCGCGGGAGGGCGCACAGATCCGCATTTCGGTGATCGACGACGGGCCGGGCATTCCGCCCGAGCAGATCGAGGCGCTGATGCAACGCGGGACCCGCGCCGATATGCAGGGGCCAAAGGCTGGCGCGGGGCAGGGGCTCGGCCTCGCCATCGCCCATGACATCGCCGAGGCGCTTGACGGCAGCCTGAGCCTGCATCCCGCCGCCCCCGGGCTGGAGGCCCGGCTCCGGCTCCCCGCCGCGGAGCCCCTGAACTGACACTTCACTGACGCTGCGGGTCAGGGCGGTGTCAGCGCCGGGGTGGCACAGCAGCGCCAGATTTGCAGCGCGGAGCCTCCGATGTCCCTCCTCCCCTCTCCCGAGCCCCGAACCACCCCGGTCTGGGATCTTTTCGTGCGCCTCTTTCACTGGGGGCTCGCGGCCACCGTGGGCGTGGCGGCGGTGACCGGCTTTTTCGGCGGGGCGGGGCGCTTGCAGGGGCATCTCACCGCCGGGCTGATTGCCGCGGCACTGGTGCTGGCGCGCATGGTCTGGGGCTTTTGCGGCCCGACCCATGCGCGCTTTGCCGATTTTGTGCCGAGCCCCGCCGCGCTCCGCGCGCATCTGCGTGCAGAAGATGGCCGCCACCTTGGCCACAACCCGCTCGGCGCGCTGATGGTGCTGGCGGTGCTGGCCGCTGTGCTGGTGCTGGCCGTGACCGGGCTGTTGATGCTGGGCGGGATGTTCCGCATTGGCCCCTTTGCCGCCGGCACGAGCTTTGCCGCGGGCTGGGGCGCACGCGAATGGCATGAGACCCTGGCCATCGGTGTGCTCGGGCTGATCGCGCTGCATCTGGGCGGGGTCGCCTTCGAGAGCCGTCGCAGCCGTGAAAACCTTGCCCGCGCGATGCTCGACGGGCGCAAGGAACTGCGCCCCGGCGATGCCCCCGCCGCGGAGATCCCGGCCCGCCCGGTTCTGGCGTTCACGCTCCTTGCGGGGCTTGGCGCGGCGCTCGTGGCGGGCAATGCGGTCCTTGCGGCGCGCCCGGTGCCGGGCCAGCCGGTGGCACAGATCGACCCGGTCACGGCGGCAGAATGCGGCGCCTGCCATATGGTCTACCACCCTTCGCTCTTGCCGCGTGCCGGGTGGCAGGCGCTGATCGCGGGGCTGCCGTCGCATTTTGGCGAGGATGCCTCGCTGGCCCCCGCCACCGCGCGCGAGATCGAGGGCTGGCTCACCGCCCATGCCGCCGAAACAACCGAGACCCTGCCGGCAAAGCTTTTTGCCCGCACCGCGCCCGAGGCGCCCTTCACGATCACCGCCACCCGGGCCTGGGCGCGCCTCCATGAAGATCTGCCCGAAGCGCTCTTTCGCACGAAGCCGGTGGGCAGCCGCGCCAATTGCGCCGCCTGCCACCCCGATGCCGTCTCGGGCCGGTTCAGCCCCTTCGCCCTATCCATCCCAAAGGAGTAACCCCATGAAATCGCTTTTCTTCGCCGTTGCGCTGCTGGCGCTGGCCTTGCCTGCCGCCGCGCAAGACACCTCTCCCGCCGCGCTCATCGCGCGCTATGAGGCCGCCGCGGGCGCCAAGGCCGATGCGGGTGCCGGGCGCGATCTCTTTCTCGCCAATCACACCGGCGGCAAGCCCGATACGCCCTCTTGCACCACCTGCCACGGCACCGATCCGCAAAAGGCCGGGCAGGCGCGCACCGGCAAGGCGATCGAGCCGCTTGCGCCCTCAGCCACGCCCGGGCGCTTCACCGATGCCGCCAAGGTCGAGAAATGGTTTGGCCGCAACTGCGGCTCGGTGCTCGGCCGCGCCTGCACCGATGCCGAAAAGGCGAACCTGATCGCCTGGCTTTCGAGCCTCTGAGGGGGAAGACATGACAGGGATCACCCGAGCCGTTCTGCTTCTCGCCGCCGCTCTCGCCGCCGCCCCCGCCTGTGCCGAGGGCTGGGGCGAGGAGGAAGGGGAGCACCACAGCCGCAGCCGGGGCGCGGGCGCGCCCGCCGATCCGGCCTTTCTGGCGGAATGCAGCGCCTGCCACATGGCGTTTCCGCCGGGGTTTTTGCCCGCGCGCTCCTGGCAGGCGATGATGGCCGATCTGGGCAATCACTTCGGCGAGGATGCGAGCCTCGATACCGCCCCGCGCGACCAGATCGAGGCTTATCTGGTGGCCAATGCTGCCGATGCCGGAAACGGACGGCGCCGCGACCCGGCGCCGGGGCTCACGCCCTTGCGGATCAGTGGCCTGCCGTGGTTCGTGCATGAACACGGGCGCGAGGTCTCTGCCGCGCGCAAGGCCAAAGCGGGGTCGATGTCCAATTGCACCGCCTGCCACCGCGGCGCGGCGCAGGGCTATTTCGAAGACGATTGAGGCGGCAGCCCCGGGCCGGCAGATGGCGCGGCGCGGAGCTCTTTCAGCCGTGCCGCGCCCCAAAGCGCCAGCGCCGCAAAGCCCGCGCCGGCAAGGAAGGTCGCCGGGGCGCCGAGCCCCTGCCAAAGCGCTCCGGCGATCACGCTTGCGGCCAGAAGGGCCAGCCCGGTCAGAAGGTTGTAGACGCCGAAGGCGGTGCCGCGCAGATCAACCGGCGCGGTATCGGCGACGAGGGCAGACAAAATGCCCTGGCTCGCCCCCATATGCAGCCCCCAGAGCGCAACGCCGAGCCCCAGCCCCCACAGGCCCGGCGCCAGCGCCAGCACCAGATCGGCGGCGATCAGCAGCGCGAGGCCCGCAAACAGCAGACCGCGCCGCCCGATCCGGTCCGAGGCTGCGCCCACCGGATAGGCCGCGCTCGCATAGACAAGGTTCATCGCCACCAGCACCAGGGGCACCCAGGTGGCGGCCAGCCCCAGATCGGCGGCCCGCAAGATCAGGAACGCCTCGCTGAACCGCGCCAGCGTGAACGCCGCACCCACCGCCGTCACCGCCCAGAACCGGCGCGGCAGGCGGGCCAGATCCGCAGGGGCAAGCGGCACGCGGGGCTTTGGCCGTGCGAGGTCGCGGGGCGGCTCCGCAACCGCAAAGAGGATCAGCGCCAGCGCGCCGAAGGCCGGCCCCACCGCGACCCAGAACACGGCGCGAAAATCGCCCGCAAACGCCGCCATCAGGCCAATCGCGGCGAGCGGGCCGACAAAGGCCCCCACCGTGTCGAGCGACTGGCGCAGCCCGAAGGCCGCGCCGCGCATCCGCTCGGGCGTCAGATCGGCGATCAGCGCATCGCGGGGCGCGCCGCGGATCCCCTTGCCGATCCGGTCCACGAACCGCGCCGCCACCACCCAGCCGAGCGACCCGGCGAGCGGAAAGACCGGTTTGGTGACAGCCGCGAGCCCGTAACCAAGGGCTGTCAGCGCCTTGCGCCGCCCGAGCCAATCGGAGAGCGCGCCGGAAAAGACCTTGGTGATCGCGGCGGTCGCCTCGGCAATGCCCTCGATCACCCCCACCGCGAGCGCGCCCGCGCCAAGCCCAAAGGTCAGATAAAGGGGCAACAGCGCATGGATCATCTCGGAGGAGACATCCATCAGCATCGACACGAAGCCGAGCGCCCAGACGGCGCGCGGCAGTTTTGGCACCTGACTGGAAGGGAAAGCGCGCATGCAGGTCTCCGAGGCGTCGCGCCAGCCTAGAGCGGCCCGCGATGCAGAGCAATCCCGGCCCCTCGGGCGGGGCCGGGCCTCGGAGGGGGCGAGGGCAAGCCGCGCGCTGCCGATCAGCCCTGGCGCCCGCGGCAATGGGGGCAATCGGTGCGCCCCGAGGACCAGGGCGCATCGCACCAAACGAGCGCGCAGCGCCCGCAGGGGGGCTCGGTCAGCAGGACGATGCGGCCTTCGCACGAGGAGGAAGGGGCGGGGGCGAGAACAGTTTGCATGGCGGTCTCCTGATTGAGGGGCAGTCGAGTCGGGGTCGACGCCCCTTTGTGACGGCACCCGCTGACGTGAACCTGAAAGGCCTCGTCAGCGGGCCGTCAGGCCGGATGCGGGAGAATGCCCGCGTTTCGCGTTGCCGCCGCCCGGAGACGGCGGCCACACGTCAACCAAGGCGCCGCATGCGTGCGGCCCAACGAGAAAGGCAGAAAGATGATACGCGTCTGGGATCCGCTGATCCGCATGTTCCATTGGGGGCTGGCGGGGTGTTTTGCCCTTGCCTGGCTCAGCGCGGAAGAGGTGCAACCGCTGCACGAGTTTTGCGGCTATACCGCTGCCGCGCTGGTGGCGGTGCGCGTGCTTTGGGGGATTTTCGGCTCTCGCTATGCGCGGTTTTCGCAGTTTGTGCAGGGCCCAAGGGCCGTTGTGGCCTATCTGAAAGACATGATCGCGGGGCGCGAGCGGCGCTATCTCGGCCATAACCCGGCAGGCGCCGCGATGATCGTTGCGCTGCTCGTGTCGATGGCGGGAACGACCGGGACCGGATGGCTGATGACCCGGAGCGAGGCGCAGGCGATGCTGCCCGCGCTGGTGACGCCCGCCTATGCCGATGATCACGCGCGCGACGAGCATCGTGGCGCGGCCAGCACGGGACCGCTCAAGGAGGTGCATGAAGTGCTGGCCAATCTGATGGTGCTGCTTGTGGCGGTGCACATCGGGGGCGTGGCGCTGGCCTCTGTGCGGCATCGCGAAAATCTGGCGCGCGCGATGGTGACAGGGCTCAAACGCCCCGCCGATGCGGGCGATATCGGCTGAGCCGGGGCGCCTTTCTGCGCCGCGGCGGCCCGAAACGCCGCAAGCTCGCCAACAGATCGGACAATCTGCCCGGAGCCGCCTCGATTTGCGATTGCATTCCATCGGCTCCGCGCCTAGCTCTGCGGGGCCGGTAATAGAGTTGCAGGGTGGTGTCTCCTGCGCCTGTCTTTTGACAGGTTCTTCCCCGCCGCGGCGTTCAACCTGATCTGATCGGGAAGGCGCAATCGCATGTCTTCGGGGCTTGTCTCTGGTTTTTCCGATCCTCACCCTGACGGGCCGCGTCGCGCGGCCGGGAAAGTACAGACCTCATGCCCTCTCACCTCATATCCTGTTTCGCCCTTGCGGGTGCCATCCTGTGCGAAGTCGCGGGATCGAGCTTCCTGCAGAAATCCGAGCAATTCACGAAACTTGGCCCCACTGCGATCATGGCGATGTTCTACATCGCGTCCTTTTATCTGCTGTCGATCGCGCTCAAAACGATCCCGCTCGGCATTGCCTATGCGGTCTGGGGCGGGCTCGGAACCGTGCTGATCACGCTGGTCAGCGTGGTGATCTTCCGGCAATCGCTGGACGCGATGGCGTTTCTCGGGATCGCGCTGATCGTGGGGGGCGTGGTCATCATGAACGCTTTTTCGAGCGTCTCTCATTGACAAGGCCGCTCCGGCATCGCGCCGCATTCGGCCCCGCGCAGCGCCGGTCGATGCGGGCGTGACCTTTCCGGGCAGGTGAGGTTCGCCTCGCAATCCCTTGTTTGGAAGACAAAATACCCCCCGCCGCGGTCGCGCGCCGTGGCTGGGCGCGGTCAAAGGCGGGCGGGGCCCGCTCCGCGCGGATGCGGCGGGCCTTGTTGAGCAGAATGCACATCTGCCATGCCGCATTTGTCACCTGACAGCGCGCGCATGGCATGCCATACTGCGCACATGCGCAATCTCGCTGTCCTGCTCCGCATCGTCCTGATCGCCATTTTCGTGGCCGGGATCGGTCTGCCGGGGCAAGGTCTTGCGGCGGATGCCCCGAGCACGGCAGAGCCGGTGATGACGCTGGCGGCGCAGGATTGCGCGCGCCATGCCGCAGGGGCTCCTGCGGCGGCGGATCTGCATCGCTCTGCCTCCGGCTGCCTTGTGCATTGTCTGGCAAGCGCGCTGACGCCGGAGCCTGTGCAACCGCCCCTGCGGTCCGAGCGGGTTTCGCGCCTGACGGCCCCCGCGCCCCGGCCGCTTTCGGCGCTTGTCGCCCCCGCGCCGGAGGCCCCGCCGCCCCGCGCCTGATCTCCGCCTGTTTCCTTTCAGACCTCTGGAGATCATCATGACAAATGTCACCCGCCGCGGCTTTCTGGCCGCTTCTGCGGCCATGGCCGCTCTTCCGCTTCTGCCCGCCCGCGCCCGGGCCGCAACCGCGCCCCTTTCGCTCACCGCCACCACGCGGGTCATCGAAGTGCAGGGGCGCGCCGCCACGGTGCTGGGCCTGCTCGACACCGCGGGCCGCCCCGGCCTCACGCTCGATCCGGGCCAGCGCTTCCGCACGGATCTGACGAATGCGCTCGACATCGAGACCATCGTGCATTGGCACGGCCAGATCCCGCCCAATGATCAAGATGGCGTGCCGAACACCAACCCGATGCTGCAGCCGGGTGAGACCCGCAGCTACGATTTCGAGGCCCGGCCCGGCACTTTCTGGATGCACAGCCATATCCCGGAGCAGGAGATCGGCCTTCTCGCCGCGCCCCTGATCGTGCGCCGCCCCGAGGAGGCGGCCGAGGACCGGCAGGAGGTGGTGATGCTGCTCCATGATTTTGCCTTTGCCACGCCCGAGGAGGTGCTGGCCAAAGTGACCGGTGGCACCGCGATGGATCACGGCCATATGGACCATGGCGCCGCGCCGATACCCGGGATGGGGGGCATGGAGGGCATGATGTCCATGCCCGGCATGCAGGCGATGCACGATGCAATGGCAGGCGGCGGGGCAATGGCAGGCGGCGGGGCGATGACGGGCGGCGGCGCGATGGATCTCAATGATTACGCGTTCGACGCCTATCTCGCCAATGACCGCACCCTTGCAGACCCGGAGGTGGTGCGGGTCGAAAAGGGCGGTCGCGTGCGGCTTCGGGTGATCGACGGGGCCTCGATGACCGCCTTCTGGATCGACACCGGGGCCGTCTTGGCGCGGTTGGTGGCGGTGGACGGCGCTCCGGTGGTGCCGCTGTCCGGCACGCGCTTTGCGATCTCGCCCGGCCAGCGGCTCGATCTTGAGATCGACCTTCCGGCAGACGGGGCGGTGGTGCCGATCCTCGCGCTGCGCGAAGGCGCGCGCGAGCGCACCGGATTGATGCTCGCGCCGCAGGGCGCCAAGGTGCCGAAATTGGCCGAGCTTTCTGAGAAGCCGCATGCGGCGGTTTCCGGTGATATGGCGCAGGAAACCGCGTTGCGCGCGGTGACACCGCTCGCCGCCCGCCCCGCCACGGCGCAGCCGATGGTGATGCTGACGGGAATGATGCAGCCCTACCAATGGAGGATTGACGGCCGGACATGGGAAAACCGCCAGCCCGTCGAGGCGCGCTCGGGCGAGCGGGTCGAGATCATGTTTCACAACATGTCGATGATGGCCCATCCAATGCATCTGCACGGCCATGTGTTTCAGGTGATCGCAGTCAACGGCACCCGCTTTGCGGGCGCGCGGCGCGACACTGTCTCGGTGCCGCCGATGGGCAGCGTGACGGTGGCGCTCGATGCCGGCGCGGCCGCGCCCTGGATGCTGCATTGTCACCACATGGGTCATCTGGCCACCGGCATGATGACCGAATTCCGCGTTCGCGCCTGAGAGGAGAATCGAGATGAGCTTTTACAAACTTTCCCGCCGCCACTTTCTTGCCCTGGCTGCCGGGGGCCTTGTCGCCGCGCCGCTGCGTGCCGCCGAGCCGCTGCAGATCCTTGTCGTAAAAGATCCCGATTGCGGCTGTTGCGAGGCCTGGATCGATGTGCTTCGCGCCGATGGCTTTGCCGTCACCACGCGGGTGATGGAGTATGATGCGTTGCAGGCGCTCAAGGTGCAAAGTGGCATCCCCGAGGCGATGCGCTCGTGCCATACCGCGCGCATCGAAACCACGGGAGGCGCGCGCTATGTGATCGAGGGGCATGTGCCCCCGGCGGATATCCGCAGGCTTCTGGCGGAGCGCCCCGCCGCGCGGGGGCTCGCCGTGCCCGGCATGCCGCTTGGGGCCCCCGGCATGGGGCCCGAGGATCAGCGCGAGGCCTATGATGTGCATCTGATCGCGCCGACCGGAGAGACCCGGATCTTTGCCCATTACGACGCGGCCTGAGTGCCTCCCCTTGCGGGGGCAAGCCGCCGCGGGATCGCTGCAACAAAAGGAGGGGAGCGCGCCTGACGCGCGCTCCTGCCGCACCCGGAGCATGCGCGCGCAGCGGTTGCGCGTGGGGAGGGCGCAGTCAGCCGCGCAGGGCCCGCAGGATCGAAAGCGCGGCATCCCAAAGATCAAAGATCCTTGCCAGAAAATGCTCCTTTGCCACAAACGGCTTTGGGGGGGTGTGGTTGATCTCGGCCTCCAGCACCGCGATCAGGCGTGTGAGGCGGCGGCGATGCACGCCAAGCCAGACCTGCACCGGATCGGCGAGAACGCCCGCAAAGGTTGCGACAACGGCGCCGACGAGCACGAGGCCCAAGAGCGTGATCGCCATCAGGCCCTCGGAGGGCGCTGCGGGAAAGGCGCCATACCACAGGCCGCCGATCCCCGATCCGAGCGGGAACTCGGCAATTGCGGTGCTTTGCGCCACCTGCCCGGCAACCCCCGGCGCCATCGAGATCGCGCCCGGCGTCGCGGTCTGAAACGCTGCTGCCCCGATCGCGAGCATGATCAGGGCGGTGGTAAATTCCGCTGTTGCGGCGCGCGCGCCCGAATATTCGCTCAGCGCGGCAACGATCCGCTCTGCCATCTGTTCGGCGTCATCGACGGACCCGGCGCGGCGGAGCGGATCGCGCAGGGCCGGCGCGGCAAGAATCGCACGCACAAGCCCCGCGCGGCCCGGTGTGGCGCCCGAAACGGGAACGCCCATGATCTCGGTCAGGATCAACGCCTCCACGCGCGCGGCAACCGAGGTGCGCAGCAAAAGCTTGCGACGGCCAAACCAGTTGGCGAGCCGGGGCCGATGCAACGCGCCGCAGGCCCATGCGATCAGGCGCGTGGCAACAAGAACCGGCGCAAGCATGACATTGAGGGGCGCACGGACGAGGTCGCCCCCGAGCGCCGCACGATGCAGCCGCAGGCTCCCCGGCCAGAGAAAATGGTTCCGCACGAAGGCGTTGAGCCGCTCATCGCGTGCTCTGCCGGTGCCTGTTTGCCCCCGCATCTTCTGCTCCTTGCAAATCTGGCGCATTATGGCACCGGCCGCAGGATCTGGCGATCCGGTTCCGGGCGAAATTCGCATCTCTCGTGCGCGCCCCTTGCGCGCGGCTGAGTTGCGCGCGGCTGACTCGCCCCGTGCGCCCTCTGCCTGGCCCCGGCACCCGCGTCCGGGGCGGGCGGGATTCGCTGCGTGTCTTGGGGCTTTGGCGCTCCGGCATGGCCCTGGAGGTGTGATTTTGCCGCCGGGGCAGGGCGCAGACAGCTGCAAAACGCCCGATGCGCTGCGCGCTCCGGCAAATGGCTCCTCTATATTGTCTATTTGATCTAATATCGCTAACACGACCTTCAAGGCACCACGTGCGCCCCTCCCGGCCATCTCTGGTCTGCCTGCGCGACAATGCGCCCATCCGCTGGATACCCGATGACTGACCTTTCCCGTGCTCTCTCCGAATTTCATCCTGTTACGGCGCCCGGCATCACGGATGCCGACCTCCAGCTCCGCCTGAACGGCCTTCAGGCCCGGATGCGGCGCGAGGGGCTCAAGGCCGTGTGGCTCGATGCCTCGTCTTCGCTGACCTATTACACCGGGCTCAGCCTTGGCCTGTCCGAGCGCATTCACGGCGCGCTGGTGCCCGCATCGGGGCCTTTGACCTATGTCACCCCGACTTTCGAGGAGCCGAAACTCCAGACCCTGATCCGCATCCCCGGCGAGATCGCGATGTGGGAAGAGGATGAAAGCCCCTTCGCGCTGATGGCCGCGCGCATGGCCGCCAGCGATGCCCCCGGCGCGGGGCTGGCCATCGACCCGGCCACGCCCTTTGTCTTTGCCGATGGCCTGAGCCGGGCAATGGGCGCGCCGGTCCGCTCGGCGCAACCGATGATCGTGGCGCAGCGGCAAGTGAAATCCGCGGCGGAAATTGCCATCATCCAGACCGCGATGGATGCGAGCCTTTCGGTGCAACGCGCCGTTCATGCCGGGCTGCGCCCGGGCATCAGCACCACCGAGGTCGCCGATTTCGTCAATGCGGCGCATGTCGCGCTGGGGCTGAAGCCGCTTTTCGTGGCGGTGCAGTTCGGCGAGGCCACCGCCTATCCGCATGGGGTGCCCGATCCGCAGGTGCTGGCGGAAGGCGATATGGTGCTGGTCGACCTTGGCGGCATTTTGCGGGGCTATCGCTCCGACATCACGCGCAGCTATGTCTTTGGCGCCCCCACGCCACGCCAGCGCACGCTCTGGGCGCTGGAACGGGCCGCGCAGCAGGCCGCGTTTGAGGCGGCGCGTCCGGGGGCGCCCTGCGCGGAGGTCGATGCTGCCGCGCGCGGCGTGCTGACGGCGGCCGGTTTCGGCCCCGGATATCGCGTTCCGGGCCTGCCGCACCGCACCGGGCACGGGCTGGGGCTGGACATCCACGAAGAGCCGTTTATCGTTTCTGGAAATGCCACGCCGCTCGAGGCTGGCATGTGCTTTTCGATTGAACCCATGCTTTGCGTTTACGGGGAATGCGGCGTGCGCCTTGAGGACATCGTCTACATGACCGAAACCGGCCCGCGCTGGTTCTCGACCCCGGCCCGGAGCCTCGAAGATCCGTTCGGCCCCGCCACCTGTTGACGTAGCGTCGTTCCTTGAATCTCACAGCCGTGTGATGTGTCTACAAGAGTGAATGGGCGGTCTGTTCGCCCGAAGACTTCCCGAATACCTACCCGAACCAACCGGTCGGCCCCCTGCTTAACAGCGCGTGAAAGGACCTCGACATGAAACTTGTGACCCGCAGCCTGCTTGCCGCCTCGGCGCTGGCGATGATGACGGCGATGCCGGCATTGGCCAAGACCTTCGTTTACTGCTCGGAAGCCTCGCCCGAGGGGTTTGACCCGGCGCCCTACACCGCTGGCACCACCTTTGACGCCTCGGCGCATCCGATCTTCAACCGCCTCGTCGAGTTCAAGAAGGGCACCACCGAGATCGAACCCGGTCTGGCGGAAACCTGGGATGTTTCGGCCGATGGCCTCGAATACACGTTCCATCTGCGCCATGGCGTGAAGTGGCAGTCGAACGAGATCTTCACCCCCACCCGCGAATTCAACGCCGATGACGTGATCTTCAGCTATGAGCGTCAAGCGAGCGCCGAGCATCCGTGGAACCAGTATATCCCCGGCGTCACTTACGAATATTTCGACGCGATGGAGATGGGCTCGCTCATCAAGGAGATCGTCAAGGTCGATGACTACACGGTCAAGTTTGTCCTGACCCGCCCCGAAGCGCCGTTCATGGCCAATATCGCGATGCCGTTTGCCTCGATCATCTCGGCGGAATATGCCGATGTGCTCGACAAGGCCGGCCGGCGCGAAGACATGAACAACCTGCCGATCGGCACCGGCCCGTTCAAATTCGTGGCCTACCAAAAAGACGCGGTGATCCGCTACGCCAAGAACCCCGACTATTGGGGCGAGGCGCCGAAGATCGACGATCTGGTGTTTGCAATCACGCCCGACGCCGCGGTGCGCCTGCAAAAGCTCAAAGCGGGCGAATGCCAGCTGATGCCCTATCCGGCGCCGGCCGACCTTGAGGCGATCAAGGCCGATCCGAACCTGAAGGTGGACGAACAGGCGGGCCTGAACGTGGCCTATCTCGCCTACAACACCACCATGGCGCCGTTCGACAACCCGAAGGTCCGCAAGGCCCTGAACATGGCGATCAACAAACAGGCGATCATCGACGCGGTCTATCAGGGCGCGGGCCAGATCGCCAAGAACCCGATCCCGCCGACCATGTGGTCTTACAACGATGCGATCGCCGACGACCCCTATGACCCGGAAGCCGCGAAGAAGATTCTCGCCGAAGAGGGCGTCAAGGATCTGTCGATGAAGATCTGGGCGATGCCGGTGCAACGTCCCTACATGCCCAACGCGCGCCGCGCGGCGGAAATGATGCAGGAAGACTTTGCCAAGGTTGGCGTCAAGGTCGAGATCGTGACCTATGAATGGGGCGAATACCTCAAGAAGTCGACCGAGGTGAACCGCGACGGTGCGGTGATCCTGGGCTGGACCGGCGACAACGGCGACCCGGACAACTTCATGGGCGTTCTGCTCTCCTGCGCGGGCGTGGGTGAGGGCGGCTCGAACCGCGCGCAATGGTGCAACGAGGACTTCTCGGCGCTGCTCAGCCAGGCCAAACAGACCTCGGATATGGCCGAGCGCACCCGGCTTTACGAAGAAGCTCAGGTGATCTTCAAGGATCAGGCGCCCTGGGCCACGCTGGGCCACTCGACCCAATATGTGCCGATGGCCAAGAATGTGACCGGCTTCGTGATGAGCCCGCTGGGTGACTTCACCTTCGAAACCGTCGACATCGAAGAATAAGGCTTGCAACCGGGCGCGCGGGGGGGGCACCTCCCGCGCGCCTTTTCAAGGCCCGCGTGCCTTTCAGGGCTGCGCGCCTTTCAAGGAAAGACTGCATGATCCGGTTCATCCTCGGGAAACTGCTTTATCTGATCCCCACCTTTCTGGGCATCACGCTCATCGCCTTCAGCTTCGTGCGGGTTTTGCCGGGGGACCCGGTGCTCCTCATGGCGGGCGAGCGCGGCATCACGCCCGAACGCCACGCAGAACTGGCGGCGCAACTGGGCTTTGACCGGCCCATCTGGCAGCAATATCTGGAGTTTCTGGGCCGGCTGATGCAGGGTGATCTGGGCAATTCGCTGGTCACCAAAAAGCCTGTTCTGACCGAATTTCTGACCCTGTTCCCGGCGACGGTCGAGCTTGGTCTGGTCGCGATCCTGATTGCCACGCTGGTGGGCGTGCCGGTGGGCGTGGTCGCGGCAATCCGGCGCGGCTCCTGGTTCGACCAGATCTCCATGACCGGGGCGCTGATCGGCTTTTCGATGCCGATCTTCTGGTGGGGCCTGCTCTTGATCATCCTGTTTTCCGGCATCTTGCAATGGACGCCGGTGTCGGGGCGCATCAGCCTTCTCTACTATTTCCCGCAAGTCACCGGTTTCATGCTGATCGACAGCCTGATCTCGGGGCAAAAGGGGGCCTTTGCCTCGGCGGCCTCGCATCTCATTTTGCCCGGTGTCGTGCTTGCCACGATCCCGCTGGCGGTGATCGCGCGTCAGACGCGCTCTGCCATGCTTGAGGTGATGGGGGAGGATTACGTCCGCACCGCCCGCGCCAAGGGCCTGCCGCGATCGCGGGTGGTGGGTGTGCATGCGCTGCGCAACGCGATGATCCCCGTGATCACCACGATCGGCCTGCAAATCGGCGTGCTGATGGCGGGCGCGATCCTCACCGAGACGATCTTTTCCTGGCCGGGCATCGGCAAATGGATGATCGATTCCATCGCGCGCCGGGACTATCCGGTGGTGCAATCCGGCCTTCTGCTGATCGCGGGGCTGGTGATGGTGGTCAACCTGATCGTCGACCTGACCTATGGCCTGATCAATCCGAGGATCCGCCACAAATGAGCGATGTTACCGTCAAACTGTCGGATTCGGCGATCCGCCGCCGGATGCTGGCTGACTTCTGGTTCTATTTCCGTCAAAACCGCGGCGCGGTTGCGGGGCTGTGGGTGTTTGTGGTGCTGGTGCTGGTGGCACTTTTGGCGCCCTTGATCGCGCCGCATGACCCGACCCAGCAATACCGCGATGCGCTTCTTGTGCCGCCCGTGTGGCAAGAGGGCGGGCGCGCGGGCTTCTGGCTTGGCACTGATGCGGTCGGGCGCGATATGCTCTCGCGGCTGATCTACGGCGCGCAATTCTCGCTTTTCATCGGCATTGTCGTGGTCTCGATCGCGCTTGTGGGCGGGATCATCGTCGGGCTGCTCGCCGGGTTCTTCGGCGGCTGGGTCGACACCGTGATCATGCGGGTGATGGATGTGATCCTCGCCTTCCCGTCGCTGCTGCTCGCGCTCGTTCTGGTGGCAATTCTGGGGCCGGGTCTGACCAATGCGATGATTGCCATCGCCATCGTCTATCAGCCGCATTTTGCCCGGCTGACCCGCGCGGCGGTGATGGGCGAAAAATCCCGCGAATATGTCATTGCCGCGCGCGTGGCCGGCGCGGGCAACCTGCGGCTGATGTTCCGCACCATCCTGCCCAACTGCCTTGCGCCCCTGATCGTGCAGGCGACGCTCTCGTTTTCCTCCGCCGTGCTCGACAGCGCCGCACTGGGCTTCCTTGGCATGGGGGCGCAACCCCCGGCCTCTGAATGGGGCACGATGCTCGCCGAGGCGCGCGAGTTCATCCTGCGCGCGTGGTGGGTCGTGACCTTCCCGGGCCTTGCGATCCTCGTCTCGGTGCTGGCGATCAACCTGATGGGCGACGGGCTGCGCGATGCCCTTGACCCGAAATTGAAGCGGAGCTGACATGAGCCTCCTGTCCATCAAGAACCTGACGGTGCGCTTTGCCACCGCCACCGGTGCCTTCACCGCCGTGGACGGCATCGACGTGTCGGTCGACAAGGGCGAAGTGCTGGCAATCGTGGGCGAATCCGGCTCGGGCAAATCTGTCTCGATGCTGGCGGTGATGGGGCTTTTGCCCGACACCGCGACAGTGACCGCCGATGAGATGATCTTTGACGGGCGCGATCTGCTGAAGATGACCGCGGCAGAGCGCCGCCGCCTGATCGGGCGCGAGATCACGATGATCTTTCAGGAGCCGATCGCCTCGCTGAACCCCTCCTTCACCGTGGGGTTCCAGATCGAGGAGGTGTTGCGCCTGAACCTCGGCCTTGACCGGCGCGCCGCCCATGCCCGCGCGCTGGAGCTGTTCCGCGCCGTCGGCATCCCGGAGCCCGAGGTCAAGATCAAGGCCTATCCGCACCAGATGTCGGGCGGGCAGTGTCAGCGTGTGATGATTGCGATGGCGATTGCCACCAATCCGCGCCTGCTCATCGCCGATGAACCGACCACCGCGCTCGATGTGACGATCCAGAAGCAGATCCTTGATCTGTTGATGGATCTGCAGGAGCGCTACGACATGGCGCTGATCCTGATCACCCACGATATGGGCGTGGTGGCCGAAACCGCCGACCGTGTGGTGGTGCAATACAAGGGCCGCAAGATGGAGGAGGCCGACGTGCTGACCCTGTTCGAGGCGCCGCAACACCCCTATACGCGCGCGCTTCTGTCGGCGCTGCCGGAGAACGCCACCGGCGACCGGCTGCCCACTGTCGCGGATTTCATGGCATCGGAGGCCCTGCAATGACCATCGTCGTCGAAGGGCGTGCCCTGACGCAGGATTACCACATCCGCAGCGGCCTTTTCAGCAAGGCCAGCACCGTGCGCGCGGTCAAGGGCGTCGATTTCGCTGTCGAGCGCGGCAAGACGCTGGCGATTGTGGGCGAAAGCGGCTCGGGCAAATCCACGCTCGCGCGGATCATCGCGCTGATCGACCCGCAATCGGGCGGCAGCCTGAAGGTCGGGGGCGAAGAGGTCGACATCGCCCGCCGCCGCCTGACGCCGCAGATGCGCTCCAAGGTGCAGATGGTGTTCCAAAACCCCTACGGCAGCCTCAACCCGCGCCAGAAGGTGGGCGATGTGCTGATGGAGCCTCTGGCGCTCAACACCTCCCTTCCCGCCGACGAACGCCGGGCGCGGGCGGAGGCGATGCTGGCCAAGGTCGGGCTGATGCCGGAGCATTTCAACCGCTATCCGCACATGTTCTCGGGTGGCCAGCGCCAGCGCATCGCCATTGCGCGCGCGCTGATGCTGAACCCGGCGCTTCTGGTGCTGGATGAACCGGTCTCGGCGCTCGATCTCTCGGTGCAGGCGCAGGTGCTGAACCTGCTGGCGGATCTGCAAGAAGAGTTCAACCTCACCTATGTGTTCATCAGCCACGATCTCTCGGTGGTGCGCTACATCGCCGACGATGTGCTGGTGCTGTCCAAAGGCGAGGCGGTGGAGCAGGGCACGCGCGAGGCGCTTTTCGCCAATCCGCAGCACCCCTACACGCGCCAGCTTTTCGCCGCGACCCCGGTGACTGACGTGGCCGCGATCCGCGCGCGG
The DNA here is from genome assembly GCF_042683065.1 of Rhodobacter lacus. Lineage (NCBI taxonomy): Bacteria > Pseudomonadati > Pseudomonadota > Alphaproteobacteria > Rhodobacterales > Rhodobacter > Rhodobacter lacus. The sequence goes on along the minus strand of NZ_JBHUIX010000012.1, from coordinate 16,817 downwards.
GTGGAACGGCGCAAGGCCGCCCGTCTGGCGCGCCAGAACGCATAGAGACCGCTTGAAACGGCGCGCCGCGCGGAGCAATTCGCCCGGCCGCCGTGCCATCGGGCCGGTTGGCGCCCCGCCGCGGCATGGCCTTGGTTCCGTGGCGCGTTTGCGCCCCGGCGGCGTTACCGCCACAGGTGATTGTCAGGGATTCTCGGGCGGCCGCGTGGATCGTTCCGCGGCGCGATCGCCGGGAACAGAAAACCGTTTCCGAAGATCTTCGGAAACGGTGCCGGGATGGGTCTGGGGATGGGGCTGGGGCCGCGCTCAGTTTGGCGAGCAGAACTGGTCGTAGACGGTCTGCACCACCTGGGCCGCGCGGGGGTCGGAGAGCGAATAGTAAATCGTCTTGCCCTCGCGCCGGCTTGTCACAAGCCCTTCGAGGCGCAGCCGCGCAAGTTGCTGGCTCACCGCCGCCTGCCGCGTTTCAAGCCGGTTCTCAAGCTCCGTCACCGATTTCTCGCCCGAGGCGAGATAGCACATGATCATCAGCCGCCCTTCATGGGCGAGCGCCTTGAGCAGGTTCGAGGCGGCGCGGGCGCGGCCGATCATCTCTTCTGCATCGAGGGCGGCACAGCGCTCATCGGGGAGATCTTCGCCGGTGCCGGGAAGGGAAATATTGTTCATCTCGTCTTTCGGGCCCTTGCCCGGTTCCATACTCACCGCAGGCCGTTCCTCAGTTGCGCGCATATCTTTCATGATCCGGCAATAACACGGCTGACGGAGGGAATCGAGAGCCCCTGACGGCGACAAGGCCGGGCAACAGGCAAAATGCCGCGCCCCCTGCGGAGGAAAGCATCGTCCGGGGCAGCGTCGGGTCAAGGCCGGGTCAGGGGGCCGTTACCAGCCAGACCAGAAGGCGCGGGTGGCGCGAATCCGGCGCGCGCGCAACAACGCCTCGCGCAGGCTTGCGTAACAGATGAGAATGAGCGCGAGCGTGTCGAAACCGGGAACGTCCATGGGCCCCTCTGGAGTGTGGCAGGGATGCCTGATGATCGCGCCCGATTGTGGCGCAATCGCGGCACGCTCCGGGCGGGGGCAAGGCAAGGCCGGTCTGCCCGAAAACCGGCCTTGCGCGCGGAGGCAGGGGCGTCGGGGCTTGACCTTGGCGTGCGCACCGCGCTTGTTGGGCGAAACCGCAGGATCGCCCCCATGCTTCACGCCTATGTTTCCGCCCCGCCGGGGCTCGCCCGGCTCGGTCAGCAAAGCCCCACCGATCCGCGCCCGGATCTGGAGCGCGCGATCTGGGTTGATCTCTATCGCCCGCTCGACAGTCAGGTGGCGGCGGTGGCGGCGCTGGGCATCGAGGTGCCCTCGCTCGCCGATATGGAAGAGATCGAGATCTCGAACCGGCTTTATCGCGAGAATGGCACCGATGTGATGACGGTGGTGCTGCCCGGGCATCTGCCGGACGGCAATCAGATTTCAGGGCCGGTGAGCTTCATTCTGACCGGGCGGCGGCTGGTGACGGTGCGCCACCACGAGCCGCGCAGCTTTGCCACTTACCCCGAGCGCGCGGCGCGGGCCACGCCGGGCTGCCATGCGCCGGAGCGGGTCTTTCTGGGCCTTGTCGAGGAGATCGTGGCGCGGCTTGCGGACCTGCTCGAAGGCGTCGGGCGGGGGCTCGACCGGGTTTCGGCGCGGGTGCTGGGGGAGGCGGGGCCGGAGGAGCTGAAGGCTTCGCTGGGCGAGGTGGGGCGGCTGGGCGAGCTTTTGGGGCAGATCCGGCTTGCGCTTCTCACGCTGGAACGGGCGCTTTCCTTTTATGATCAGACGCTTGCGGGCCATGCGCAGGGGCATGAACTGCGCCCGATCGCCAAGGCGCTGATGCGCGATATTGCGGCGCTGGCGGTGCATAACGATTTTCTCTCCTCGCGGGTGTCGCTCAGCGTCGATGCGACGCTCGGCATGATCAACCTTGAGCAAAACAACACGGTGCGGATCCTCTCGGTGGTGGCGGCGCTGTTCCTGCCGCCCACGCTGATCGCCTCCGCCTACGGGATGAACTTTCCCAACATGCCGGAGCTGCGGCAAAGCTGGGGCTATCCGTTCGCACTGGGGCTGATGCTCGCCTCGGCGGTCGGAACATGGGCGTTCTTCAAATGGAAGAAGTGGCTCTAGGCGCGCCACCCGCGCGAGGGGCTAGCGCCCCCAAACAAGGGAAATCGGGCCTCCCCGCCGCGGTTCAGCGCGTGAGGATCATCCGGTTGCCGTCGAACTCGACCTTCGCAAAACGGGTGAGGTAGCTCATGCCGAGCAGCGAGCCCTCCAGCTCGCCGCGGTTGACCACGGCGCGCACATTCGTGTCGGTGAAGGGGCCGATGGCAACGGTGTCGAGCCGCACCGGGGCAATTGCAACCGTGCCATTGGCGGTTTGGGCCTGATTGAGATAGGCGAGGCGCGCGGTCTCGATCCCGGCGCGCCGGGCATCGCGCTGGCTCAGCACGATCGAGGTTGCGCCGGTGTCGACCACAAAGCGCAGCGGCGTGCCGTTCACCTCGGCGGTGAGGTAATAATGCCCGTCGGCGGCGACCGGGGTCTCGATCCGGCCATCTTCCAGCACCGCCTGACGGCTCAGCAGCGTGCTGCGCAGATCCGGCCACAGCCCCGCCACGGCGACGATGCCAAGAAAGATCAAGGCCCAGATCATCATCTGTTGCAGCGCCTCGCCGGGGCGGCGGCGCAGGTTGGCCGCAACCGCGCCGCCCACGACGAGGAGGAGGAGGGCGAGATAGATCAGCCGGGAGGTGTCATCGAACATGGGATCTCCTTTTCCCCGATGTGGGGAGCGGGGGCGGGGGGCCAAGGGGGGCGATGATCACGGGGTCGCGATCAGCCCCGCGCCCTGCAGCCCGTCGAGGATGAATTGCACGGCGAGCGCGGCCAGAAGCATGCCAAGCAGGCGGGTGACAACCATGGTGCCGGTGCGGCCAAGCGCGCGTTCGAGCGGCGTTGCCAGCAGAAACAGCACGAACACGCAGGCGAGCACCGCGAGCATGACGCCGAGCACCGCGAGCATATGCACCGAGCCGGTGCCCGCCCCGCCGAGCAGGATCATTGTCGCCATCGCGCCCGGTCCCGCCAGCAGCGGCGTGGCGAGCGGAAACACCGAAGGGTCTGGCGGGTGTTCGGCCGATTGCCCCTCGCGGCGCTGGGTGCGCCGCTCGAACAGCATGTCGAGCGCGGTGAGAAACAGCAAAAGCCCCCCCGCGATGCGGAAGGCGGGCAGAGAAATGCCGATGCCGCGCAGGATCGCATCGCCAAAAAGCCCGAACAGCGTGAGCAAAAGCGCCGCAATGACAAGCGCGCGCAGCCCCACGGTGCGGCGCATGCGCGCGTCCATGCCCTGCGTGAGCGCAAGAAAGACCGGCACGAGGCCGATCGGATCGACCACGACGAAAAGCGTGACGAAGGCGGTGACAAGTTCTGCGGAGCCCATGGGGCGAGATTAGCCGCTTGCCCCGGGAGGCGCCAGAGGGGGCGCGTCTTCCTCGGGCTCGGGGGGCATCACGGCGCGGATCTTGGCGGCAAGGCCACGCGCGCCAGTGCTGATGCGGGTATCGGCATGGGCCTCGGCGAGGCGCAAAAGGTGATGCAGCGCGGCCAGTTCATCGGCGCTCAGCACCAGCGGCGGCAGCGCCACCGGGCGGCGCAGCACATAACCGAGCCCGCGTTCCCCCTCGATCGGCACGCCGTAATCGACGAGCGTTTTCATGTCGCGCCAGATTGTGCGCTCGGAAACGCCGAGTCGCGCGGCCATGTCGCGCGCGCGCAGCAGCGCACCGTTGCGCAGCTGCATCAGGATCTGCTCAAGCCTCTCGTTGCGGGTCATGGCGGCCTCCGGCGCGCAATCTAGCGCATCGGGGGGCAACTGACAAATAACTGTCAGTAATCTCGTGCGGAGGGCCGGGGCGTGCCGAAATGGCGCTTTGCCTTGGCCGGTGCGCTTCGTAAAACGGGGCAAACGCAACAGGCGCGGCTGCGCGCGAGGAGTGAAACATGTTCAACAATATCGGTGTGCCCGGTCTGATCCTGATCGCTGTCGTGGTGCTGGTGCTCTTTGGCAAGGGCAAGGTCAGCTCGCTCATGGGCGAGGTTGGCAAGGGCATCACCTCGTTCAAGAAGGGCATGGCCGAGGGCACCAAGGAAATCGAGGAGGCCAAGGCCGAAGAGGTCAAGCCCGAGACGAAAGACAAGGTCTGAGGCCGGCCCGGGGCGCATAGCACATGTTCGACATCGGTTGGAGCGAGCTTCTGGTGATTGGCGTCGTGGCGCTGATCGTGGTGGGTCCGAAGGATCTGCCGGTGATGTTTCGCAGCCTCGGGCGGGTGACGGCGAAGGCCCGCGCGATGGCGCGCGATTTCACCCGCGCAATGGAGGAGGCGGCGAAGGAAACCGGGCTGGAGGAGGCCTCCAAGGGGCTGACCGACATTGCCCGGGCGAAGGCGCCGGGGATTGCCGCGCTCGAACGCGCCACCGAGAAATTCGAGAAATGGGACCCGAAGTTGCCCGGCAGCGCGGCCAAGGCCGGGGCGGCGGCAACGCCCTTCGTGCCGGACCCGGAGTTGCAGGCCGAGCTTGATGCCGCCGAGCTGGAAGGCGAGCCGGACGATCTGCCCGCCCCCCAAACTCCTGCCAAGGCAGCCCCGAAGCCCGCCCCCAAAGGTGATGCATGAGTGCCGAGAACCTCGATGATACCGCCGCGCCGCTGATCGAGCATCTGGCGGAGCTGCGCACGCGCATTCTGATCTCTCTGGGCGCGTTTGTGGTGGCGATGGTGGCCTGCTATGCGGTCTGGCAGCCGGTGTTCAACTTCCTGACCCGGCCGATTTGCCATGCGCTCGCCGACCGTGGCCAGCAATGCGGGCTCTACCTGATCAAGCTGCAGGAAGGGTTCTTCGTTGCCGTCAACATCTCCTTTCTTGGCGGCTTTGCGCTCTCCTTCCCGATCATTGCCTGGCAGCTTTGGCGCTTTGTGGCGCCGGGCCTTTACCGCAATGAAAAGCAGGCGTTCTTGCCGTTCCTTCTCGCCTCGCCGGTGATGTTTTTCGTGGGCGCCACCTTCGCCTATTATGGCGTTTTGCCGATGGCGTTCCGGTTCTTCCTGAGCTTCCAGCAGGGCGATCTGGCTGCCGCCAACGAGCTTGCCTCGATCGGCTTTCAGGGCTCGGTGCAGGAATATCTCTCGCTCACCACAAAATTCGTGCTCGCGTTCGGGATCTGCTTCCAGCTTCCCGTTTTGCTCACGCTGATGGGCAAGGCGGGGCTGGTCTCGGCGGCCGCGCTCTCCGGGGTGCGCAAATACGCCATCGTCGTGATCTTGCTGGTTGCGGCCATTGCCACGCCGCCCGATGTGATCTCGCAGATGATGCTTTTCTGCGCGGTCTACCCGCTCTTTGAGGTCTCGATCCAGCTTGTCAAACGCATCGAGAAAAAGCGTGAGGCGCGGATGCGGGCCGAGGGCACATGGTTTGACGAGGATGAAGACGAATGACCGATCCGCTGGAACGGATTGCGGCGGCGCTGGAGCGGCTTGCCCCGGCGCCGGAACCGGCCCCTGATTTTGCCACCGCAGATGCGTTTTTGTGGCATGCCGCGCCTGACCGGCTGGAGCCGGTGGCAGAGGTGTCGCGTGTTGATCTGGCGCTTCTGCGCGGCATTGACCGGGCGCGCGACACGCTTTTGGCCAATACTCTGCAATTTGCGCGCGGCGCCGCGGCGAACAATGCGCTTTTGTGGGGCGCGCGCGGGATGGGCAAATCCTCGCTCGTCAAGGCGGTGCATGCCGCGGTGAGGGGGCAGGGGCTGGCGCTCACGCTGGTCGAGCTTGCGCGCGAAGATCTGCCCTCGGTCGGGCGGCTTTTGACCCTTTTGCGCACCGCGCCCGAGCGGCGCTTTGTGCTCTTTTGCGATGATCTGAGCTTCAGCCATGATGATCAGCATTACAAATCGCTCAAGGCCGTGCTTGATGGCGGGATCGCGGGGCGCCCTGCCAATGTGATCTTTTATGCCACCTCGAACCGGCGCCATCTGATGCCGCGCGACATGATCGAGAACGAGCGTTCGACCGCGATCAACCCTTCCGAGGCGGTCGAGGAGAAGGTCTCGCTTTCCGACCGCTTTGGCCTCTGGCTCGGCTTCCATCCCTGCGATCAGGACGAATATCTCGCCATGATCGAGGGCTATTGCGCCGCGCATGGGCTGAACATCGACGCAGAGGTGCTGCGCGCCGAGGCGGTGGAATGGTATCGCACGCGGGGCTCGCGCTCGGGCCGGGTGGCGTGGCAGTTCTTCACCGATCTCGCCGGCCGGCACGGGCTCGCGGTCTGAGGCGGTTCACGTTGCGGGCTTCGGCTTCGTCCATGTGGCGCTGAGCGTCAGCGTGGCCTCGGCATCGGCGGAGGCCAGCACCACCCCGGTTGCGGCGGAGAATTTGAGCCCGAAGCTGAGCTTCAACTCGTCGGGGGCGAGGCTTTTGGCAAAGCCCTGCAAGATCTCCTGCGCGGCCTCCTGCACCCCTTCGAGCGCCTCCGAGAAGCGCTGACCGGTCTCTTCGACAAGCGCATCGGCGATCCGCTCGGTGCGGCTGAAACTGCGCATCTGATCGCCCGGATCGGCGGGCATTTCGGCGGGGACTTCCACCGCGACGCGCGCGCCGCTCTTCAATTCGAACATCTGGATTTTCGTGGCCATCGCATCCTCCCGTGCTGCGGCACATCCGATGTGGGAGAATAGCACAGCTTGCCCGAAACCGGAAAAGCGAAGGGGGCGCCGAAGCGCCCCCTTGCATGCTGGCGACCGGATCAGAACCCGGCCTTGATCTTTTCGAACTCGGCCAGTTGCCGCTCACGCAGCACCGGATCGTTCGGCACTTGCGGCAGGATCGGCGCATTGACCGGGCCCACGCCCGCCTCGATTTGCTCTTCCATCGGGATCGTTTCCATCGCCTTGAGGCTGGAATGGCCGTATCCGATTTCGTCCAAAAGCGCGCGCGCCGAGGTCGGAGCAAGCCACGAGTTCATGAAATCATAGGCTTTTTCTTCCGAGCCGGGGCCGTCTTTCAGGTTGACGTAGCCGCAGATGAAGGTCGAGGAGCCCTCGACCGGCTCGCGTTGGAAGGCGACCGGGTAATTGTCGGCGCGCAGATAGGTCACGCCGTCGTTCCACGACCACGAGATCAGCACTTCCCCCGAGGCCATGGTCTGCGCCTGCTCGGACGGGTCCGCCCAGTAGCTGAGCACATTGGGGTGCACCTCGCGCAGCCAGGCCGCGGCGGCCTGGAACTGCTCTTCGCTGACATTGGTCCAGTCGGTCACGCCGGTGGCGAGATAGGCCAGCGCCCAGACATCGTCCGACGAGTTCGGCAGCGAGATCCGGCCCGCGTATTTCGGATCCTTGAACACTTGCAGCGTCGCTACATCTTCGGCGGGCACTTCCTCGGGGTTGTAGGCGATGGCGGCGGCGCCCCAGTCGGTCGGGATGAACCAGACGCCCTGATCATCCTTGAAGATCGGCGATTGCAGATATTTCGGGTCGATATCGGCGATGGCCGGGATTTTTGCCGGATCCCACGGCTCGATCAGGCCGGCATCGCGGTATTTGGAGACCATTTGCGAGCAGGGGTGCGCCACGTCGGCCTTGAAGCCCGAAGCGAGCTTTTGATAGGCCTCGTCGTCATCGCCGTAGAAGGAATAAGTCGGCTTGTCGCCGTTTTTGGCAACATAGCTGGTGAGCACGCCGTCAATCTCGAAGCCGGCCCAGTCAAACACCAAAAGCCCCGGATCGGCCGCCCGCACCGGGGCGGAAAACGCGGCCGCAACGGCGGCGGAAGCAAGCAGGACTGAGGATTTTTTCATCTGGAATGGTTCCCTGTTGTGGTGGTTTTGGGGCACGCTAGACCGCGCTCCGGGCACGGACAAGCGAAACTTTGGCTCAGGGCGCGGCCTTGACCCCGCGGCAGGCTTTCGTGCGCCTCCCTCTTGCAGACCTGCCTTTCTGGCCCCAGTTTGGCGCCATGACATCTGATCTGCGCCCCGAAAAACCGATCCTGCTGTGGCTGCGCCGCGATCTGCGGCTTTCCGATCATCCGATGCTGAGCGCCGCGGCAAGCTCGGGGCGACCGGTTGTGGCGGTCTTTGTGTGCGACGCGGTGGTGTCGGGCTATGGCGCGGCGCCACGCTGGCGGCTTGGCGAGGCCTTGCGTGATTTTCTGCCCCGGCTCGAGGCCTTGGGCTGCCCGGTGGTGCTGCGCCGCGGCCCCGCGCTTGAGACGCTCAAGGCACTGATCGCCGAGGCGGGGGCGGGGGCGGTCTGGTGGAGCCGCGATCTCGACCCGGCAGCGGTGGCGCGCGACAGCGCCATCAAGGCGGCGCTGAAAGCCGGGGGCGTCGAGGCGCGGTCCTTTCCGGGGCAGATCCTGTTTCCGCCCTGGGAGGTGAAGACGGGGCAGGGCGGGCCCTACCGGGTGTATACGCCGTTTTGGAAGGCGGTGCGCGGCCTGCCGGTGGCGCCGCCCCTTGCGGCGGTCTCGCAGTTGCGCAGCGGCCCTGCGTTGCGGGGCGTGGCGCTTGCGGATCTGGGCCTTGGGCAAGATATGCGCCGCGGCGCCGCGGTGGTGGCAAAATATGCCCGGATTGGCGAGGCGGCGGCTCAGGCCCGGCTGGCGGCCTTTTTCGATGGCCCGGTGACGCATTACAAGGAGCGGCGCGATTTTCTGGCCGAAGCGGCCACGTCGGAGCTTTCCGAGCATCTTGCCTGGGGCGAGATTTCGCCCGCGCAGATCTGGCATGCGGGCGCGCGGGCGCTGCACGACGGCGCGGCGGGGGCGGAGACCTTCCTGAAGGAACTGGTCTGGCGCGAATTCGCCTGGCATCTGATGTTCCACTTCCCCGATCTCGGGACCAAGAACTGGCGCGCAGACTGGGACAGCTTTCCCTGGGCGGGCGAGAGCGCCGCCGCCGAGCGCTGGCGGCGGGGCATGACGGGCGAGCCCGTGGTGGATGCGGCGATGCGCGAGCTTTACGTCACCGGGCGGATGCACAACCGTGCGCGGATGATCGCCGCCTCCTATCTCACCAAGCATCTGCTGACCGATTGGCGGATCGGGCTCAAATGGTTCGAGGAGTGCCTGATCGACCATGATCCGGCGGCAAATGCGATGGGCTGGCAATGGGTGGCGGGCTCGGGCCCCGATGCGGCGCCCTATTTCCGCATTTTCAACCCGGCAAGTCAGGCCGAGAAATTCGACCCCGAGGGCGCTTATCGCCGCCGCTGGCTGGCCGAGGGCAACCGCCATGCCCCCGAGACCGCGCGCGACTTTTTTGGAGCCGTGCCGCAAAGCTGGGCGCTTCTGCCCGGCGCGCCGGCTCCGCCGCCGCTGATCTCGCTTGCCGAGGGCCGGGCGCGCGCATTGGCGGCCTATGCCGCGCGGGAGAGCGCCAAAGGCTGAAACAGATCGTTTCCACCTTGAGAACATTCCAGCCCGATTCGCGCCACATTGCGGCACGAAACTATGGGTGAACAAGATCTTGCCAGTGCTGGTGCCCGGTGGAGTAAGCGATGCAAAAAGTTGTTTTGCGCGATACGCAGGTGAAGCTGCCGACCACGGCGAAGCTCTTTGGCGCGCTCGGCTTGGCGGCGACGGGGTTTCTTGCCGCACTCCTTGCCGTGCCGAACTTGCCCTCGAAAGATTCGGTCAGCGGCTTTCTTGGCGTGGCGGCCTCGTTCGGGCTGCTGCTCGGCTGGCGGGTGATCGGCCTTCACCCCGGTCGCGGCCTCGCGCGCGCCTGTGAGCGGGGGGTGCACGGGGCGCTTTATCTGTTGGTCTGGACGATTCTCTTTCTCGGCGCGGTGCAGGTGATGCATCGCATGATGATGGGCCGCTACCGCGAACCGCTGGATGCGGTGCTCGATGTGATCACGCAGGGCATGACAAGCGCCGCCACGGTGCTGCGTTTCGACGCGATCGCGGTGGTCTTCCTTGGCGGCATCCTTTCCGCTATCCTTTCGGAATGGGCGTGGCGCCGCTGGAAATAGGCCCCGCGCGCGCTCTCGGGCAGCATGAGGCCAAGCTATTGACAGAACTCTATTTCTTCTATGGCACCCTGTGCCATGAGCCGCTTCTGGCGGCCGTTCTGGGCGCGTCGAAACCGCTCGAACCGGCGCGGCTTCCGGGCTATGAAGTGCGCCACGCCTGCGATACCGATGGCACCGATCTGGGCTATCCGCTCCTTGTGGAGGGGCTGGCGGGCGCCGAAGGGGGGCTTGCGGAGATCAGCGCCGCAGAGACCGAGCTTCTGGACTGGTATGAGATCGGCTATGCCAAGGCACGCCTGACCGTAACCGATGCCAAGGGCCAGCCGCGCGAGGCCTGGGTCTATCTGCCGGAGCCGGGGCGCTGGGGTGTGGGGCAGCTCTGGACCCTCGCGGCTTGGGCGGCCGAAAAGGGGGCGCTCGCAACGCTCGCCGTGGCCGAGGTGATCGCGCTGCGGGGACAGGTGCCGATGGAGCAGGCGCTGGGCCGGTATCCGATGATCCGCGTGCGCGCCGCCTCGCGGCTGCGCGCCGGGGTGCCGCGGCCCGCCAAGCTGCGCTTTCAGCCCGGCCCCGACGATGTGGAAATCGAGAGCCTGCGCACCCCTTACGCGAAGTTTTTCGCAGTTGAGGATTACACCTTGCGCCATCGCCGCTTTGACGGCTCGATGAGCAAACCGCTTGAGCGGGCGGCTTTCATCTCGGGCGATGCGACGGTGGTGCTGCCCTATGATCCGCGCCGTGACCGGGTGCTGCTGGTCGAACAGTTCCGCACCGGCCCGCTGGCGCGGGGGGATGCGAACCCTTGGTCGCTGGAGGCGGTGGCCGGGCGCGTCGATGCGGGGGAAAGCCCCGAGGCGGCGGCGAAACGCGAGGCCGAAGAAGAGGCGGGCGTGGCGCTCGCGCGCCTGATCGCGGCCCCATCGCATTACCCTTCGCCCGGCGCCAAAACGGAATATCTTTATTGTTACATCGGGTTGTGCGACCTTCCTGATGCGGCGCCGGGGCTTGGCGGGCTGGAGGAAGAGGGCGAGGATATCCGCAGCCATCGCCTCTCCTTTGACGAGATGATGGCGTTGATCGCGGAGGGCGAGGTGGAGAACGGGCCGCTGATCGTGCTCGCGCTCTGGCTTGCACGGTTGCGCGAGGGGCTGCGTGCGGAAGCGCTGAGGGCTTGAGGGGGGCGGGGTTGCGCCCTACTCTGGGGGCGACCCTTCTTGACCTCAAGGACCGCCATGACCTTTTGCCCCGACCTGGCCGCGACGATCGGCAACACGCCCCTGATCCGGCTGCGGCACGCCTCCGAGATCACCGGCTGCACGATCCTGGCCAAGGCCGAATTTCTGAACCCCGGCCAGTCGATCAAGGATCGCGCCGCGCTTTACATCATCCGTGACGCGGTGGCGCGGGGGGCCCTAGCCCCCGGCGGCACCATCGTCGAGGGCACGGCGGGCAATACCGGCATCGGGCTGGCGCTCGTGGGCGCCTCGATGGGCTTTCGCACGGTGATCGTGATTCCGGTGACGCAAAGCCAGGAAAAAAAGGACATGCTGCGGCTGGCGGGGGCGGAACTCGTCGAAGTGCCCGCCGCGCCCTACAAGAACCCGAACAATTACGTGCATTATTCGCGCCGCCTTGCCGAGGCTTTGGCGCAGACCGAGCCCAATGGCGCGATCTGGGCCAACCAGTTCGACAATGTGGCAAACCGGCAGGCCCATATCGAGACCACCGGCCCGGAGATCTGGGCGCAGACGCAGGGCAAGCTCGACGGGTTCGTGGCGGCCGTCGGCTCGGGCGGCACGCTGGCGGGCACGGCAATGGCGCTGCAACCGAAGGGCGTGAAGGTCGCGCTTGCCGACCCGGAAGGGGCGGCGCTGCACAGCTTCTACACGACGGGAGAGCTGAAATCCGAGGGCTCCTCGATCACCGAGGGGATCGGGCAGGGGCGCATCACCGCCAACCTCGAAGGCTTCACGCCGGATATGAGCTTTTGCATTCCCGATCGCGAGGCCCTGCCGCTGATCTTCGATCTGCTCGCCGATGAGGGGCTTTGCGTCGGCGGCTCTTCGGGAATCAATATCGCGGGTGCAATCCGCATGGCGCGCGAGATGGGGCCGGGGCACACGATTGCCACGATCCTGTGCGACCATGGCGCGCGCTATCAGTCGAAGCTCTTCAACCCCGCGTTTTTGCGTGAAAAGGGCCTGCCGTTGCCGCGCTTTGAAACGCTGCCGCGCCGCGCCCTGCCGGAGGTTTTTGCATGAACCGCACGGTTTTGCGCGCGCTCGCGCTCACGCTGGCGCTGGTTTTGGCCGTGCCCGCAATGGCCGAGATTTCTGCAAGCGACATCAAAGCCTTCACCAAGGTTTCTCAGAAGGTTGAAGATGCGGTTGCCGAGGCCGCCGCGAGCGAATCCACGCTCAGCGAAATGCGCGCCGAAATGGTGAAGTGGCGCACCACCTTCACCGCCGAGCAAGACGCCAATGCCGACCAGATCGCCACGGTGAAAAGCCAGATCGCGGCGCTTGGTCCTGCGCCCGAGGAAGGCGCAACCGAGGATGCGCTGATCGCCAAGCGCCGCACCGAGCTCACCGAGCAGCTCGCCAAGCTGCAAGCGCCGGGGATCACCGCGACCGAGGCCGCAAGCCGCGCCGACAGCATCATCCGCACCATCGACAAGCTGGTGCGCGAGCGGCAGGCCGACAAGCTTTTGCGGCTTTCGCCCTCGGTGGCGAACCCCGTGAACTGGCCCGCCGCCGCCTCGCTGGTGCGCTGGATGGGGGCGTGGATCTATGACGAAACCCGCTGGCGCTTCACCCAGCCGGTCAACTACGACGAGCTGCGCACCAATGCGCCGCTGATCATCGGCCTCGTGCTCGCCGCGCTGGTGCTGCTTGCGCGCGGACGGCGCTGGATGATGCGCGCGACCGACTTTCTTCTGGGCAAGACCGCGATGCGCGGGCGCAACCTGATTTCGGGCCTCGTCTCGCTGGGGCAGGTGGTGCTGCCGGTTCTGGGCGCGAACCTGCTGGTGATTGCGATTGATCAGACCTCGCTTTTCGGCCCGATCCTGTCCGAGCTTTTCCGCGATGCGCCGGTGTTTTTGTTCACCGTGCTGATGGCGTGGTGGCTCGGGGCGCGGATCTTTCCGGCGCGGCCGGGGGTGGAGAGCACGCTCAGCCTTGGCGAGGACGGCCGTGCCGAAGGGCGCATTCATGCCGTCTCGCTCGGCTTTGCCTTTGCTGCACATCAGCTTTTGCTGCTTTGGGTCGCGCCCCATGCCGAGGATTTTCTCGGGGCGACGAGTGATCTGGCCGCCGATCAGGCGCAGGCCGTGGCGGAGCGCGCCGATGCGGCGCTTTCGGTGCTGCAGGCGCCCTTGCAGATCTTTGCCGCGGTCGGGCTGTTCCGCATGGGCCAGCTTTTGCGCCGCAAGGTGATGACCACGACCGAGGGCGACGACGGCGCGTTCCGGCGCCAGTTGATGCGCTGGCTCGGCACCGCGCTTTTGCTGATCGCCCTGGCGGCCCCGGTGCTCGGGGTCATCGGCTATGTCAGCGCGGCCGATGCGCTGATCTGGCCCGCGGTCGCGTCGCTTGGGCTCTTTGCTGCCGTCGCAACGGTGCAGGCTTTCCTCGCCGAGCTTTACGTCACGCTCGCGCGCGGCGAGGAGGTGCGGCGCGATGCCCTGCTCCCGGTTCTGGGCGGCTTTCTGATTGCGCTCGCCTCGCTGCCGCTTCTGGCGCTGATCTGGGGCGCGCGGATCGAGGATCTGCTGGAACTCTGGACCTCGTTCCAGAACGGTGTCGCGGTTGGGGGCGTGCGCATTTCGCCCACCTCCTTCATCACCTTTGCCGTGGTGTTTGGCATCGGCTACGCGCTCACCCGGCTGTTGCAGGGGGCGCTGAAATCGACGATCCTGCCCAAGACCTCGCTCGACAAGGGCGGGCAAAACGCGATCACCTCCGGGATCGGGTATGTCGGGCTTGCGAGTGCTGCTCTGGTGGCGATTTCCACCGCCGGGATCGACCTGAGCTCTCTCGCGATCGTCGCCGGGGCGCTTTCCGTCGGCATCGGCTTTGGTCTCCAGACCATCGTCCAGAACTTCGTTTCCGGCATTATCCTGTTGATCGAGCGGCCCATTTCCGAGGGTGACTGGATTGAGGTGGGCGGCTATCAGGGCATCGTGAAAGCCATCTCGGTGCGCTCCACTGTGGTGGAAACCTTTGACCGAACCGATGTGATCGTGCCCAATGCCGATCTGATCTCCGGTTCGGTGACCAACTGGACCCGCGGCAACAAGACCGGGCGGCTCGTGGTGCCCGTGGGCGTGTCTTACGGCACCGATACGCGGAAGGTGGAGAAGATCCTGGCCGAGATCGCGCAGGCGCATCCGCTGGTGATGATGACGCCGGCCCCCTTTGCGCTGTTCATGGGCTTTGGCGCCGACAGCATGGATTTCGAGATCCGGGCGATCCTGTCGGATGTGAACTTCAAGTTGCGCGTCCTGTCCGAGATGAATCACCAGATTGCCGAGCGGTTTGCAGCCGAGGGGATCGAGATCCCGTTTGCGCAGCGCGACATCTGGATTCGCAACCCCGAGACGCTGCAACCCGAGGCGGGCCCGCGCTGCCGCCCCTGTCCGCCGCCCGAGGCCCGCGGGGAGGAAGCTTGCGCAGTTGCCCCCGAACCCCCGGAGCCGGGCGAGGGGATCGCGCGGCTGTCGGATAATGACGGGCGCGAAGACGGCGACGACCGCGATGCCGAGGATGGCGACGGGCCCGAGGACGCGGCGCGCTGAAGCTTGGGGCCGATCCCGCAAGAAGGTGAGATTTGCGCGGCTTGCCTCTTGCGAGGGCGGATCTTTATCGCTAAACCCGCCGACGGACGGGTGGCCGAGTGGTCGAAGGCGCACGCCTGGAAAGTGTGTAGGCGGGGAACCGTCTCGTGGGTTCGAATCCCATCCCGTCCGCCACAAAGCCTCTGTATTACCCTTTAGTATCAGAGGCTTAAGTGGCTGTCGTGGATTGCCTGAGGTGACACACGAGGTTACACAAACCATGATAGTGATGTTCGCCGCAGGTGCCTTAAGGTGTAGCGCGACAAAAAAACTGCAGCAAAACGACAAAAAAACTGCACTAGCAAGGACGGAGCGCTATGTGCTCAGTGCATAGCTCAGACTTGGCTTAGCTTCACGGCAGTGCCGCTGGCGACAAGAAATAGCATGCTTTTGCCGCCGCCCGAGATCTCGGAATAGTCCAAGTCGACCGCGACAACGGCATCGGCACCTAGCTGCACCGCTTGGGCACGAAGATCATCAAGCGCCGCCTCGCGCGCCTCACGAAGGCCGCGTTGCATCGTCTCGCTGCGACCGCCAAAGGTGTCGCGAAATGCAGCGGCGATGTCCCGAAAGATGTTCAGCCCAACGACATATTCTGCGGTCACGATGCCGAGGCGCTCGACCACCGGCAGGTCGTGTGCGGTCTCTGTCGTCAGTATGATACGAGCAAGACGTGCTTGCCGTTCCATCGCAGCAAGCTGTTCCTGCTCCTCTGTCGCGGCACGTTCTGCCCCGTCTTTTCTTCGCTTAGCATCGTAGCAAGCGGGGCAATACCCATGGAATAGATCAAATCGAGAGACTTTTTCACCGCATCCGGCACAGATAGCCATGAGTATGTCCTCCTCTAAATGCTCATTATCTGACCTAGGTGTTTTGTGGTCACCTCGACCAACCGAACTCGCTCTACCAAGTATGACCGGACCACACGACCTGGCCAATGATGTTCACGCGGTTCGCGTCGTCAGACGGCCGGAACTCGGTTGGGTAAGATGGCGCATCAGAGCGCAATATCAGGCCCGTCGGAAGCACATCCACACGCTTGACGCGCGTCGATCCGTCGATATCGGTCAGCGCGTAAACCTGACCACTGCGCACCGTGTTGCGACGTTGATCGATCAGGGCGAGGTCTCCGTCATGCAAGCCGGGCGTCATGCTGTCACCCTGCACTTGAACAAGCACTGCCTTTGCCGGGTCAACGCCCATCCGGGTCAACCAGTCGCGCCGAAACGCCAGCTTTTCGACGACCTGAACGTCACCATTCTCAGACCCCGGTCCGGCCGAGGCGCGAGCATCTAGCCGCATAATGGGTGCGAAGTCCTCGTTTTCTAGAACAACGGTCTCTACGGGGCCAGACGCACGTCGGGGACCAACATAAAATTCTAGGTCGAGAGCTTCGCAGATCTCCTGAACTCTCGATAGCGTCGGCCCAGAAGGTTTCTTCGCTCGGATCACGTTCCGAATCGCGTCCGGGGGAAGGCCAAAGGCTTTCTCGACCGCAAAAGCGTTCGTTTTCAGCGCCTTCAAGCGCTCTTCAACAATTCCTCCGAACTGTTTTCCTAAGTCTTCCATGGCTCTCAAACGGGTTCTGCGATCGGTATTATTACCGAACGCAGAACACTTTACTATCGGTATCATTACCATTTTGTTGTGACCGGTAACGATACCGAGACTAAAATGTGCACAGAATGCATCATTCGACTGGCTTAGATCTATGGGGGGCATCGCGCGCTGGAGCTCTCGACAATCTCCACTTAAGCCGAAAATGACGGGAAGTGGCTCCCTCGTTTGAAAGGTGGAGCAAGTTGCACGCTGCGTCGCGCGGAACGGGCTGTCGCCTGGTTCAGCGAAAACTGGTCCGCAGACCTTGAATGGCCACGCGACATCCCCCGCCCCCCGAAGAACAAGA